>NC_013943.1:644415-966623 GCF_000025725.1 Denitrovibrio acetiphilus DSM 12809
AATATTTCGTAAACTTGGCAGAAGGTTGCCCAGTGATTCAATTACAGAACTACAAGCCAAATTAGGGTGTTAGTTCGTCACAGTATTTGTCACACTTAAAGCGGTCTTGAGCGGATATGAGCGGTGGAAACCCGTTGGAATAGGGGGCACAGAAGAGCGTGTAAATAAAAGTGTGTAAACGTCGTATGTGTTAAACTAACATGCGAGGTTTATGATGAAATTAGACAAGGACAAACTGAAAGAACTGCTTGCTGAAAGCGATGTAAAAACCACAGAAGACCTTCAGGTGTTTATGCGTGACATGATGAAAGAAGTCATAGAAACGCTCTACGAAGGTGAGCTTGAAGCCCATTTAGGCTATAAGAAACATGAACCGAACGTAAGTGACGGCAACAGCCGTAACGGTCGTTCTTCCAAGAAAGTACAATCACAAATGGGCGAAATGGAACTCGAAGTACCCCGTGATCGCCTATCAACCTTTTCGCCTGAAATAGTCAAGAAACGCCAGACAGATATATCAGGCATTGAAGCTAAAGTAATTTCCATGTATGCCAAGGGTATGAGTAACCGTGACATCAAAGAGCACATCTTTGATATCTACGGTCATGAGCTATCGCCGGAGACAGTCAGCGTTATTACAGACAAGATTCTCCCACAGGCTAAAGAATGGCAGAACAGAGCCTTGGAAGAGATATACGCCATCGTCTTTATGGACGGCATGGTTTTAAAGATGCGTGTGGACGGAGCTGTTCGCAACGTCACTATCTACTTTGTGATCGGCATCAGCATGGAAGGTCATAAATCCTGTCTGGGGCTATATCTTGCCGAGACAGAATCCGCTAAATACTGGCTGACAGTTATGAACGAGCTAAAGAACCGTGGAGTACAGGATATTCTTATCTTTGCCGTAGACAACCTCAAGGGCATCTCAGAAGCTATAACAGCCGCTTTTCCACAGTCTGAGATTCAGAAATGCGTAGTCCATCAGATACGCAACTCTCTCCGCTTTGTGCCCTGGAAGGAGCGTAAGACTGTGGCTGCTGACCTCAAGAAAATCTATGCCGCAGCGACCGAGGAACAAGCCAGAGCTGAGCTGGATGCCTTTGCTGAGAAGTGGGACAGCAAATATCCTAACATCTCGAAATCATGGCGGAACAACTGGACTGAGCTTTCTACGTATTTCAAATATTCCAAGGAGCTCAGGAAACTGATTTATACCACGAATCCGGTTGAGAGCTTCCATTCTGCCATCAGGAAATCGACTAAAGGAAAGGGAGCCTTCCCGACGGAAGACTCCCTTGTAAAGCTCTTATATTTAGCTATTTTAGGTATCGAAAAGAAATGGACTATGCCAATCAGGGATTGGGGTGTAATATACTCACAGCTATATATCAACTATGAAGACAGAATTACGACTTTACACAGTTAATATGACAGGCTCGCACAGAACTGCATAGGGGCTCAGAGATTGAGTTCAAATCCTTTCACCCCGATTACTTAAGGATTCGACTGAAGCGGCTTCCCAAGAGCCGCTTTTTTATTTGGTGCATTTCTGGTGCATTTTCTTCTTATGTATGTCAATAATACTTATCAAATCGCACTTTTTGTAATGCTTCATTTGTTCAAAATTGAGTGGCGTTGGTATGGTGAAATGTTTTACGCCTATCCTTATATTGAATACGTTATCAAATAAATCTAACTGCTCAGGAATTTTATATTTTGGCTCAGTAGTACTTAGATTATTCATTATTTTTAATACAGAAACAATATTGTAAATTGACATATGTAATGTAATAAGAGCTGCATGTTCTGTTCATGAGACCAGTTTAAGCTTACTTTTTCAGAATAAATTCCCCTATCTCCTTTTTCTTCTATAGAATATTTAAGGTCTTTAATTTTAAAAAATGTTGTTCCGTATTTTGAGCTTCCAAGAGGAACAAATTTAGAATCTTCTATTCTTTGATCTTGGGTAGATTGTCTTGCTATAGATAAAGAAAAACCACCGTGTCTGACACGTAGCCCGTGCTTTAGACTGTTGTATTCATCAATAAATTTTTCGTCTAAAAATAATTCTATGCTTAGCCTCTTCCAGAAGTTAGCAAATAAGTATGCTATCTTATTATTATCCTCATTGTTTGTAGAATAGGGTGAAAATATTGCTTCAGATATATCTTTCCAAGAAGCAGTCTTGATGTTTAAGATAGTGAAAATATCTTCGTTATTATTTAATTTTTGTATTAGATGTCTCAGCTCATTATTTTTATATTTTGATATCCATGCGTAGACACAGTTTGGAGCTTGTATAAAAGCACCTAGTAGAGCGTAGAATGTTTCAGCAGCCTGAAATAGAGCAGTTCTGATTGCAACTGAAGCTAATTGCTCCTGTGGGTTATCTTTGAAAGCCTTATATAGAAAATTATAGTATTCTGGATCAATGCTATTTAGAAAGAATTTGTTTTTTGCTTCTATATTATCTTCCCAAAGACAATATGGTTCTTCATTTACAAGAAATACTGAGTTTTTCATAACTCCTCCATAATATTTTATTATATCATGGGGTTATAAATTGTTCGAGTCGGTTACAGAGTGGTGGCAACTGTGCTCGAGTGTGTTTAAGGTTAATTTTTATATTTGCTTTGTCTTATGGTTCTATTTAGGTTCCTAGATATATTGGCACTGCATAAAGCTTTGTTCCGGCATGTTCGCCGAAGCTGAGAACTTTATTGCCGTTGTACATAACGTAACCTGTTTTCAGCAGTCCTTTTGCTGACTCTGCAAAATATTTGATGTGTTTGAAATCTGACATGGTTACAGTTTTTGCACTCTTTATCTCTATGGCAGAGAGTGAGCTTCCGTTGTCCAGTATAAAGTCTATCTCTTTACCGTCAGATGTACGGTAAAAGCTGATCTCTACTTTGTTTTTTGCATATGTGTTGGCTTTCAACAGCTCTGAGTACACAAACGATTCATACAACATGCCTTTATACTCAGAATTCATTAGTTGTTCGGTCTCAGTTATTCTGAGCAAGTGGCAGAGGATACCAGTATCACAAAGATAGACTTTTGGAGTCTTGGTGAGGCGTTTAAGCTCATTCCTGAAATATGGTGTAAGGAAACCTATCTGGTATGTGTTTTTAAGCAGAGATAAGTAGTTATCAAGAGTCTTGTTATCAATGCCTGTTTCTTTTGAAATATCTGCCTTGTTAGTCAGGTTTGCACTTCTGAAAGCCAAGCTCTTGTACAGACGCATAAAGCTGTCCAGATTTCGTATATCGCCTAAATCCCTTGCGTCTCTTTCGATGTAGGTTGATATGTATGAACTGAACCAGAGATAGAGTATCTTTTGTTCTTCTATGGTTTGAACCTCAGGGAAGCCACCCTTGATAACGTGTTTTGGGAAATCAATTTCTTTTACCTCAGTAGGAAGCTTATCTAAAAGAAGAAGATCAATGAGATTTGTGTCCTTCTCATAGCATTCCGCAAGGTTGAAAGGGTAGAGGTCTATAATTCCTATTCTGCCTGCCAGAGAGTCTGAAATCTCTTTAAAACCCTGTAAATTAGATGAGCCAGTGAGTATGAATGTGCCTGCTGTTCTGTCGTTATCAATATGCTCTTTTATAGCGACAAATATTTCAGGAACTTTCTGTACCTCGTCTATTACTACAGGCTTTTTAAGTGACATGATAAAGCTTTTCGGGTCGGCTTTGGCACTTTCGTATGTGGTTATATCATCAAAAGTTACATAGTTATCAATTCCTAAATCCATAGCAAGTGTAGATTTACCGACCTGCCTTGCTCCTGTGATGAGAATTGAAGGAAAATGCTTGATATACATTAGTATATCTTTCTTTAATGCCCTTTTTATCATATTACGTTCCTGTAAAATATAGGAGTATAGTACCATAAATTACAGGAACTTGCTAGTTGGTTCTAAAGTTATCTTTTTTGTTGGAACACCAATAATTCTTGGCTACATTTATATTCAGCAAAAGCGTAATAAATAATTATACCTTATATCGACATGGTTGTTGCTAAGTTGCCGCAACTTGTATGCTCAAAGTTATAAATTTAGGGTTAAGTTGCGGCAACTTAGTGCGTAAATGTGCTTATTTTGGTTGCTGGTTGCGGCAACCATAAAGATGTCCATCCAGTGTACAAAAATGTACATCTGGCAATGTACATTTTGTACATTCATGTATGCTTTTTTATGGTAAGTAATTGACAGATAAGGCTTTGGTGGATGTACATTTTATGCATCATCATTATTAATATAATTCATATTTAATTCTGTTCTTCGCTCAGAATGTTTATTGATAGCATTTTTTATAGTACTAAAATCATTATCGCTGAGTTCACTGTTGTTAATCAATCGCATCAAGACAAAGACAGCCTCTCTAATTTCTATCGTTTCTCTTAATAAGGTTTCTTTGTATTTAGTGTCACTGGTTGTGTCGTACTTGAAATACTGATCGTATGTTGTACGAATGCATATTCTGATAGCCGTCGAAATTGAGTTTGAATTTATTTTGTCCATTATGCTTTTAAGCTGCTTTGAATATATACCTGGTATTCTGCATGAAATCTGCTGCATATTAATTGCTCCTTATTAGTTGATTTTTCTGAGTTTTCTTTTTAATGAAGAGCTTGCCGCCTTTTCTGCCAACAGTTTTGTCTATCCTGTTTCCATATCTTCGTAAGATCATGTCTAGCGTTTTGTGACCTAACATTTTCTTCAGCCAGTTAATGTTTTCCCCTACATCTAGCATGAGGCATGCGAAAGTATGTCTTGTTTGATAAAGAGTTCTGTATTTGATACCTAAAGCCTTAAGGCATGGCTTCCAGTATGTTTTTATAATATTGTCAGTTTTGTTGAATGGTTTGTTTTCATATGTCAGGAAGAGCCATTCTGACTTCATGTAAGTGAATTGTTTGTGGTAGGATAGGTACTCGTCTAACTCTGTTAAAATGTCTACTGTACGGCTATCTGCTGTCTTGGTACGGTGCTTTAACTTGCCTGCTGTGATTGTCCTGCTTATCGTGATTGTGTGACTATTGAAGTCGATATCGCCCCACTGTAACCCCATTATTTCACCAGTTCTCATGCCTGTGAAAAAAGCTACAGCGAAGAATGCCAGCATGTTTGGATGGTGGCTTTTCATCCAGTTGAGAATCATTGTAATTTCTTCCAATGATAAGGGGTCGACTTCAACAGAGGAAATGTGAGGGAGTTTCACAGACGTGCATGGGTTCTTGGGAATCAGATCATCTTCCACAGCAGCAGAAAGTATGGAAGAAAGTACACCAACATGATTTTTAAGTGTCTTTGGTGAGACTTCAGAGTTCTTAATGTAGGTTCGGATATGAGCTGGTTTAATATCACAGATAGACATGTTTTCGAATGTGGCTAACAGGTTATTGATCGATGACGTGTAGGTTATAAATGTTGCATGGCTGAAGACAGTTTTTTGTGAGTCTAACCACAAAATAGCGTATGTGCCGAAGCTGATTTGAGGTGAACTGTCAGCCATCGGTAATGCTTTAGCAACTCTAGATTCTGGAAAGTATTCTGCATACTTAAACGTTTTATCGTCTATCTTGCATTCTAGTTCGTGAAGCCAGCCAGCCGTTGATTTGCATTGTCTGCACTTGCACCCATTTTTGCCTGTCTCACAAAAGAAAGGTGTTTTTTCATGTCTACGTACTCCAAGATATTGAAAGTAAACATACAGCCTGTTTTTCTTGCCTCTGGCGTGGATAGTTCCCATAATTTGCTCCTAAAGGCTTGCGAGTTTGGGTGCGAAGTCTTTCCTGATCTGCGGGTAATAGAAACGAAGAATCCGTTTCTCTCTGATGTAATGCACTTCCTCTTTGAACTTCATGGATTTTACAAAGTTGTCGATGGTCTGAGTGCTTACACAAAGCTCTTCAGCAAGCCTTTTCTTGTCCATAAAGTCTGGCTTTGATGGCTCATAGTATTCATTCACGATGATGTTTCTTTCTGCTTTTTCCATGTTTTCACCTGTAGATAAGTTCTGAAAAATCTATAAGAGTGGTTGTAAAACTGAGGCTGGAATTTGCGAAAAAATCCAGTATCTCTTGATCAGAGATGTTTCGTTCTCTGGCGTCTTTTATGTATCTTAAGAGTTGGCTTTTCTGAGAATTTATAGCATCAGTTGCATTTTCGAATATGTTTGTCGCTATTGGGTCATTATTGAAGCTTTCATCAAACTCGTTAAGGCTCATTTCTAGCTGGTTGATCATGAGTGTAGATTCGATTGTTTCAGGTTTAAGTAGATACATGAAAGTAGGGCGGAAACCGTCATGTTTCTGGCCTGTAAGATGCTTATCGATAAGACATGTTTTGAAATAGGCTGATGGCGTTGTTTGTTTTGAATCCAGAGTGGATATTGCTAAGCTGACAGCTTCCATTGAACGCTTGCTGATTGTTTCTGGATTTACATATCCAAAAGAATCGCCACAGTTGCTGTTGTATGCATGCAAGAATTCTTGGATAGTATCATCATCAGCTTTTTTAGAATTATTTAATTTATTATTATTCTTATTATAGTGCTTGTCGTTTTCCAATCGATCTGCGGTTTGAATAGCATTTCTCAATACCGATATCGCAGGTTGAAATTTATCATAGTTACAAATAGTTATGATAGTTTTTTTATTGTCTGATTCCTTGTTGATCATGTGGTCGTTTTGCAGTTTATCGAAAAAAGTACGTAGACGTGATTTTTTCCAGCCAAAATCCTTCATGAGAGTGCTTTCAGTGGTCAGAAGTTGCCCTCTCTGAAGCTTAATATGCTGATGAGGGTAATTAGCGTAACCTTCTTGGTAGTATGTGTTAAATGCTCGTAGCGGCGTGACTCGGACAGCGTAGCGTTTTCCCGTCGGACACCGTAGCGGAAACATTCGGACACCATAGCGGCCGCCGGACAGTCTATCGGTGCTCGGACACTGTAGCGCTCGCCGGACACTGTAGCGCTCGCCGGACACTGTATCGGCCTTCGGACAGCTTAGCGGAGCTCGGACACTTCCCGCCAGCAAGGTTAACCTTTAAACTGTCCTCCAATAATAAGTTGGAGGCAAATATGACGAGGTTAACAATGAGCGAGATCAAAGAGGTAATACGCCTAAGATACATAAACCAGCTTTCCATCCGTCAGATATCGGTATCCACCGGAATCCCTAAGTCAACGGTATCAGACTATGTGAACCGTTTCCGTATAACAGGCCTTAAGGCTGAGGAATTGTCTTCAGTATCCGAAGATGAGCTGTACAGCCGTCTCTTTCCAGAAAGGTCAATGCCTTTGAACCGAACCTTCCCTATGCCGGATCTGGATTATATCGCCAGAGAGAAACGACGCAAGGGTGTCACATGGCTTCTGTTATGGCAGGAGTATAAATCAGTCCATCCCGACGGCTATAACTACACTCAGTTCAAAGAGTACTGCAAGAAACACATATCCCGTCTAAGTCCGACCATGCGCCAGATATACAACGCCGGTGAAATAATGTTCGTAGACTATTCCGGCCTGACAATGGATATAGTAGACCGCTATACAGGAGAAGTGAGTGAGGCACAGATCTTTGTATCAGCTCTTGGAGCATCGGGAGCTGTGTTCGTACATGCAACAGAAAGCCAGAAGAAAGAATCATTCATCCTGTCTCATAGTCTCGCATTTGAATATTACGGTGCAGTTTCAAAGACCGTAGTGCCGGATAATCTGAAATCAGCAGTAACTAAACACACCAGAGATGTTCTTACGGTCAACAGCAGCTACTCAGACATGGCTAAGTATTACGGTTGTGCAGTCATCCCTGCCAGACCTGCGAAACCTCAGGACAAAGCAAAGGTAGAACAGGCAGTTCAGGGGATACAGAGATGGGTACTTGCAAAGCTCAGAAACAGATTGTTTAACACCGTGCAGGAACTGAACTCTGCCATAGCTCCGCTTACTGAGGCCTATAACAATAAAGTCATAAGAGGTATCGGCAAGAGCCGTCTTGAGCTTCTGAATGAGATAGACCGTCCTGAGATGCTGCCCCTGCCAAAGGAGAGATATCAGTATCGTGAGTATCTGATAAGACATGTAGGAGTCGACTATCATGTGGATGTTTCCGGCAGCAGATACTCTGTCCCTTACAAGCTCATAAAGAACAAGGTGGACGTATGGCACTCCGCTACCACTGTTGAAATACATCACAAAGGATACCCTGTAGCCATCCACCCTAAGTCAAAGAGAGGTTCCACTCTCACAGAGCACATGCCGCCGAATCATGTCATGTGGCAGGAGAAATGGAACCCTACACGTATACTCAACTGGGCAGGCTCTATAGGCTTCGATACTGCAAGGCTCATGAAGAATATCCTTGATTCCAGAAGTCATCCGGCAAACGCTTACAGGACATGTATAGCTATCCTCAGCAGAGCAAAAAGCCATGATAAAAGTGACTTCAACATGGCATGTAAGAAGGCTGTAGAGATAAGAGCTTATTCAGTAAAGAGCCTTGAATCCATACTTAGCAGTAAAATATATCTTGAGAAGGATGAGAAGAACACTGCTCCGCTCAGCAATCATAATAATGTGCGGGGGAGAGACTATTATAAAGAGGAGGACAAATGTCAAAGTTAGAAAACCTTATTGCAGAGCTGAAGCTCGCCGGACTGGAGGCAGCTCTTTCCAGACAGATGGAGAATCCACAGTACAGAGATCTGCCGTTTGAGGATCGTCTGCTTCAGCTTCTGCAGGCGGAATCAGCAGAGAGGCTGTCACGCAAGATAAAGAGGAACATGGCGCAGGCGAAGTTCAAAGACCTCAACGCAAGGGTCGAGGATATCGACTACACGATACCAAGGGGGCTTGATAAGTCAGCTATGCTTTCGCTCATCTCAGGTGAGTATCTGAATAAAAAGCAGAATATACTTATCACAGGCCCCACAGGAACAGGGAAGAGCTTTATTGCTCAGGCTCTCGCCAATATGGTTGTAAGGGACGGACTCACCGCTAGATACTACCGACTTCCCAGGCTTATGGATGAGATGAAGCTGGCAAGACTGGACGGTACTTATGTTAAGGGGCTTAATAAAATAGCCAAATATAATCTGCTCATCCTTGATGACTTCGGAATTAATCCGCTCACCACCGATGATGCCAACGACCTTCTTGAGGTGATTGAGGATCGTGCGGGTATCAGCAGTGTTATCGTCACCTCGCAACTGCCTGTAGATCGCTGGTATGACTATCTCAACAACGACACTGTGGCTGACGCCATTCTGGACAGACTGCTGCATAGCAGTCACAAGATCAAACTTAAAGGTGAAAGTATAAGGAAAATTCAGGCGGATAACGCTTGATTTATAGATGAACTGGTTCTTATAATCAGAAAAAGGTTACCTTGCGGCAAAAGTGTCCGACGACCGATACGCTGTCCGAATGTTTCCGATCCCACTGTCCGAATAAGCCGATACAGGCATTAAATAGCAGATGAAACCATGCCTGCCCATATGCAAAAGGCTTATCTTCCCATAGCCAGTGCCCCATAACACTTCTAAAAGCCGATATCCATCCACAAAGATCGTGTTTCATGTTGTACCTCAAATTAAGTTTTCTAATTTGAGGCTAGCTCAAGATAAAAATGTGGTCAAGTCTTTTTGTTATTATTTATACGTATATATTTATTAACAAGTTAAAATATATCTTGATATTTATATAAAAGTATAAAATGCATCTTTAATCTTTAATCTTTAATCTTTAATCTTTAATCTTTAATCTTTAATCTTTAATCAAGAAAGGTTGATAGGGTAATATTTAAGTGGAATATAAATTCTTAAAATACGACAGGAGTATAGGGTAGTAAGGTGTTGGGGGCATTAATTTGGGTACAGTTGTTGGGCGTTATTATTACTTGGTATGATCAGTGATAAACTCACTTAATAAGTTCTGTAGAGATGAGAACCTAGCTATTTTATTTTTGAGTTCTAGGTTTTCTTTGTATAAATTTATTGCCTTTACCATTGGTGCAGAGGGGGCATTTAAAGAGGCACTTTTTCTTATGGCTGCTTGGCTATATCCAATTGCACTACCTAAATCTTCATAGTTCATTTTGAGCTCTTTGCATGTATCTTTAATTATATTGAAAGATTCTTTTGGATTAATGATAAGTGGTGCATTTTCAGTTAAGTAGTCTGCAATAAGTTGTCTTTTCTCATTGATTGGAGCTTTTTCTGAAATCAGTTTTTCACGTATCTGTGTGTAATATTTATCTGCCATTTCAGCTAAGGCGTTGACCTGCTCATAAGATAAAGTTTGGTTATTAAGTACGTCAGATTGGAATCGTTCAATACCATTCCCAATAACGCTTGCTTCTGATGTTGAGTATTTACCTTTGTATAAATCGATGACGTAATCACGAATATTAAAGCAGTTTTTCATTATAAATCCTCTTAGGTAGAAGTATTATCTGTAATGTAGGCTCCTGTCAAGTTTTCTGGTAAAATATATCCTTTTTTTTGTGTGATTGTATAAAATAGCTATCTTTGTGTATTTCATTAAACATACCTGTTTTTCAATGAAGATAATTTCAATTTTAGGACTGTTTCTGTGTGTGCTACTGACAACTTTTTGGTTTATTAGGTTGTTGGTTTTGTACAGTTTTCACAAGCACCCGTATACCACAGACCATACGCAACTTTTTATTTGCAGAGGCGATTACAAAGCCTGGTAAGTTATTGCAATCGTATAGTATGTTTGATTACATAGTGTATACATTTGTGTAAACACTGCTGATTAAGTCTATGTTGTTATTGAATAAGTGATGATTACAAGCAGTATTCACTGATTTTCAATTTTGTAATACAGGTTATTAGTCTTCAAAAGCGGAATAATCTCTGAAGGTTTTGTTGTCTTTGGTTGTGATTTTTACATAGTACTTATAGATGAATTGATCATCTTTTCTTTTACAGTTATAGCGTAGTTCCAGCACCTCAAACTCGTCAGTTCCGCATGACCGAACGTAAGTGTTATCGGTACAGTTATCAAGTCTTCTATTGTTATAATATAGGCAATCATGTATCTCTTCTTTCATAGCCTCATTGTAGTCAACCGAGCTTTTCTTTATCCAGTTTAATGTGCTGAAAATAGGGCCGCCGCTAGTGCCATCTTGGAATCCAGCAACAGCACTAAAGCATCCCTGAAGGAGTGGTACAAGTATCAAGAACAATATTAATTTCTTCATTATTAAATCCAATGTGTGTCTTTTTTATTATAGGAGATTAACTATTAGTTTTGTGTCAGTTTTGGTAAGAAAGCTATTAATCGTCACTGTAGATGTTGTAGGGATAATATGTGCGAACAGGGTCGGTATAGCGACCATGAAAATATTCAGCAGTATCCTCTTCCTTTTTATCTTTTTCTGTACTTTCGCGATCAACATCATGGTGTTCTTTTGCATTGCTGATTACAATAAAAAATATAACGGTAAAGACAGCGATAAATAGAATTGGGAAGAAAAATATTTCTGATCCAGCCATAAGATCACCTCAGTGCTCAATGATAACAATATGAATTAGTCGTGAGTTATTCTGTATAAAATATATTTCCTGGCAAATGAGCATATGAGGCACTAGTATATCTGCTCCCTGCGCTTTCATATTCTGATTCACAGGAAGAGAGCTCAGGCTTTGGCAAGTCTGGAATATTTCTATTCTTTATCGCAAGAACAATAAACCAGATAAAAAGAGCAACAAAAGGAGCTGCAAGAATAATTGAACCAAACATAAATACGTAAGCTTCCCCGCTGAGTAGACATTCCAAATTTAGAGTTTTTCTGGCAAACTATAAAAGCTAGGAGGCTCATTTTGAAGAAATCACGATTCACCGAAACACAGATCATTTCAATTCTTAACGAAGCGGATGCCGGCATGCTGGTAAAAGATATTTGCCGTAAGCATGGCATATCTGACGCAACATATTACAACTGGAAATCTAAATACGGAGGCATGACTGCATCCGATCTTAAAAAGATGAAAGACATGGAGCAGGAGCTTTCTCAGCTAAAAAAGATGTATGCAGACCTCGCTTTAGAAAATAAAGCGATGAAGGATTTAATAGAAAAAAAGCTCTAAGGCCGCAGGAAAGGCGTGATGTTGTTACTTTCTTGGTAAACGAGCATAGTCTTTCTATTTCACAGAGCTGCCGTTGTGCAGGTCTCTCAAGGTCGGCCTATTATAAGCCTGTTGTTGTCAATACAGACGATATACTTGTGATAAATGCGCTGAATGAACTTGTAAAGAAGCACTCTCGCTGGGGCTTCTGGAAGCTCTTTAATGTGCTTAGGAAGAAATATCCGTGGAATCATAAGCGAGTCTACAGGGTTTACTACCAGATGAAGCTTAATCAGAAGCGTAGGGCAAAGAAAAGACTCCCTAAGAGGGAGAATAACCCTCTGTTTGTACCAGAACTGCCTAATCAGGTTTGGTCAGCAGACTTTGTAAGTGACAGCCTGTATTGCGGTAAAAGGTTTAGGACGTTTAATATCATAGACGATTGCAACAGGGAAGCAGTGCACATTGAAATAGATACTTCTCTTACAAGCAGAAGGCTTATCAGTGTATTTGAGAAGATCAGCCTAGAGAGAGAATTACCGAAAGTACTTAGATGCGATAATGGCCCAGAGTTTCTGGGGGCAGAGTTCGTGTCTTGGGCTGAAGATGCTGGGATGGAGATTATGTATATCCAGCCTGGCAAACCGAACCAGAACGCCTACATAGAGAGATTTAACAGAACTTATCGTACTGAGGTTCTTGACCTGTATTTGTTTGATAATTTAGACGAAGTAAGAGAAGTTACATACTGGTGGATGATTGAATACAACGAGGAACGTCCGCACGATGCTCTTGAAGGTATGACACCGATGGAATATATGATGAAAAAGCAGAAAACTCTAGTTTAGAACTGTCAACCCCAAGGGGAAGCTTACGAATACACCTCTTGTTATTATGATAGCACTATTGTAAAATTTATCAATAATATTGAATCTGTGATTCATTCCTATAGGAGCTATATTGTGAAAAACTTAATTTTAATCATTATGTCTATGTTTTTTATCCAAGGTTGTTTTACTGCTGTTGCTGGTTTTAAAGATGGTATGTCAAATAATAATGTATTTAATAAAGTTTTTAAAAATAATCCAGATATAGAAGTAGAAGCAAAATTAAGCGTTGATGAAGCTAATGAACTTAAGAGCTGTATGCTTGGGAAGCATGACGTTAAGTGCGAAAAAGAATTATTTTTAAAAAAATGTGATGTTAATTTATTTCAAGAAGCTTCACTTTACCTAACATGTAACGAAGATGATGAGTTTAGTGAGTACTTTACTTTTGCGAAAGGTACTAGGCTAGATGGACGACAATTCCAAAAAACTCTTTATTACATCAAACATAAAAAAAAGTAAATGTAGTCTAAGCACTTTGTTTCTTGATATAAAGTGAGTAACCTAATGCTGAAAGTATTTCTTTTAATGTCTTAAGCTTTGGATTTCCTTTGCCGGAAAGAGTCTTATAAAGTGACTCTCTGGACAGACCTGTAGTCTCTGATAATTTGGCGAAACCTATGTCTGCTTGAACGACTTGCCTTATGGATAAAAGAAGCTCTGCCTCGTCACCATTTTCAACATAATCCTCAACTGCTATATCAAGATACTGTGCTCTTCTTTCGGGGTCAGAAAGTCTTTCTTGGATAAGTTGGTCAAGTGTTCTATAAGTTCTCATTGTAATCTCTCCAAAATTGCTTTGCAGACTCGATATCTTTGCTCTGAGTATTCTTGTTACCACCGCATAATAGAATGACTATCTTGTTATCTTTTATGCCGTAATATGCCCTGTAGCCGCCTCCATAAGTGAAGCGGAGTTCGTATACATAATCACCAACAGATTTGTGATCACCGAAGTTGCCAATCTTAAGCCTGTCGAGCCTTTTAAGTATCCTCGTTTGATCTTGAAAGTCTAAACTATCAAGCCATTTATTGAACGGCTCTTTTCCATCTTCGGTCTGGTAAATTATGATTTCATATGTCATATATAAAAGTATCCTTTAGGCTACATTTTGTCAATGGGTTTAATTTTCTTGAGATATGACTTATTAGGCTATATTATTATTTATCAATAAGCTTAAGGATTACATATGAGGATAAATACTGAGGCAGCAGTATCCAGTTTTAAGAAGAAACGATTGTCGTTCTTACAACCACTTTTTGAGTCTTTAACAAACTCTTTAGATGCAAATGCAGATGAAATAGATGTGTGTTTTGAGTATGAATCTGTACCAACTGATGAAGAAGATTTAAGAATCAAAAGTTTTACAATTACTGATAATGGTGATGGCTTTACTGATGAAAACAGAGAGTCATTTTTAACGTATTTGTCGGCTCATAAAAAGGCATTAGGTTGTAAAGGTGTTGGTCGGTTTACTTGGCTTGTTGTTTTTCAAAATGTATTGATAGAAAGCTACAATGGAAAAGAGAAAGTTACCATTAATTTTAATGAAGGTTTTGATGAAGAGGTATTGAGAGAGCCTTTTGAAACACAAAAGACTGAAACGATAATCAGTTTTAATAATGTAACTACTGATTTCTATTCTGAGGGAGTAGATAAAAGAGAAAGTGCTAATTTAGACCATATACTGAAAGAAGTGCAAAGGCATTTATTTATGCTCTTGTTTTTATTAAGAGATGAAGGTCGACAATACGCTATAAAGTTTCATATCGGTGAAGATGCCAAAAGTATAACAACTGATAAGATAATAGAACCTGAGCATAAAGAGTTCATTATACCGTTTAATAAAGAAAACTATAATTTTACTCTTTACTATAGGTTTTTCGACGGTAAAGGAAGAAACGATCTTCAGCTATGTGCAAATGGGAGAACCGTGAAAGATTTCAAAAGTAATCTAATTGGCTCAAAACTTAACGCAAAGGAAGCTTACATTGTTGCATTTCTAGTTTCGGATTATTTGGATAATACCGTTGATGATTCTAGGACAGACTTTGCTATTCCGGGGTATGCTTTACCATTAAAAGACGTTGAGCAATATTTTGAAGATTCATTGGCTAATATTGTTTGCGATAAATATGAGGATCTTGATTTAGAGAATGATAAGGCTATAGATGAAGCTATAGCTGATTCACCTCATTTGTCTGAGTTTATTAAAAATGATAATTCTGTGATTAAGACTAAGGAAAATTTATTGAAACAGGCTAGAAAAGCTTATGAAGAAAAAAAAGAAAAGGTCAAAAAGAGTTTTCGAGATGCTTTAGTACAAGTCAAGGTGGAGCCTGATACTTATAATAAAGTACTGCAAGATGTTACCCATGTACAGACTTTGGAACTTGCCGCTTATATAGCATATAGGCAGCAAATTATTGAAGGGCTAGCAAAATTAGTTAGAGGTGGTCCCAGAAATCTGTACAATATGCTAAGGTGGAAAAAGCATATTGGAGGATCACACGATGTCAAAAACAAAACGTACCCGCTACTCAGCCGAGTTTAAATCAAAAGTAGCTCTTGAAGCTCTGAGGGAAGAACTGACCTTATCGGAATTATCAGCCAAGTATAATGTTCATCCGAACCAGATTTCTAAATGGAAGAGTGAAGCCATCAAAGGAATGTCGACAATCTTTTCAAATAAGTCCAGCAAGTCAGAAGAAATGTCAGAAGCAGAAATAAAGGATCTTCATGCAAAAATAGGACAACTAACGGTGGAACGAGATTTTTTGCAACGAGCCTTCGGGAAACGGTAAGCATATCCCGGAGGAAGTTTATGATAGAAAATTCTGGAAGCAAGCTCTCAATTAGCAAGCAGTGCCGGCTTCTTAGTATCAGTCGCTCCAGCTTTTATTATCAAGAGTCTGGAGAGTCTGCTTTAAACCTTGAACTTATGCGTATTATAGACGAGCAGTTTATGATGACGCCTGACTTCGGCTCCAGGCAGATGTCAAAGACTCTCCGAAGGTATGGATACAATGTTGGTCGTAAGCGTATACGCAGACTGATGAATAAGATGGGGATAGCTGCTGTTTATCAGAAGCCTAAGACCAGTAATCCTCATCCTGCTCATAAAAAGTACCCGTATCTGCTCAGGGGGCTGGATATAAGCCGTCCCAATCAGGTTTGGTGTTCAGATATTACTTACATGCCTATGAGGCGTGGATTTCTCTATCTGGTGGCAATTATGGACTGGTACAGCAGAAAAGTTCTGAGCTGGAGACTCTCAAACAGTCTTGATTCTGATTTCTGTGTTGCTGCACTGGAAGAGGCTCTTGAAAAATACGGAACACCTGAAATATTTAACACCGACCAGGGCAGTCAGTTTACCAGCTATGAGTTCACACAGACTCTTAAAGATGCTGGTGTTAGAATCTCTATGGATGGCAGAGGCCGCTGGATGGATAATGTCATGATCGAGCGAATCTGGAGGACATTGAAGTATAGCTTCGTATATCTGCATGCATTTGATAACGGCCACGATCTGAAGCGAGGGCTTAGTAACTGGATAAATTTATACAACACTAGGAGACCGCATTCTTCTCTGGCTGATAGAACACCATATGAAGCTTATAACGGATTAGGGATTCAGATTTGGAAAAAAGATGATAAAATGACTGAGAGTTTACACCTTATTTCGGTCTAAAAACTGTACAGAATATGGGGACCACCTCTTTCCGCCATGATTTCGAGATGTTAGGATATTTGCTGTCCCACTTCTCAGCAAAGGCATCCAGCTCAGCTCTGGCTTGTTCCTCGGTCGCTGCGGCATAGATTTTCTTGAGGTCAGCAGCCACAGTCTTACGCTCCTTCCAGGGCACAAAGCGGAGAGAGTTGCGTATCTGATGGACTACGCATTTCTGAATCTCAGACTGTGGAAAAGCGGCTGTTATAGCTTCTGAGATGCCCTTGAGGTTGTCTACGGCAAAGATAAGAATATCCTGTACTCCACGGTTCTTTAGCTCGTTCATAACTGTCAGCCAGTATTTAGCGGATTCTGTCTCGGCAAGATATAGCCCCAGACAGGATTTATGACCTTCCATGCTGATGCCGATCACAAAGTAGATAGTGACGTTGCGAACAGCTCCGTCCACACGCATCTTTAAAACCATGCCGTCCATAAAGACGATGGCGTATATCTCTTCCAAGGCTCTGTTCTGCCATTCTTTAGCCTGTGGGAGAATCTTGTCTGTAATAACGCTGACTGTCTCCGGCGATAGCTCATGACCGTAGATATCAAAGATGTGCTCTTTGATGTCACGGTTACTCATACCCTTGGCATACATGGAAATTACTTTAGCTTCAATGCCTGATATATCTGTCTGGCGTTTCTTGACTATTTCAGGCGAAAAGGTTGATAGGCGATCACGGGGTACTTCGAGTTCCATTTCGCCCATTTGTGATTGTACTTTCTTGGAAGAACGACCGTTACGGCTGTTGCCGTCACTTACGTTCGGTTCATGTTTCTTATAGCCTAAATGGGCTTCAAGCTCACCTTCGTAGAGCGTTTCTATGACTTCTTTCATCATGTCACGCATAAACACCTGAAGGTCTTCTGTGGTTTTTACATCGCTTTCAGCAAGCAGTTCTTTCAGTTTGTCCTTGTCTAATTTCATCATAAACCTCGCATGTTAGTTTAACACATACGACGTTTACACACTTTTATTTACACGCTCGTCGAATCCTTATATAATCGGGGTGAAAGGATTTGAATATTATTTTTAGGGCATTTAACGTACTTGAGCGACATTTTATCAGTAACTTAGCCGTTTGAGTATGATAGAAACCGCCCAGCTGGCACAAAAACCGGCACTAAATTAATGATCCATCAACCCCATAAACCATAATCTTAAATTCTAATATTTTGTCTCAGGCCTAGTCAGAATAGACCATTGATAAAGAGAACGTATTAAAGACACCAAAGTAATTGATGAACTTAGCATAAATGTTGTTTTCTGTATACAATATATAGAGCATTTGTCAAGCCCTATTATTACAGTGTTTCAGTTAAATTGCCTTTATTAAAGGGGATTTGGATAGTGGGATACAAAGGGAACCGGACGGAAATGAAACGGCTTTTGGTCACAAAAATGGTCACAAAAAATATAACAATTTCAGTAAATCCTACCCCTCACAACATAGGATTGGTTTCATTAATTATATAGATAAACAATCAGCTACTTAATTGCGTCAACAGCTACCCTACTGTGAACGCTTTCCTCACAATAAATCTTTTCAAAACCATTTAGAGACAACTAAATTACAATACTCTGTTTATTTCTAACAATATTATCAACAAAATCGTAGATACTTTCTTCCAACACTGGAGTTTCGATGCTAATAATTATGGAGTATCTAGCCTCATTGTCATACATCTCAAGATGTTTCCTGTTTTTCCACCAACCACTTGCCGGATATACAGCAATTATTCCACACTTGGAGATCTCTGAAGCAGGTCCAATCCATATATCAGAATTAACAGAACCTCTATTCCTCTCCTGAGGACCAACTGCCCAACGAGTAGAATTATTTGATGTGTCAGGTTTCTCATCACTGTCTTTCCCTATTCTTAATATAAATTTTTCTTTCTCCTCTAAAGGAGTGTTCATATCGAACTTAAGGCGGTGTGAAGGATAACCATTGTTAGACTGCCAACCGATATTGTCAGGACTCGGGTCTACATAGTAGGATAAAGTTATTCTTAACTTAACCTCTGTGTCGCCAAGACTTTCTAAAACATCTACAGGCCAAGGCAATTCATATATATGCATTTCATTCATAGAGACGCTCGATTTGCCTTCTTCTAACACGAAAGGCTTTAAGCTTGCCTCACTTATCATAACAAGACGGTTACTTATACAGTATGAAGCTTTTTCATAGCTCGGTACGCCATACCCAAACATTCTCAACAACATTCTTGTAGGGTCTGATTTTCTATTTGAGGGATCAGCTTCAGCCTGCTTATACATTTCTTCTGTCCAATCGGCTGAGTGAACTAATAATCCACGAAGTGTCTCAGGCCATGCGTCAGGATAGTCGTTGGTTAATTTTGCAACAAAATTCGCCGCTTCTGCAGTGGCAGCACTTGTCGCATAAAATGCATCAAATTGCCTCTTCATGGGCTGATGACTTGTTGTAAGAAGAGATAGGTCAGCGGCTTTAGTTACCATATCTGAACATACTGCCAAGTTTCCACCTTCAAATACAACATCTGGCTTTATTGGCCATCTCCTCGTCCAAGTAGATGAAGTTTTCGACGCAGGACACAAGCCGCCCTTTGGAGCAATAACTCTGCACCCATGATATAAGTCATCATCTATAGAGATTTTTTCAGTATAACCCCCAATAACCACAGAATTCCACGCCTGGCACGGGTCTTCAATTTTGCTAGCGAGATTTACAAAAGGATAAGATATTGCTTCCTCATCATGCAGGTTGCCTGCAGCCTGAATGAAAAGCCTTTTATGTCCATCAAGAGTTCCAAAACATAACTGATCTATTGCTCCAGACCAAGATGAAGGATTACCTACGCATAAACTTGCATCTGATGTAGACGATGAACAAAAGAATCGTCGCCTCATTGGCTCTAATATTTCAATACTGGAAATGGAGTCCATAGTAATCTTCGCAAGAAGTTCTTCAGGGTTTTTGCCACTGTCAGGAGTAACTTTCACTGACTCCAGCTGGTGATTAATTATAACTGGCTCAGAAGTCTCTAGAATATTAACCATATCTCCATAACATGCAATACCAGCCATATTCGTGCCATGACCATCCTTATCAACTGTTGACCAACTTGGGTCATATGATATGGAGTCTTTGTCACTTAAGAACTCTTTTAAAAGGATATGTTCATTATTAACACCCGTATCTAACAAACATATATAAACATTATTTTTATTATCAATTGTAAGTCTTTCATACAGGTCTTTAGCCCAATCGACTTGCTCAGAAGCTTCCATCCTATCCCAAAAACTAGCGAGGGCTTTCACTTCTCTAAGCTCAGCCACATCTGCTTGGTATTCCAGAATCTTTACAATACTGTCATTGCTTACTTTTGCTAATGTTACAATTCTATCAGGGAAAACAATATACGAGCCTGAAGTCACTATTTGCAAAGCACGAGTTACTTTTCTGAACTCTTCAAATTTATCATTTGCTGACTCTTTCTTAGCAATCAGCCAAACCTCAAACCACTTTTCCGTTTTTCCGGGAGCGACACCATCCACTATGATTGATTCTACAGTCGCTTGGTGTATCTGCTCTATACTTTCTATAAGATATTTCTGTTTTGGATTCTTTTGCTCACTGATAGCCTCATCATATGAGTCAAGGTAGGAATCTATTTTCTTATTAAAGACTTCAAGCTTGTCTGAAGAAATAAAGACAGTTGCATATTGCGCCTTATCTTCATGAAGTTTTGTATTAAGTAGTTTTAAGCCGCTTTTATCAAGACGATCCCATGCTAAGTCATGTTCAGGCAAACCACTAAATTCAACATAAACGCCTTGTGTCGGTTCAACTTCACCTATTTCTTCAATCTTTCTATTACTAAAGGAAGTTACAAGTGTTTGATATGTTTTTAATAGTTCCTGAGCGTGCGATTTAGAAGTCCTGACAGGAATCTTGCTACCCTGAGGGCTTTTCTGCCCTCTAATTTTATTTGGTTCAGCAAGTCCTTTAAGGAATATGTGAGGTAGTTTTTCTGGCACTGTTAACCTTTTTTGTTTTTATAGGCTCCCTGGCGTTCAGAAATTGCATTCAGAATGCTTTCTTCAGAGATTATGTTTAACCTCAGCAGAATCGCCTCTTTAGCAGAATCATGGCAAGCCTTAACAATCTCTGCATGACTTAACCCGTTAGCTTCATTAGCTATCCTATCACTAGAAAAATCTCTACCAAATGAACCAACATTATTATTAATCAATTTGCAAATTTCGTCAACACTAGGTAGAGAATAATCAACCACATCATCAAATCTTCTAAAAAGAGCACCATCTAAAAGATTAATGTTATTTGTTGCGGCAATAACAATATTGTCAGAAGTATCATTTTCAATAAATTGCAGAAACGAATTCAGAACTCGCCTCATCTCTCCAACGTCATTATCCATTCCTCTATCCGCACCAATTGCATCAAACTCATCAAAAAGAAATACGCCGTGATCACTTTGTATAAATTCGAAAACTAAGCGCAACTTCGCACTTGTTTCGCCCATATATTTAGTCATAAGCTTATCCATCTGGATAACATAGAGAGGCAATCCCAAGTCATTTGCTATAATCTTTGCTGTCATTGTTTTGCCTGTTCCAGGAGGACCGGAAAGTAAAATCTTACGACGATGGGTTAACCCATGCTTTTGTATAGTTTCTTTCGCACGGTACTCTTTCAGAATCCTCACAATCCTCTCTTTTAAAACATCAGAAGCGACCATATCTGCAAGTTTTTCATCGGGATTAAAAGCAACAAAAAAGTCGCCCATCTCCTTCGATTTCGGGAACTGAGTAACTTTCGTTTTCTTAGACTTATCAACAAGGTTTTTTATATCTCTAGCTAAAGCGGTATGTCCAAGACGAGCTTCATGTGCAGCCATTTGCAGGGCGATTGAAGAAAATCTATCTTTATCATTTTCAAAATGGCTTCTAAGTAGAGCCTTTATCTGTTCTGAAGTTGCCATAATTTATCCTTATATAGATTAAATATAACCTATTTATCTTAATCGTCACTAAGATCTTTTTGTTAATGCCTCAAACATTGTATGCCCCGAATTCAAGCAGCTAAATCATACAAGATGAATACACGTAAATGTCACTCAAAATTTTATTTAACACCATACCCAGTTATTAATTATAAATTCAACCGTTATCATAAAGCGTCGAGTGCTGATAGTCAGCAATAACGTTAACAGGCATTCCAAAGAAATCCTCTGCCAAGACTTTAAGCCTATTGTTATCTACACCATACTCTTTGTAATTGTAGGCCACAGTCAGACTTAGTGGCGACCGCATGCGGAGGTCCAAGACATGAATTTTATCCGGGTGTTTGAAATTACCACAATCGAAAATTAGTTTTTTAAACGACACAAGTCTCCGCTTAAGGTAGCGACCTGTTGTTAGCGCAAGCAATCGAGATAAAGTTTCACTAATGATATTCCTATGAAAGATGTACTCTTCAGCATTTTCCTGATGGTGCATATCAAGTTGATCAGAGAGTAGAACTTTTGAATCTGGAGAAAAATACAGTTCAGAAACGATTTCTCTTATCGCTGGCTCTTTTATAAAAACATCCATCAGTGTGTTTATATTAAGTATAAATACAGAACTCTGAGAACTCGTTATATTTTGACTTTCTTCATCCTTATGTTTCTCAGGGTAGGTTATGTATGCATCACTGTGATTAAATACTTTTATAATATTTATACCATCACTATGCTCCTGAACTTTGAGTTCTGTCGAGTTCAGCGACTCCGTGGTTATACCGAGAAAATTACCATAAATTTTCACGAAGAGCATTGTTACAGCGTTGGCAACATATGAATTAAAGGAAGGAAGATTCAAATCATGCTTATGTTCTTTCATAAAAGCCGTAAGCTCAAAATATTTATCAGGAATCCCAGAATCAGCTCTGACTGACCAGCTTTTCCGGATAGGATTTATAAATTGCGGAAAGTCTTTTTTGTTAAGCTTATGATGGTGACGAATTGCGGCAAAAAGAAAATCGAACTTTTCAGGTTGCTCCACTCCCTCGTTGACCTGATGCGGATTCCCTTTCTTAGTGATAAGAAAATCATGCATAACATTTATGATGTCTTCCATCAGTTTACTGAAAATCAAATATTTCCGGAAATAACCTTTAAAATAATGTTCATTAAATTTATTTGGATCACTGAAGATTTCTACATGGCAAGAATATACACTGTTATTCCGGACGAACATCTCTACTTTTTCATTGTCCGGGAGTTTCGGTCTACCCATTTATTCACCCATTTAGTTATATATAATACGAAGTATACATAGATTTTGTTACAAGTAAAACACCATTAAATAAATCTCGAGCTTATGTCAATACTACCCCTTGCATGGTACTCCTGATCACAATGAGCGTCAAAGCCATTAGTATAAAGCTTGTTCAACAGTGAGATAGCATCCTTAATACTCATATTGAGATGTTTTGTAAAAAAATCTACGACATTGTATTTCCGGCTTCGATACATAATATAACGCCCCCCAGCTGCATATTCAGACTCATTTATTTCGAAGTGTTCCTTGGCATAATCAATACATATCTGAGGATCTAATTTAGCTTTGATATCTGCTAACTCTTTCTTATTTGCCTCAGCTTTTGCATTTTCATATATTCGTTCAAGCCCCTTTTGGATCTCTGACAAATTATTATGACCTGAAATATTTACTTTTTCTATTAATTGCAATAATTTGTCATTCGACATTATAGAACGAGTCTCATGAAGCTTCCTTTCTTTCACGACCTGAGCATGCACTTCAAAAAACAGTTCTTTAAAAGTTTCACTGCTTGATTTAGTTGGCATCATAGAACCAAGTAGCCAGCCTTTACTAACTCCAATCATGATCATCTTTTTAATATCTGCCCTCATATCTCCTGAAGAGCTTAAACAGATTAAATTGCCGTTGTCAGTGATCTTCGATCCTGTATTATAATTCATAAACTCAACAACCCCGGTCATGCGATTTGATCTAATATGAAAGTCTATCATGATCGCTGGCGGGATGTTCTGTTCATAAATTGCCCAAAATACTCTTGACCTGTTTGTCATTATTTTTATAATTTTGGGATCAACCTTTTCCATCTTATTGATTAGTAATTTAGCAATCCGACTTTCAAGGCTATTCATATTGCTACCGTAGCTTTGCGAAGCAATATAAATTTCTTCAACGTTCTTACGCACCGTTTCCCCGCTGCTTCTTATGCGTTGTAACCCCTTGATTGCATCTTCACTAATCTGATGGTTTGATGCACCCCCCTGCTCAGCGTTCACCCTTTTGTCTTCATTGTAACCAGCATGTTGCTCATCGCTGAGTTCTTTCCATAGAAATTCACTATCAGGAGTATTCAGGTATTCACTGCCCAACCGCTTCTTTTCCATAGCCTTTGCGTACCGCTTTTTAACTTGTTTACGCCGATTAATATAATACTTGGTCATTATCTCTTTATATTCAGCTTCAGACTTTAATTTCTCTTTCTGAGAATCCTGCAATGATCTGCTACTGAGCTCTTTCCTGTGTTTGTCTATGAGCAACATGCGGCTTTTATCTTTAAAAAATTCTGGTTGATGTAAATAGCCATCAAAAACAATCGGAGGTTCTCCTTCCAAAAAATATGCTCGTATTTCTGTCTTATTACCTCTCTCAATAACCTCAACATCAGTGAACTCTCCTGTTGACCATAAGTAGTCTATTATTCCTTTATGAGTCGAGATTTCCTTCTTTTTAACCAAGTCAATGATTGCTTCGTTGGCAGCCTTTTTGATATTAACCCTAATTTCTATTAGCTGCAGTTCTTCAGAAGCCATCTCCTTATATCTACCAAGCAACTCAGACCGATTATTATAAAGCCGCCGGTGTGTTTTAGGTGATGTAAGACCAAATCGTTTATTGATAAGTTCCTGGGTTGCATCGTTTGCCGCTAGCATCTCTTTGTAATCCTTTCCGCCAGTTCTCCCCTCGCACCGTACTAACTGATTTCCTGTTGAAAGATGTACCTTGGGCATAACAACATGGATGTGAGGTAGCCTCTCAATTTCTTCTCCCGTCAGCTTATCTTTGTAAGATTTAAGGCGGGGCAAATGGGCCTCTGCATAAACATTGTAATCATCCTTTTTGAATCCAGCCCCCATCATTTTTACAACTTGTTCTGTTATATTCACCATATTTTTTTCTGCCTCAGGTTCACCGCTTCCAAGACATAGTTTATCGGCATCTTCAGGCGAAAAGCTAATTGTAAAATGGTAATAGTTCTCAGCCCATCCTTTGTCTTTTATATTGTCTAAAATCTTTTTCGTAACATCGAAATTACCAAGGATTTGTACTCTTCTGTCAAGCTCATCACGAGTCTTATCACGCCCATACATCTTTCCTGTCAGCAGGTACTGCTCTATACCTTCCTTGCCGGAGCCTGGCACAATAATCATTTATCCTCCTCAGCCTGCTGACCAACAACTGTACTTTCATCAAGCACAAAACATACCTTGCTGTCATCAAAACGACTACTCATGTGAAACGCAGAGTCTTGAATTTCTAGTAACAATAAATATACCTCACGATTTATCTTTTTGTTGATATGGCAGTATCTGGCCAATTGGTTAAGATTGTTACTCAGCTTACTAAGTAAAAAGAGCTTCCTTTCTTCAATCTCAAGCAACATTTCAGCAGGAGTATTATTAACAACTCTACCTCTTATCACGCACTCTCGTGCATACTCAGTTATTGAAACTCCGGCACCCTTTGCTTTTGTCTCTATAGCATTATAATCAGCAGGCTTAAGCTTTATAGCTATCTGTTTACTTAGCTTGTCCTCTTGCTTCTTTTTAGCCTTTTCTGCACGGATGAAAGCCTTAGCTGCATCCATAATGCTTAATTTCTTTTTATTTCTGCTCATAAATTCCTCATGATTTTAAAGGCGTATGCCTTCTTCTCTTCTATTAATCTTCACGGGGTTTGGGGCAGCGCCCCAGTATATTTGCCAATGATTTATCACAGGGCAAATACTGGAGGATACCTCCAGTGGTTCGTGCCTATCCGCAATTATTATATAACACAAATGACACTTTCTATTTTTTATAAAATTATTTAATAACTAAACATCGGGTGCAAATAAACAACACTAGCCTTAACCACAGAAATTGTAATCCCCAAAAACCAACCTCTGAAGCAGATACAAGAGATACCCAATTTTACATTCTTTCAGACTCACATTTTTGTTATATACAAAATATACATGAAACGATTTCACATAAAATATAACAAGGAGTTCTAAATGAAACAGATTACAAATCCGCAGGAATCACTTCAAAAAGCAATCGCATTTTGCGAACAGGATTCAAAAAACAAGAAATTTTTGGAAGAATTTGAAACACACAAAGAAGCTATTGGGTATCTCATTGATAACGGAAAATCTTATAAAAAAGTCACTCAATTCCTGAAAAGTATCGGCGTAAAAACATCAGAGCATCTTTTGAGAAAATATTGCAGGGAACATGGACTCCTCAGTGTTCATGCCTCTACCAGCAAACCCAAACCAAAAGCAGTAACAATTGCTGAGAGCAATAAGAAATCTCCAGATAACGAAAGTCCCACTATCAAAGATGACATTACTCTAGAAGAGGTGCAATGATGGTTATTTTGGTTTTCACAACGAAAGGCGGTGCGGGGAAGTCTACCATTTCCAGGGAAATAGTCTCAGCTGAGCGAGCAAAAGATATAACTATCGTAGAAATTGATTCGCTAAACATGACTCAGAAACGGTATGAAAAATCGTTTAAAGCAGTGGTTGAATTAGACAATACCAATATTGAATCCTTATATAAATTGCTCCGTAAGGCTCGATTAGGGAATGACGACGTCGTTATCGATGTCGGGAGTGACAATTTGGAAATGACGAGACTGTAAATAAGATTGTGTAAGTGCAAATAATCCTTTAGAAAAAAGGAAGGAGAATTTGCACTATGGATAAGAAAAAGATTGAAGAGTTGGTAGAGATCTTTGCCAAAGAGATGAAATCCCCAGAAGACCTTTCAGAGCTAAGTCGTATGCTCGTTAAAGCCACTATTGAAAAGGCTCTCAATGCAGAATTAGATGACCATTTAGGTTACTCTAAGAACTCGCATTCTGGTCACAATTCCGGCAACAATCGTAACGGTTATTCACCTAAGACCTTAAAGACTGACAGCGGAGAAATTGAACTTGATACCCCTAGAGACCGCAATGGCAGTTTTGAACCAGCCTTTGTAAAGAAGCACCAGACTAGACTCCCAGAGGTAGAGAACAAGATACTCGCCCTTTATGCCAGAGGTATGACTACCAGGGATATCGCCGACACCTTTCATGAATTCTATGATGCTGATGTATCACCCACCCTTATATCTAAGATTACGGATGCTGTCATAGAAGAGGTCCTGGAGTGGCAGAATCGACCTCTGGACGCAGTTTACCCGGTTATCTACCTTGACTGTATCGTAGTCAAAGTCACTCAGGACAAGCGTGTTATAAATAAATCCATTTATCTTGCTCTTGGGATTAATACTGAGGGGCACAAGGAACTACTTGGTATGTGGATCTCAGAGAATGAGGGTTCTAAGTTCTGGCTGTCTGTCCTGACAGAGATTCAGAACCGTGGAGTAAAAGATATCTTTATCGCCTGTGTCGACGGTCTTAGTGGCTTCCCAGAGGCTATTAATACTGTTTACCCTAAGACAGCCGTTCAGCTTTGTATCGTCCATATGGTGCGTAACTCTCTCAAGTATGTTTCCTACAAGGATAGAAAGGCTGTAGCAGCTGATCTTAAGCAGATATACTCATCTGTTACAGCGGAACAGGCAGCGCATGAACTGGATAAGCTTGCGGATAAATGGGACAGTAAATACCCAGCTATCAGCCGTAGCTGGCAAGCACACTGGGACAATGTTATCCCGCTATTCGACTATCCTGATGAAATAAGAAAAATAATCTATACGACCAATGCAATAGAGTCACTGAATAGCGTCATTCGTAAGGCTATTAAGAATAGAAAAATATTTCCAAGTGACAAATCCGCTTTCAAGGTTGTATATTTGGCTATGAAGCAGGCATCTAAGAAATGGACTATGCCCATCAGGAACTGGCTACCTGCGATGAACCGTTTCATCATGGAATATGGCGACAGGGTTGATGTATAAAATAGCACTTACACAAAATTATTTACAGGGTCTTCTTGTCTTATCCTGCGATAAGATATCATCCAATGATTTTGGCTGTTCTTTTTTATCAAATAGATTTTCAAAATTATCCAGTAAGTCTAGTGCTAGACAGAGCTTGAGAAGTGACTCCAGAGAAATCTGCCCTGTTGATTCAAACTTCTTCAATGTGCCGAGGCTGACATCAGATCGTTCGGCAAGACCTTCCTGAGTGAGGTTTTTTCCCAGACGGGTGTTTCTCAATGAACTTCTGATATATTCAGTCATTTCTTCTAAAGTTATAAAAGTTATTATAATATCCCTAAAAGGCAGAATATTCTACTTGTAGATATTATAATATCTATTATGCTTTGTGTCAATTGTGATGACTATTCAGCCTGCAATTCATCAGGGACATTTCTTTTGAGTGTTTAAACATTGCTCAGACACTGATAAAAAAGTTTAAAAAAACTGATTAAACCGTTTACCCCCTTATTCATTATCAAAGTAGAAAGCAAAAGGAGGTATTGCATGATAGGGATAGATGTAGGGTATGGGGATGTGAAAGCCGTATATGTGGAAGACGGCGAACTGAAATATTTCAAGCTGCCAACGGCAGTTGCCTATGCGCCATCAAATAGCATAGATATTATTGACTCTGCAGAGGTTGTTTACTCTTTTCAGGGACGTGAATATATAGTTGGAGAATCAGCCAGATTTGGAGCTTTTTCAACGAGGAGTTTTGATTTCCTGAAAAGGTATAGCCCACTTTTCATTCATCACACTTTGAAGGTCTTAAAGATTGAGCCGACACACGTTGCGACGGGTTTGCCACTAGGTCTTTTCAACAGAAAAGATGAGATGACCAAAGAGCTGATAACTGCACAGGTAGACGGCAACACAATCAAGGCAGAATTCAGTATGTTTCCGCAGGCAGTGGGCATTTTGCTCGACTACCGGATGGATGATGCAGGTAAAGTGAAAGCCGATACTGCCAAGAACGGAATCGTATTAGACATAGGGTTTAATACCATAGATGTGCTTTGTTTTGAGAAGGGGACGGCTATAAGGTCGGACGCTAAAACGCTGGACAAGTTCGGCATATCTAAGATCGTGCTGGAGTTGGTGGAACTGATTAACAGAGAACATGGTATACAGCTTTCTGATCAGGAAGCGAAAGATGTTTTCCTTGCCGGACAGATGAATGTCTATGGCAGTAGGATTGACCTTACGGAAGCCATCAGAAACATCACAGAGATGTATTTTGATGAAGTGATGCATAACATCAGAAGCCTTTGGGACAAACGACTCCAGAGGGCGGATTTACTGTTGCTCGCTGGCGGCGGCGCAGTTACTATTGCCAAATATGTTCCTTCTGAATATGCTAAGATTGTCAAAGTTCCCGAACGGTCAGAGTTTGCGAATGCCAGAGGCTATTTTAAGGCTTTAATGGCGAAGCAAGAACAGGCTTTAAAGGCGGATTAATAAATAACGTCAGAAGTTGGAAGAGGCTTTACACTCCGCCTGTGAAGCCTCTTTTTAATTAAGAGGGGACTATGAAAGCATATAGACTACAGATTACCATCAAAAACGAAGAACTTTTTAAAATGATAATGTCCATTCCGAAAACCCAGCGGGGGCAGTTTATCTCTATGGCTCTCCAGAAATACATTAAAAGCACAGAAGGGGCGCAGCTCCTCAGCATGTTCGCCACTCACCTGCCGAATATTGCAGTTTCAGCAGATTTGGCTGAGGGAGAAGATAATAGTAATGGTAATTTGAATGATATTACAGGAGATTTCTTATGAAAATATAATGAAACTTGGGCAGGCAGGGAGCCTGTCATATTAACTGTGTAAAGTCGTAATTCTGTCTTCATAGTTGATATATAGCTGTGAGTATATTACACCCCAATCCCTGATTGGCATAGTCCATTTCTTTTCGATACCTAAAATAGCTAAATATAAGAGCTTTACAAGGGAGTCTTCCGTCGGGAAGGCTCCCTTTCCTTTAGTCGATTTCCTGATGGCAGAATGGAAGCTCTCAACCGGATTCGTGGTATAAATCAGTTTCCTGAGCTCCTTGGAATATTTGAAATACGTAGAAAGCTCAGTCCAGTTGTTCCGCCATGATTTCGAGATGTTAGGATATTTGCTGTCCCACTTCTCAGCAAAGGCATCCAGCTCAGCTCTGGCTTGTTCCTCGGTCGCTGCGGCATAGATTTTCTTGAGGTCAGCAGCCACAGTCTTACGCTCCTTCCAGGGCACAAAGCGGAGAGAGTTGCGTATCTGATGGACTACGCATTTCTGAATCTCAGACTGTGGAAAAGCGGCTGTTATAGCTTCTGAGATGCCCTTGAGGTTGTCTACGGCAAAGATAAGAATATCCTGTACTCCACGGTTCTTTAGCTCGTTCATAACTGTCAGCCAGTATTTAGCGGATTCTGTCTCGGCAAGATATAGCCCCAGACAGGATTTATGACCTTCCATGCTGATGCCGATCACAAAGTAGATAGTGACGTTGCGAACAGCTCCGTCCACACGCATCTTTAAAACCATGCCGTCCATAAAGACGATGGCGTATATCTCTTCCAAGGCTCTGTTCTGCCATTCTTTAGCCTGTGGGAGAATCTTGTCTGTAATAACGCTGACTGTCTCCGGCGATAGCTCATGACCGTAGATATCAAAGATGTGCTCTTTGATGTCACGGTTACTCATACCCTTGGCATACATGGAAATTACTTTAGCTTCAATGCCTGATATATCTGTCTGGCGTTTCTTGACTATTTCAGGCGAAAAGGTTGATAGGCGATCACGGGGTACTTCGAGTTCCATTTCGCCCATTTGTGATTGTACTTTCTTGGAAGAACGACCGTTACGGCTGTTGCCGTCACTTACGTTCGGTTCATGTTTCTTATAGCCTAAATGGGCTTCAAGCTCACCTTCGTAGAGCGTTTCTATGACTTCTTTCATCATGTCACGCATAAACACCTGAAGGTCTTCTGTGGTTTTTACATCGCTTTCAGCAAGCAGTTCTTTCAGTTTGTCCTTGTCTAATTTCATCATAAACCTCGCATGTTAGTTTAACACATACGACGTTTACACACTTTTATTTACACGCTCCAGGCAGGAGTTTTCAGGTACTCAGACTCAATAGAAATAAAGCAAAATTTACTCATGCAAGAGTATGCATTATGGCATACTGACCTAAGTCGAGTTTTTTAGACACCATAACTTTATCATTTAGCGTAACGCTTCGTCAATTCTAATCGAGCATATGCAGCAGGTGAAAGATTACCAAGGCTGGCATGTCTTCTCACCCGATTGTAAAATATCTCAATATATTCCTGAATGTCAGCCTCTGCTTCCTGACGTGTAGAATATTTCTGATGATGAACCAGTTCATTCTTCAACGTACCAAAGAAGCTTTCCATCGGCGCATTATCGTAACAGTTACCCTTACGACTCATTGAGACCTCGAAACCAAACTGCTCCAGAATGGCTCTGTAGTTCTTCGAGCAGTATTGTGCCCCTCTGTCGGAATGATGGATTATTCCAACTGGCGGACGTTTCAGCGTGACCGCACGGAACAGAGCACGACCAACAAGGTCTTGGGTCATTCTGGAGCTCATAGCATAGCCCACAATCTCTTTATTCCATAAATCCTTTATCCCTGCCAGATACAGCCAGCCTTCGTCTGTGGCGCAATAGGTAATGTCAGATACCCATACCTGACAAGGACCGGATACGGAGAAATTCTGGTTCAACAAATTCGGTGCAACAGGATGATTGTGCTTTGAATTCGTTGTCGCCTTGAATTTCTTCACCTGCTTACACCGAAGCCCCATCTCTTTGCGCAGACGCTTGATGCGATGAAGGCTTACTTCTATGCCATGCTCACCTCTCAGCTCGTACTGAAGCTTCTCTACGCCATATGTACCTCTGCCCTTCTTGTGAGCCATCCTGATAAATACTTTAAGCTTCTCATCGTCCTGAGAGCGTTTAGAGGCTTTACGGTTAATCCAAGAGTAATAACTACTCCGAGATACTTTGAGGGTTTTACAGATTGCTGTTATAGGGAAACTGTTTTCCCTGTTTAAAGCCTCTACTTGTGCGTACCTTTCTGAGGCTCTTGTGCAAGGTACGCCATCGCCTTTTTTAAGATTTCTCTCTCCAGGCGAACCTGTGAAAGCTCTTTCTTAAGGCGGGAGACCTCCGCCTCCAGCTCTGTTACTGTTCGGCTGCCTGATTTATCTTTCAGGCTACCTTCCTTATGCTTCTTAATCCAGTTACGCAGCGTCTGCTCGGATAAACTGAGTTGACGGCTTACCTCCGCTACTGAAAGACCTCCGTTCAACACTAAAGAGACTGCTTCTTCTTTAAATGCGTGGGTATAGAAACTTCTCGGTAATCTCTCCATGGACTTCCCTCCGGTTATATTATTTATACCAGATATGGTGTCCAATTTTCCCAACCTACCTCATACTTTTCTCCTCGTTGCACTTGTAGTGTGTCCTAATAGATATACAAAATATAATCAAGATGTGATAAAATTTAGTAAAATACTTAAGGTAAATGATATATGGCAGTAGTATACCCTGCGTTTGAGAACATATTGCGTTCTAAGCAAAAGTTAGAAGATGGTGAATTATATTTGCTAGAATCTCTAGCGAAGAGCTTGCCTGCAGATGTAGAGATCTTTTTCCAACCATTTGTTGAGGGAGATCGTCCTGACATTATCTTGTTACAAAAAGACGTGGGCTTGACTATCATTGAGGTGAAAGACTGGAATCTAAATTTATATGACGCAAGAACTGGTAAGGACTGGAATATAAAATCAAATGGAAAAATAATAAGGTCTCCATTGCAGCAATTAGATACATATAGACGTAACTTTTTTGAAATATATGTCAATGATATTTTAATAACTCAAGTTTCGCATCTTGATATAGTGCGATAACTTGTTGTTATAGCTAGGATAACAATAGAAAAAGTCTCCCATAAATGGTATATTGATTTTCAAAGAACAATTACATCAAGGAGACTTTTTCTATGCTTGAGAATAAATCATGGCAGTCTGAAATACAAGCGGCATTATGGAAAGAATTTGAGATACTCCGAGTGATGAAGGCTTTGCAGCTTCGTACAATTGCCTATAGGTGCGGTATTTCAAAGAATCAGGGCGTTGAGCCATTTTCGATTCTTGTGGCTTTAGTTTTTCTGACTTTTCTCGGCAAAAGCGTTCATCATTTTGTTTCCCATTGCCGGAACAGTCTATTTGATTTAGGCGGTAAAGATGTTTTTTATCGTTTAAGTACACGTACAAGTATCAATTGGCGGCGTTTTATGATGGATATATCGCTTAATGTGATCAGATATTTCAAATCATTCAGCAGCTGGCAGCAGCGTGTTCTTGTAATTGATGACACAGTAATTCAGAAAGCCGGCAAAAAGATAGAAGAAGTATCATGGGTGTTTGACCATAGCAAAGGTAAAAGCGTGAAAGGCTTCAGTGCTGTTGTGCTTGGCTGGAGTGATCGTGCGTCATTTGTCCCTGTAGATTTTGCTTTGCAGCGAAGCAGCAGAAAAGTATTCAAACAATCGACAGAAATTGAAATGGATAAGCGGATGCTGGCGTGGCATCGTCGACAGGAAGCAGTAAAAGACAAACCAACACTGGTAAAGGAAATGCTTAAACGGGCGAAACAGAAGGGTCTGGATGCTGGGGCTGTTCTGTTTGACAGCTGGTACTGTATGCCGAGGCTGGTGTCGTCAATTTATAATGAGATAGGCTATGACGTGATTGCCATGCTTAAAACTACACCGACATTGACTGTTGCTGTAAATGGCAAGGTATACTCAACCAAACGCTTATGGGAATGTGTTGTTCCAGATTTGATTAAGGCAACAGTAACAATTGGCAAAGATCGGGTGTCTGTATCTTCCATCAATGCTTTTTTCGGTTCAACTCTGGTTAAGCTGGTCTTCTGTCAGCCATCTGAGAAAAGTAAATCAAAGAAGCCTATTATTCTACTGTCTACGGATACATCTTTGACATCGGCAAAAATAATTGAAACCTATGGTCAGCGTTGGGCAGTAGAAGTGTTGTTTAAAGATGCCAAGAGCAAGCTTTTCTTTGGGAAAAATCAATCCAGAACCTTTGAGGCTACTATTTGCTTCCTAACACTATCGCTCGTTAGGTTTATCATCCTGAGCTATATGGAACGGATAAATGGTGATTTCCGTCACAAAGGCAGTCTGTATGAGGGTCTGCGTTATGAGGTCGAAGAACTGAATATTCTGGCGTTTATGGAAAAATTCATAAACCGATTATTATCAATAATTGATGGAGCAAAGGAAACATTTACAGTTTTTATGAATAAATTGGCTGGAATACAGGAAATGGTAAGGCTTTCAATACAGAATCTGATGTTTCAAAGGTGCGAAACTTGAGTTAATAAAAGCAATAAAAGATAATAGGTTTGAAAAATGTATCAGAACTTATGTTTATTTTCACAATTCAAGTAATCAATCGTTACTATATTTCCTTGATCAAATTGAAGAGAAGTTAAACCAGAAATGCAAGAAATTTAGTTCTAAAATACAAGAAACAAATAGTAAGCATGATAAAGAAAGGCTTGTATCAAATTATAATAATAGTGCTAAAGCTAAAGAAAATTTTATAAATTGGGAAAGAGATAAATTTATAAGTCAGGAGACAATAAATAAAATATCTTTGCCAAAGAAAGAATTAATAGGAAGTGTGATTTTGCAGTTCAATTGACCCCCCTGGCGGCAAATATTTGCAGCTGAATTGACCCCCCATATTTGCAATTCAATTGACCCCTCTGTGGTGTCAGCTTTTGTAAAAAGTTTTGTAAAAATCTCTCCTTTGTATAATGCCTCCATAGAAAATAACTATGGAGAAATTGAATGCGAAAGGAGTACCACATGCACGACATCCTGGATATTCTACGACGCAGAAAGCATGGCGACGGCTTTAAGACGATCGCCAAGGCTCGCAAGATGTCTAGAAACACCATCAGGAAATACATAGAACTGGCTGTCACTTTGGGTTTCGAAAGTGACAGTGAGCCACCACTGGAGGAGATCGCATACGGTGTCTACCGCAAAGTATACGGAGACGGTTCTCGCCCAGTCAGTGAGTGCCGTAAAGTTCTTATTCCATACAAAGAGAAACTGGAACACTGGCTGAGTGAAGAGCGCCTCACTATGACCAAGATTCATTCTCTTCTTAAGCGTCATGGTGTTTCTGTAAGCTATGACACACTGCGCCGCTACCTTCATGAAGATCTTGGTTTCTTTAAGCACAACACAGTCCGCATGCCTGAAACTGCTCCAGGCGAATACGCAGAGGTTGATTTCGGTCGTCTGGGGCTTTTATATGACCCTGAGACAGACAGAAGGCGTGTGGTCCATGCATTGATAGTGACTTTGCCTTACAGCCGCTATCAGTATGTTCACCTTTGCCATAGCATGAAATTCCAGGAAGTAATCACCGGTCTGGAATCAGCCTGGGAATTCTTCGGCGGTGTTCCTGCGAAAGTGATTGTCGACAACATGAAGACAGCCATAGATAAGGCAGACCGTTATGATGCGCAGTTCAACCGCTACTTTTATGAGTATGCTTGTTACCGTGGATTTATCATAGACCCTGCAAGGGCAGTTGCTCCGAAAGACAAGCCTAAAGTTGAAAGAAATGTATCATATGTCAGAGATAACTTCTTTAAAGGAGAGACATTCAGGAGCCTTTCCCATGCACAGGAAGCAGCAGATGCCTGGTGCAGAACTGTCTCCGGCATGCGTATACATGGCACAACTAAAAAGCATCCCCGCATTGTATTTGATATGGAAGAGCAGGCGAATCTGCTCCCTCTGGAACAGGAGCGTTACGATGTACCTTTCTGGGGAACCTGCAAAGTGCATCCAGACCATCATATCCGTATTCAAAGCGCTCTTTATTCTGTCCCCACTGTATACATAGGCAAAGAGGTTTCTGTAAGGCTGGACAGCAAGCTGGTTCGCATTTACCACAAAGAGCAGCAGATAAAGGTGCATAGTCGTATGAAAAAAGGTAAACGCTCAACAGACACCAGTGACTATCCTGAAGAGAAACGTGGATACACCATGAAGAGCTGTGAATATCATATTTATAAGGCTAAAGAAGTAGGTTTCTACTGCGGAGAATTTATGGAGCGTCTGCTATCCGGTGACTTCCCATGGCAGAATCTAAGGCAGGCTCAGAAACTCATCCGGGATGCTGATAAATATGGTCATGGTCGTATGGAGCAGGCATGTCAGCGGGCAGTAAGCTTCGACCTCATCAATGTGTACAGAGTAGTAAATATAATTGAGCTCTCTATGCAGAATAATGAGGTAGAAAAATCTTCCTGTAAAGTGCTGAAACCCGCTAAATTTACACGCAATAAAAACTATTTCTACGAAGGAGGTCACGATGACACTATCAAATGAACTGAAACAGACAGTAAAAAAACTAAGGCTGTCGGGAATACTGGCTACTTTACCGGAACGGATGGCTTATGCCAAACAGCAGCACCTGACATATGCAGAGTTTCTTGAGTTGGTAATGCAGGATGAAGTGGACAGGCGTCTTCATAACCAGGTGGATAATCAAATGAAAAAAGCTGGTATTAACCCCTTTGAGACACTGGAGAGATATGACTTCGACGCTCCGGTGCAGGTAGACAGAGAAATGATCAAAGGACTGTTCGGTCTGAATTTTATTGAGGAAAAAGATAACGTGATGCTGTGCGGACCTGTCGGTGTTGGTAAAACATATCTGGCAAATGCATTGGCCCACGCTGCTGTGCGAAGAGGTAAAAAAGTCCTGATGGTCAGAGCAGAGAAACTTTTTAAAAGACTGCAGCAGTCCAGAGCTGACTACTCCTATGAGAAGGCTCTGCTTGGATTTATTACTCCCGATATGCTTATTATAGATGACTTCGGACTGAAGGCATTGAATGAACAACAGTCTACTGACTTCTATGAGATTGTTGTGGAAAGGTACGGGAGAGCATCTACTGTGATCACAAGCAACAGGGATACGGATGAATGGCTGGAACTATTCCATGACCCGATTCTCGCAAACTCGGCACTCGACAGGTTGGTGCATAATGCATACAGAGTTGTCATTGAGGGTGAGAGCTATAGAAAAATTAAATCCAGAAAAAAGTTGATTTAAAAAGGAAGATGACGTAAACAAAAATTAAGGAGAGAGGGGGTCAATTAACCTGCAAATCAGAGGGGTCAATTGAACTGCAAAATGACACCCGGATGGTGTAACCCTGATCGGTGACTAAAGATACGGCGGATCGTTTAAACTCTTCAGTGTAACTCGTGCGTTTCGGTGACATAAAAATACTCCTTATAATTTCTAAAATAAAAAGGCTTATTGATATGTCCATTGTTATTAAACCACATCAAGGTAATGGATTATATTAAGACATGCAATTAGATTCTACACTTGTCTAATATATAGGTAAGCTGTTTTGTAAAATGTGATATTGTTACATCGTAAGCTTACGCACGATATTTCATTTGACACAGTTCCGATTAAGTGACATTATTCATTGAATGACTGGTCAGTCAGCGCTGTAATTGTCTTTATGTGTTACGGATTGTGAAGACCGCAATGATTAGGTGCATTGCAAACTACAGTATTTTCGGTTTGGTTTAATTGTTTACATACAAGCTCCGTAGCTTATACCTGAACCGAATACGACTTATCAGTCAAAATATGGAGGTTTATATGTTCAAAAGGATGATCTTTTTATCCTGCGCCTTTTTGACGTTTATGCTGATGCATGTCAGCAGTGCGTCAGCGGAAAACATGGTTACTCCAGACTTATGGTCTTATCATGTTAATGCGGGCAAAATCAGTCAGGCAACAGAAGGACTGAGCATAGGGGAGACAAGTCTGTATTTAACTCTGACTACTAGATATCGCTATAGTTCAAATGATTATGCGAATGACAGTGACATTTATCAGTATCTCAAGACAAATTTTGATGAGGTAAGAGTTGGTACAGGAACAATCTCAGGCAAGCTGTATTTTCGTGTAGCTGAGGATCTTGATTCTGATGACAATCAGGACTGGTCAGATTCCTCTTACTATTTTTATCGTGATGCACTCGATAAAGAGCTTCAGGAAAATGATCTTGCACCGAGGTTATATTACGGAAACCTTGTTTTCAGCGACTTCTTGGAAGGTACTAAGTTAGTGCTTGGTCGTCAGTATGTGGACAACCTGAATAATTTCCACATAGATGGCGGTGCTGCAAGCTATAGCTACGGTGAGAAGCTTGATGTCTATATTTATGGGGGTATGACAGTAAGTTATTTTTATGAGAATGACGATGACTACCTTTATGGTGGAGGTATCACTGCCAAGCCATTTGAGAACACATCAATACAGGTCGAAGGTAACAAGCTAGAAGTTGAAGACATGGGTGATGATATGCTGTCTGCAAAGATATCCCAGCAGCTTCCATTTGGTTATGCGTACGTTAAATACGATCAGATCAATGATGCTGATCTTTTCGAAGCTGCTGGTAATTTTCGCATAGAAAAAACACGCACATCATTAAGGTTAAAATACTCCGGTCAGTATAACAAGATAGACGTTAGTGATTCTTCATATGTAGTTAATCCGTTTACCTACTCACTTATGGATAGTGAAAAATTCAGTAAATATAAGATTAATATCAACCAGCAAATCATTAATATGCTGTCTTTGGATTTAGGCGGAGAGTTTAAGCAGATAGACGGTGATCTAAACCGTTATAACCGCGAATATAACAAATATACGGTAGCAGTAAATATTGATGAACTATTCCAAGGAAATTTTATAAGAATTTCTGCCGAAATGATGGACTTTGATGACTATTACAGCACAGATGAGGAAAAAGTCCGCTTTGGTTTTCAGATGTCACAAAGGGTCTCTGAGAAGATAGATGTCTGGACGGGCATAGATCATCAGAGTTTTGTTTATGACTATGAAGATGATGAGTATAAAGAGTCTGTAACGGTGTATTACATAGGAACTGAGTGGAGACCTCTGGGGTTTCTGTCCTGCAGTCTTGATCTTTCAGCAGAAGATACTGAAATGTACGAGGATTTATCCGACGATCTCAACACTAACTATACAGCAGAAGCTCACTTGTCTTTAATGTTTTAGGAGGAGTAATGTTTAAAAAACGAATTCATACCATAATCGCAATTTTGTGCATAATGTTTGTTTCTTTTGCTGTTTCCTATGCCGTTGAAACCAGTAAACCTGATTCTCATGGAGTGAACTGGATACAAGAGCATGGTGATGCCAGTACATTTAATAACAAGGAATGCATGGACTGCCACACAGATAAGTCATCCTGCATCCAGTGTCATGAAGAGGCTGCACCTAGAAATCATAATGCGTCCTGGACGCGTAGAGGTCATGGGCTGGAGGCCAAATGGGATAGAGAATCCTGCTCAACATGTCACAAGGAAGATTCGTGTATTGAGTGTCACACAAGCACTCCTCCGTCAGACCACAGGTACGGATGGAGAGAACCAACAAATGCACATTGTGGGAACTGCCATTATCCGATTCAGGAGACTAGGTGTTATACCTGCCATAAGAGAGCTCATGCTCCTAATGAATATTGATTAAGAGGTATATAATGAAAACAAAAAAGAAAAATTATCTGACAGAAAACAAAATAAGCAGAAGGGATTTTCTTAAGTGGACATCTGCTCTTAGTGCAACTGCTGTCGCTAATGGTTGCGGTGGCGGAAGTGGACCAGAGGACTATACTGATGATCTATTAGTCCCACAAGAAGAATTTGTTATGGACAGAGAACTTAAAGAAGTTATGGGCACTCACCCTCACAACTGTGGTGGGAGATGTCCTTTTAAATTCTCTGTAAAAGGGCATGGTACTCCACAGGCAAAAATAGCTAAACTAACAGCTGCAGGTGACGTTGCCAGAGAGAATTCACTGGAAGCAGATGAGTCTACATCATTCGTCCAGACAAGGGCCTGTGTCAGAGGTTATGCTCAGATTAAAAGAACATATTCCCCTGACAGACTGAAATATCCGCTTGTCCAGACAAAAGAACGAGGCGATGTTACAGGTTTTAAGAGAGTCAGCTGGGATGAGGCTCTTGATGCAGTCGCTGATAAAATCGCTGAAGTTTATTCAAGATTTAGCAGTGGTGAACTGCCGTATATTCCCATGGTTGCAGGTCCTCCGAATGGATTACATAACCGTATGATGTTTGCAGGTATGCCATTTATGGGATTTGCCGAGGGGGCAGGTTCTGCTTTATCGAAGTATCTCGGACCTACAATACTTCCTACAGGCGCACCCTCATTTGAAAACATGCTTTTTGCATCTATAGGATCAGTCGGGCTGCTTCCAGGGCTAGCTGGCGGAAACTCAGTGCATAATTATAAAAATTCAGATTTTATCATACAGTGGGGAGCAGATCCTGCTGTGAAAGAACCAAATAAAACGTTCTTTCTGACCAAAGCAAAAGAAGCTGGTGTACCTATAGTTACTGTTGATGCTCAATACACTGACACTGCTTCTATTCTTTCTACAGGTTTTCCTGAGTACAATATACCTCAGTTTATTCAGGTTAGACCACAGACTGATGCTGCACTTTCTGTTGCGATGGCTTATATAATTTACAACAGGGATTGGCATGACGATACATTTATAAAAGATAATTGTTTTGGGTTTTATCCGACACAAGGGGCTCCTGTAGATAGTGATGGGAATCCTTTTACAGTCGTTGATCCACCTAAACATCCTGGATTTGTTAATTCAAAGCTTGACTTTTCATTTCAGACACAACTTACTCCAGATCAGCACCCTTTTGCAGATCCTGCGCTTGCCGGTCAAGATGTCCATGTCCCTGCTGGGCTGTCATTTGTTGAATATCTGGACGGGTTAGGAGTTGAGAAAGCTGCTGAGTTTGGTCTTGTTGACAAGGAAGATGCTGTTGTTACATGGGCATCCCAGTTGTCAGGTGTAGCAAAGGAAACAATAGTGAACTTTGCGGACGCATTTGCAAACGCTGGAGATGTGTTTCTTGAAAATGGGAATAACGGTGGACAAAAAACAAATAACGGCATGCATAATGTCTGGATGATGATATGTCTGGCTGCGATGTGCGGACATACTGTAAAACAAGGCGGTAACCTTGGTGTTAACTCGTCGGATGGCGACTCTAACCCCGTGGGTTTCCCTGGTGGTTTAACTTACCCTGAGCTTGGCAGTGGTACTACTTATCCGTTTATTGCAGTGGATGCAAATAAGTTTGTAGACCTTGTTGTTACTGGCCGTGATGGAAGAACAGAAGATCAGTTTTATGAAGATACGAAATCAATTTACGGTGTCGATCTTGGTTCACCTGCAACAGCTAAACTTGAAGTTGATATGGTTTTAGGATCCTACCATATTACAAACTCATTCAATACATGTCCGAATACAAATAAGGCTGTGAATATTTTCACCCAGAAAAATGGTAGCGACTATAAAATCAAGCATTATGTTATTTATGAACAGAACATGACTCCTACAGCAGCTTATGCCGATATCATTTTGCCTGCGTGTTCGCATCATGAAAAACCATTTTTTACTAGTGGTCAGGCTACATACTTTCAGAATAAACTAATTGAACCTATGTATGATACTAAATCGGATGTTGATATCGATATTTTGCTTGCTGAAAAACTCAATGCCAGAGGCATAAGTGTTTCATATAGCAGAAACGGCAAAACTGATGAAGAACTTTGTGCAGAAGCATGGGATACAGCAACTGTATCAGATATTGATAAGCCTACTTTTGCAGAAGTACAAGAGCAAGGCATCGTTCAGAAGGAAGTCAGTGGTACCGTTCCAAATCCTATGACCGGTCTTATGGGGTATCTCCCTTACACTACTGAAACGGGCAAGATTCAATTTTTCTCGCCGTTTTATTATTACAGGGATGGTTGTGACTTAGCAACTCAGACTGAAAAGTCTAGAGTGACATCAAGGGCGATGTATATTGAGCCTTATGAAGGTTACGACAAAATCATGAAGGGCGAAAACGTCGGTGTCAAAGGGAAAGAATATTCATTACAATTCACAACAAAGCATGCGAGGAATAGAGTTCATACCGTTTATGACAATGTTTCCGTGATACGTGATCAGTTTGATTATCCAAAACGTGCACTCATGAGTCCTGCAGATGCTTCTAAAAGAGGCATAAAAGATGGCGACATGGTTTATGTCTATAATGATTGGGGCTGTTTAAAGGTCGGAGTAGGTATTTCACCAACAATAAGAGAGGGTGTTGTTAGTCTTCCGCATGGTGTTTGGTATAGAAAAGGAAGTGAAACATATGAGGCTTGGTATGATATCGATCTTGGTGATGCGGTAGATAGTACTGTGGTTAGTGAAACAACTTACTATAAGCACATAGTTAATGTTGATATTGGTGGGTGTGAAAATACTTTAACTCACGATAAAGACTTTGGAAGCCCTAAAGACCCGTTATGCGGACAGGTTGGCGACAACCATTTTAACGGAAATCTTTGTGAAGTTAGTAAAAATCATCCAGATAGTTAGTAAAGTTGTGGAGGTAAACAATGAGTCAATGGGGATTTTATTTTGACCAAACAAGATGTGTTGGATGTAAGGCCTGCATGCTTGCTTGTAAAAACTGGAATGACGATAGACGTGGCGATTATAATATTAACTCAGATTCTATGAATCCAGATACAGACTGGTATAGTTCTGGAACGTATGTTGTTGATGTTAATGACATGGAAGACGTGTCTAACTATTTGAACAGCGCTGGCGAGACGAATTATGAGCAAAACAGAAAGTACTATATGAAGGAAGACTGGAGAAGGGTTAATGCTAATGAAAGAGCTTATCCTTATGCGTTGAAACATATTTCTCTTGCCTGTAATCACTGCACAAATCCAGCATGTGTTGAGGCTTGTCCAATGGGTATCATATACAAAGAAGAAGAATATGGCCTTGTTCTTGTAAATAATGAGACATGTATCTCGTGCGGTAAGTGTAAAGAAGCATGTCCCTGGGATGCTCCACAATTTTATGCACCTGATTTTAGCCAGTATCAACTAGATGATACCACTAGACCAAAAATGACTAAATGTACACTATGTTTAGACAGGATTCAGGAAGGACTTAAGCCTGCATGCGTAGCTGCCTGTCTTAACAGGGCCTTAGACGCTGGTCCGATTGATGAGATCAGAGCAAAATGGACTAATTTTGGTAAAGATGTTGTAGAATATACGGCAATGTCAAGTGAAGACTTTGCAAGTAGCAGTGGTTTAGAGCCGAATATTATTTTTGTTAAGAAGTAATTCTTACGAATACAGGCGGGAGAAAACCTCCTGCCTGTATTTTTCAAACTATAAGGAAACTGATGAATACAACTTTGATAAATATGAATCAACTGGATTCAATACGTTCGACAAATACTATACCCATTCTTCAAGGATACATAGCTACTTATCTTAATAAACATGAACATGATACACAGATCATTGATGATTTACAAGATGCTCCACTTACTTTGGAAGATTTAAATAGGCATATGCAAGAGTTCCGACCTAAGCTGGTAGGATTCTCTGGTTATCACTACTTGATGGAACGAATACGTTTTTTTGCAAGATTCATAAAGGAGTATTATCCTGAAACAAAGCTTATACTTGGTGGTCCACAGTCTCTTTTTCTTCCGGGGGATGGACTTAAAGATCTTCAGGACTTTGACATAATTTGCAACAAAGGTGAAGGTGAATTAACCACACTTAACATAGCTGAGTCACTGAAAAGTGGAGATAGTTTTTATAATATACCAGGGATTTCATTTAAGGATAATGATCAAATCATTACTACCAACCGACCTGACTGTTTGCCTCAAGATCTAGATATCTACCCTTCCCCTTATGTTCAGGGTGTTATTGATTTAAGTATGAAAAAGACAGCGTGTATTTTTACATCCAGAGGATGTGAACATGTCTGTAATTTTTGTGTTACACCGTTGTTTAATAATATGAGGATTCGTTTTCATTCGGTGGATCATGTGTTGGAAGAAATGCAATATTTAGAATCAGCGGGTATGGATAGTTTATGGATAGGTGATCCGAACTTTACTGCATACAGAAGTCGAACAGTAGAGTTGATGGAACAGAAAATAAATAGAGGTATAAGAATACCTTTTTGGTGTCAAACTAGAGTTGATATGGTTGATAAAGACTTGTTGAAGTTGATGCAAAAAGCAGGTCTTCATTGTATAGGCTTTGGGCTTGAATCAGGAAGCGACAAGATACTTAATACTATGCATAAGGAAGTTTCTATCTCAAGATTCCATGAAATCGTTACCTACGCGCAGTCGTTGGGGATAAATGTGGAACTGTTCTCTATGTATGGGCAACCTGGAGAAACCTATGAAGATGCAAGAAAAACAATCAGTATAGTTCAGAAGTACGATATACCTATTTATGCGAACTCGTGTGCACAGCAACTACAGCTTACATGTGGTTCTATGTACGGGAAGGATCCAGAGAAATTTGGCTTTAAGGTTAGTGACAAGTATATCCCGAGCTACCTTTCATTTTGGCATGAGTATGAAACCGATTGCTTAACACGTTTAGATCTAAGAAAAATTCAGGCTGCATGGGTTCTCTATAATAAAGAAACAGAGTTCAATATTGAAAATTGTATAAATATATTTCATACAGTTGATTATATATTAGAACATAAGGAAATGCTGAAAGAAGAAAAACGTCTTTATGAGTACTGGCTGTACCTTGGGTCATTGCTTGAAGATAAAGAAACTATGATGCAGTGTATTAAAAATTTCAGAAAAAATATTTCTACTGATAAGAAAGAACTGACTAAACTACTTAAACATGCAGACATGTATTCTGTATCAGATACAGTACAAAACAACAGCCGTGTGATTATATTTTGTCAATACGAAGGGCAGTATATTCCTGAAAAACATTACTTAAAGCCGGGGCTCAATGACCTCAGATACAAAATTCAAAAAGGAACTTTGTTGGGAATGAAGGTGAATGAGTCTGTAAAGGTTACGTTAAGTGATGGTCAAGGCACGAACGTCATTATTTCCGTACTCAGAATATTTAATAAAGTTAAAATAAAAGATGTAAAGCAGCTTGATAAAAATCACTTATGGCATGATTATAATTTTATAAGTTATAAGGCTTTGGAGCAGTCGAGTAACGAACTTCTTTTATTTCTCACTCTGAAAAGCATCCCTTATAGTCAATTTGCGGGGATTCCTCAAGTATTACTTAATCTAGTTTCTTATTATACCAAAATACATAAGTTTTCAGAAGTCGAAAAGTGTTATAGGGGCATGCTTCTAATTCCTCATGTTGCTTACAAAGTTGCTGAGACCTTTGGAGACATTATCTCCTATGCCGGCAAACATGAAGAGGCTATAGAATATTATAATAAATCCGATGTGACAGAACACGTTTTAATAAAAAAAGCTTATTCATATGTAAAACTAAACAGGCATGAGGAAGCGTTTAACATATTGAAAAATATAAGTAAAAAAGAGGATATGCTGTATTGTGAGGTAATGCTTGAGTGTTTGCATAACCTCTCTGCTGATAACATAGACGAAATAAGAGCATTGAGTCATAAAGTTGTACATATGAAAGTTCAGAAAATACTTGAAAACAGCACATTAGCTGTAAATTTAAAAAGTAAGGTTGCTTCTAATGTTAGAGCATGATGTTGTTTTTCTGGTTTTAAAAGAAACATCCTCGTATTTCCACTCTGTTGAAGAAGATGCAGCAGCGGCTACTTTAGTTTACTATATGAAAGAAGCTGGTCTTCAAAATCTATCTACATTCCCAGCGACAGATGAGGATAAATACTCAGGTACTATTTATAGTCAATTTATGACATATCTTGATAAGAATACAGCGCCTATATTTTGTATCTCATGCTGGACAAGTACTTATGCAATAGCTTCTGATTTTGCCGAAATGATTAGAGCTCGTTACCCACGATCATTGATTATTGCGGGAGGCGTACATTTCAATTCTTTAGGAGAAACAGAACATTCTCTGTATAAAGGGACATTTGATGTGGTCTTTAGAGGTGGTGGAGATAGTTTTTTAGAATTTATTAAGTTAAGTGTTGTTGAAAAAAAGTTGAAAATATACAAAGAAAAAGGTGAAATCAAAATATCGGGGGCTACTTTAGGGAAGGGGGCGTATTATTTAAAAAATAGAAAAATCCAAAATACAGGAAGAGGAAGCTTTAATCGTCCTGTTGTGCCGTTACTCGGAGTAACTAATGACTGTATTGACACAAGGATTTTGCTGCACGACACATGTCCAAATGCGTGCGACTATTGTTTTATACAACCCTCAGGTATCAACTGTAACTATTGGGCTTCTCTTATAAAATGGGTAGGTGAATTTAGCGGTCAAGTAAAAAAAACGTATAAAAAGGATGTTGTGCTTTCGTTGTCTGATAGCGCACCTTTCAATAAAAGTAACCGAAAGCGTACACTTGACTATTTAGATATGCAAAAAAAGAATGTAAGGTTTGACGGCATGAACGTTTTTGTTGACCCATCTGATTTAGATGAAGAGTTTTATCATATTGTTGAAGAGCATGACATAAACAACTTTTTTATAGGGCGAGATAGAATTATATCTGACAACTTTGTAGGTAGAAGGCTTAATGGATTGGAACGGTCTTCAGAGCAGCTTGATCAGGAGTTAGATTTGATTCTTAACTTTATGGCTTTTCTTAATACAAGGAAGAATAAACTTCAAAACGAAATATATATAGGTTACATCGTATCTCCATATGAAAGTGCAAAATATTCACGGAAACTAATAGACGAGCTTTCTGGTATTACGATGCATAATTCAAAATTAACAAACGTGAGAGTTCAATCAAATTTATTTATACTTAACCCATACCCAGGCACTAAAGTTGCACAAAAAGCTAAAGGTGAGTTTATTGCAATGAGGTATTTTTATCATCCATATCCTAATGTATGGGTAGGAAAAAATACTGTTAATATATATTTAGAAGTAATTCGGCTTATAGTTGCAAAGATGTTTTGCAATAATATAAACATCTCCTTTTATAAGCCTATTTTAGAAATGGCTCATTCCCTTCAGTTTCAAACAGATTATAATTATAAACTTATAGATGATATAGAAGATGTGTCTTTACGAAGCTTTGCGTATAAGATAATTGAAGATATTTTCAAAATGGAACTAAGCAAAGAAAGAACTTTGGATGAGTATTTAGAAAATGTTAAATCAATCTATTATATAGGATGTATGGTGAGTTTAGTTATTAACAAACCAGAGTTATTAAAATACAAGAATTTGTATAGCAGTATAGTAAAAGAAGATAAGTCAGTCGCTTTTTTGATGAAGGATTTAAACTTATTAAAAGAATATGCCTTAGCAGGCAAAGCCCCAGTGTTGGATAAATACTTATAGTGTTTATTTATATGATTAAAATTTAAGAGAGGTTATTATGGAGATTATTGATTTACAAAATGCTACAGCACTAAGAACTGTTCTTTATAGAAATCTAACAAGATGGTATTCGAAAGAAATTGACCATAAGTGTCTATTAGAGATGAATTCAACTCTTGCAATGTTTGCAGATTACAACAAAGGTCGAAACGATAATATGCTCGAAAAGGGCATTGAAATAATTAAAAATTTCACTGGTAAGCATAGTGATTTGACACTCTTGGTTGATGAACTTGCACTAAAGTACACGACTATCTTCTTAAATGTATCTCCTAATGGTGTAGTCAAACATGTTCATCCTTATGAGTCTGTTTATTTGTCTCCAAATAAACTTGTTATGCAAGATCAAAGAGATGAGGTTTTGGAGTTTTATGCTGAACAGCAGATGGGAGTAGCAGATAATTTTAAAGAACCTGAGGATCACATTGCTATAGAGCTCGCATTCCTCCAAGAGCTTAACAAACGTATTTGTAAAGAATTAGCAAACAATAATATGGATGATGCTCTCGATAAGTTTGAGGTACATAGTAAATTTATGCAGCAACATTTACTCAAGTGGGTGCATTTATTAGGAAGAGATTTGATCGCATCAGATCCTAATGGATTTTACGCCGGCCTAGCCAATATAACAATTGGTTTTGTTAAGGAAGATTACATGTATGTTGAAGAGGTAATGGATTATATTAAGACATGCAATTAGATTCTACACTTGTCTAATATGGGGAACACAGCAGATGATTGGCGAAGAGAAGCTGTAGAACCACTACTCTCAGGATATTTCCCGGATACAACATATGATGAGTGGAAAGAACTCGGAACTGTATCAATGGATGAAAGTCATGGTATTACAGTAAATGCTGAAATGGCAGCCTTTAGAGCAGACCCTGATAATAATCCTCTCCTTACACCCTCGGGTAAATTTGAGATATATAATCAGGCAATGGTGGAAGACTATGAAGCCAGAGGATATGTCAATATTGACGGACGTTTTACCCTGACGGGAAATCTGCACGATGGAAGTAATGCAGGGCGATTTGTTTACCCTATACCAATGGTTATTCCTATGATGGAAGGCTTATTCGCCGAAGGAGCAACAGACCCACATCCAGACCCTCTAGAAAGAGATGATGCAGGATATACGTTAGGTTTAAACGGATGGCATATTTATTATCGTTCACACTCAACACATAATAATAACGCTTATATTAATGAAGTGTTTAAGAAAAACTCTAAAGGGCAACCTGCTTTTCTTGATCCGAATAGAGAGACAGGTGAAGCATGGGATGATAATGTTTATGAGCCTGTAGTAATAAACCCTTATGATGCGGAAGCTAACGGTATAACGGATGGAGACAGAGTAGTGCTGGAAAATTCCAGAGGGAGCATTTATGCCTCAGCTACAATTTCACAGAGAGTACGTAAAGGCTGGCTTGCAATAGGACAAGGCGGCTGGGCTAATGGAGATAATGCAAATGGAACTCCTGACATAGGCGGCGCCATCAATGTATTAACAAAACTTTTGCCTACCCGTATATGCCAGGGTATGACTCTCGGTGCAGACACAAGAGTAAAAATAAGAAAAGCCTGATAGGAGTTTAAAATGAGTTATGCATTTTACTATGACCAGAATAGATGTATGGGATGCAACACTTGTGTTGTTTCATGTAAAGACTGGAACAGTGTTAACCCCGGACCGGCAAGGTGGAGAAATCTCTCCACCAGAGAAAACGGCACATTTCCGAATGTAGCGATATACAACCTTGTGCTGTCCTGTAACCATTGCGAGAATCCCGCATGTACAGCAGCATGCCCTGTAGGTGCTATTTACAAGAGGGAAGAGGACGGCATAGTTATCGTGAACAGAGACCTCTGTCAGAACATTAAGGCGTGTGCCGTAGCCTGTCCTTTCGGTGCTCCGAATTTCGGAGATGATGATTCCGAGCCGATGCCGGAGGCCACATGGGCTGTCGACCACCCTATGCAGAAATGTACTTTCTGCTGGGATAGATGGGAGGAAGGCAAAAAACCATCCTGTGTGAGCTCCTGCCCGAACAGGGCGCTAGACGCAGGCACAGTGGAGGAGATAGAGGCAAAGTACCCATTGGCGGTTAAAACTGTTGTCGGATATCCGGATTCGAGTAAGGATTCCCAAGGGAATTCACTACCGAACGGCGATACTCTGCCATGTATATATTTTAACCCCAAGTCGTGACATAGACGTGCCGGAGTCCGTTAAAAGCGGGCTCCGGCATTTTAGGTGCTTATGAACTATATAGATTTTCTCAGTCACCATACAACACGAAAGTCCGCTTTATTGAATATCCTGAACAGTTTCTCTCTGCCTGTAGGTGAAGATGAAAATACAGAATACAGCGGACTGATAAGCATATTAAATGAAAATCCGCTGGTGAAGATATGCAATGCAGGCAAAAGCATAAGGTACAACTATGTTTCAGAAGCCTGCGAACTTTGCCATAAAGGTGACAGGTCACACACCTTCATCACATCTCTGGAATGCTCCAGATACTGCTATTACTGTGCGAATCTGAATCAGGAAGAATCTGTTTTCCTACCTCTTAAAGAACAGTATGATGCCCGCGAAGACAGGCAGATGCTCCAGTCAGTAGGCATCACAGGCGGAGAACCTTTCCTTTTCAAAAAAGAAGTAACGGGTTTCGTGGGCTATGTGAAAGAGGATAACCCTGACTGCTACATTCGCATATATACATGCGGAGACTATTTAGACAGCACACTTCTGCAGGAACTGCAGATGCTGGGGCTGGATGAGATAAGGATTTCGGTTAAGCCGGACGATGCTGTCAGTACTGCACTGGATAAGATATCGCTTTGTGCTGAATATATCCCGCATGTTGTTGTGGAGATGCCTGTTTTTCCGGATGAAGAGGAATATATGCAAAACTTGCTTATAAGTTTGCAGGATACCGGTGCAGCCGGCATTAATCTGCTGGAATTCCTCTTTCCTCTTAATAACGAGCAGGTATTTGCAGAGAAGGGCTACAGACTGAAGCATACGCCTTATCATGTGATCTATAACTATGATTATCCGGGCGGTCTGCCAATTGCCGGAAGTGAGCTTTTGGCTTTGCGCCTTATTGAATTTGCCGCAGGAGAAAAACTCAACATAGGTGTTCACTACTGCGCATTGGAAAACAAATTCACCTCTCAGATATATTTTCAAAACAGTCGTATAAAACTTAGAAACTGGGAAATCATGGATCCTAATGATTTTTTTATTAAAACTCTGCGAGTGAAAATAGATGGCACAGATATAATCTCGGAGCTGGGTCTTAAAGAGAACGATTATTTTAAAGGATCAGATTATGTAGATATACATCCTATGTTTCGAGAAAAGACTGGAGCGATTGAGATGACGTTAGTATATAGTGTTGCTGAAAATATTGAAAATAAAACTGTAATCAGAGAAGTGCACTATGGGGCACTGAAAGGAGTTTCACATGAACTGCAATAAAGATAAAAATATCATAAGTGGTGATGACGTCAAACCTGTTCTACAGGCCAGAAGCATTTTTTATAAACTGTTTTCTGACTTCTTCTACGATATTCTGGAAGACAATTCTTTGTTAGATCATTTGTTTGCTAGTTTGAATACGCTGGAGCAAATGCTGGCAATGAGGTGTGATGACCCTGTGCTTGAAGACGCCTTTCAAGTAATACGTGAAGAATTGAGTAACAGAAATGAGATTGAACATAAGCTTGCCAGGGAATATACTTCTTCCTTTTTATTGGGAGGGTACTCTGTAAATCTCAGTGCTTCTCCATACTTTTCTCCAACAGGAACAATGTATCAGGAAGAGCGTAGTGAAGTGAAAAATATTTATATTTCTTCAGGGCTAAAACTGAATACAAATAAAAAGATCCCTGAAGATCATCTGGCTTTAGAACTGTATTACATGCACTATATGGCGAATAGGGATATGAGTGTGATTGATGATAAATCTAAATTAATTAATTCCTTTAGGAGCCAGGCTGATTTTATGGAGAATAACGTTTATCCGTTAGTGTATGCAGTTACAAAAGCCTCTGAAAAGAAAAGAAATACAGGGTTTTATATGAGCTTGCTTATAATACTGAAAGAATTTGTGAAGCAGGATACTGAAACTGTTAACTGTCTTATCTCAGATGAGGAGGAGCTATGTTTGGACTAGGGCACGCTGAATTATTGATAATAGCTTTGCTTTTATTTGTTCTGTTTGGTTATAAAAAACTTCCGATGTTAGGAGAGAACCTTGCAAAGGCACTAAAGAGCTTTAAAACTGGTGTTATAGATACTGACGAGAAGTAAGGTGATTAAGGTATGATTGGCATAAAAATCGATCCTGAAAAGTTACAATGTGGAATAACTGTCAGGCCCCAGAGTTGCGTGAGAATGTATTACAAAAATGCATCATGTAATTTATGTGTGGAACTTTGCCCGGAAAATGCTGTGAAAGTAGGTATGCCTGGGACAAAAGTACTCGTTAACCCTTCAAAGTGCTCAAGTTGTGAGATATGTGTAGGTGCATGCCCTTACGGCGTTTTTACTGTTTCAGGTACTAATGACTATATTCGCTGTGTCAATTTGCTAGAGAGTACCTATGACCAGGGGCTCAAGCTCGCTTGTGGAAAAAGCGCAACTAAAGACGCTGTAAAGATTGAGTGCTTAGGATCCTTAAATAGTGTACTTCTTCTATTTCTCTTAACTTCAGGAGTTAAGAAAATAGAGCTTGATATGAAACCGTGCGTTGATTGTGAAATTTCTGAATACATGCATAAAATCCTTAATAAAGAGCTTGAAATTACAAGAAATATGCTTAGGTCTGTAGCTGCAGGTTATAAAGAATATGTAATAGAAAATGCCATGCTCATAATGTTAGAAAACGATATATTTCAGAAAGCTCAGAAAACGGAAATTTCATGTAGTAGGCGTGGTTTCTTTAATCACATGAAGAAAAACGTATTAAAAAATATGTCAGCTATTACTGAGATAATTGAGTCAGCCCCAGTGGAGAGAGTTGTTATTACTGACAAAAAACCTGTTAATAATAGAAAGCATATTGCAAATATAATTTATGATCGTCTGGTGTCATTAAATAAAAACATACCTATGGTTGCTGGGTTTCCAATTGGTAAGATATTCGTGAATAACACTGACTGTACTCAATGTCGAGTTTGCGAAAAACTATGTCCCACTGGATCAATATTAATAGATGATGGAGCTTTTAAACATAATGTCTATAAATGCATCGGATGTGGAGTCTGTGTTGATTTGTGTAGTCGTAACTGTATTAAGTTGCCACCAGAGAAGTAGCAAATATGTGAGAACCTAACTATGTAATGGCATTAGAACAGGCAAGGCTACATTGTCAGCTAAATGGGCACTGATTTGGGCTCTCAGAAATTTGCGACGTTTATAAGGTTTTGGTACCGTCAAGATAGTTTCGCAAATTCCCTTTTGCCGTTTGGTAGCTTTCAACTAGCCAGCAACTGAATCCATCTCTATATCTCCGGCTTCAGTAAAATATTTCATACTCATATAACGTTTAGTTCCCCACTGGGTTCCAGCTACATGACGCAGCCTGGCACAAACAAGCATCAAAGCCGAGTTTCCGTCAGGAAATGTACCTACCACACGAGTCCGACGCCGTATCTCCCTATTCAACCGCTCAATCACATTATTAGTACGAATCTTAAGCCAGTGAGCATAGGGGAAAGTCATGTAAGTCAGAGTCTCCTCGATACTGTCTTCAACTTTTTTAGCGGCTTCCCTTAGCTTCATATCACGAAGTTTCTGTGCAACAGCCTGCGCTTTCTCAAGGGCAGCTTCTTTGCTCTCCTGGGCGTGTATTGCTTTAAGCATTGCTGCCACAGCTCTCACCTTGGTTCTCGGTGTTACAGAAAATACATTTCTGTAAAAGTGAACCGTACAGCGCTGGTACTTGGCATCCGGATAGACTTCGCTGACAGCATCAACAAGCCCCAAACACTTGTCTCCTATAAAAAGCTGAACACCCTTCAAACCTCGTTCTTTAAGATCACAGAGAAAGTTCTTCCAGCTCTCTTTATCCTCTTTCATACCCTCTGATGCGCCGATCACTTCACGATAGCCTTCTTCATTTACAGCTATAGCTACAAGCACAGCAACGTTCTCATATGAACCACCCCAGTTGCGCTTGAGATATATGCCATCAAGATAAACATAGGGATAGCTGCACTTCAGTCTCCTGTTGCGCCAATCATCTATGTGAACATAAACCTTCTTGTTAAGCTCACTGATGGTGCTCGGAGATACTTTAGTACCCCACAACGCCTCTGTTATATCTTCTACTCGGCGAACTGATACGCCGGCAAGATACATCTCTATAAGAGCTTCTTCTACTGAGCTCTCACGGCGGCGATAGCGTTCAATAATGGCTGTTTCGAAAGTTACTCCCTTAAGCTTGGGAACTTTCAGTTTAACATCACCTGAGCTTGTCAAAAGATTCCGTTCATAGTGACCTGAACGATAACCGTTACGGTTCTCAGTACGTTCATATTTAGCGGCGTTTGTCAAAGCCTGGGCTTCCTGTTCAAGCAGGTTATTAAGTGTTTCTTCTACACTGTTGCGGACAAGTTCCTGTAACTCGCCCTTTATGGCACCTTCGTTCAGGTGTATAATCTTCTCATCGGACATGGCCTTTGCCTCCTTTGGTGAATTTGTCTGGTAACGTATTCTACCAAAACGGCGGCGGCCTTGTCCGTTTATAAAGCCGCTATCATAATTTGCGAAACTTATCGTACCTTATCAAGGTTTTTATAGTTAAATATAAAAACAATATGGGAAATGGGGCGGTGGGAATCGAATTGAAATTTTACCTTTTGTATCAGTTATTTATAGTTAACGTCTGTGATAAGTAGTGACGTAAAGTGATAACAGTAAAAGGCTTTTCATTTTCATTCGTAAACCCTTTGGAACCCTTGTTTTATAGGTCTTTTTGGCAAAAAATACGAAAATTCTACGAAAAATTTGCTACCCTCGGTTTTACCGGATATTCGGCAACTCTTTCGCAACTTCAATATACCACTTTGCATTCGCTTTGAGTAGAGAAATCAGTTCTGTGGCAAAATCCGACTCATGACCTGAAAGTATAGTGGACCGACGAATTGAGACAGTCAGAGTAGATTTCTAAGTGTTTTTTGGCATAAAATACTAAGAGAAATCGGAGGTCCACATGAGTAAGAAGAGACGGCAGTTTTCTGCCGAGCAGAAGACTAAGATCGTGCTTGAAGTCCTTCAGAGTGATTCGACTCTGAATCAGATTGCCAGCAAATATGAAATATCCCCCAACGTGATCCAGAACTGGAAGAAACAGTTTCTTGAGAACGCTTCTATCGCTATGGAGCCTTCTAAAGTCGTTAAAGAATATAAAGCTGAAATAGATGAGAAAGATAAAGAAATAGAAGTTCTGCATAAAGCTCTCGGTAAAGCGACCATTGAGCTGGAGTTTGTGCAAAAAAAGCTCGTCAGCTTGGGCTCATCAAATAAGAGTCTTGTGGAACCTGAGCTGGAAGACATTAATATCGCAAGGCAGTGTGCCCTTTTAGAAGTAAACAGAAGCACATTTTACTATAAGCATATCGATCGCAGCTTTGAGAATGATCTCTTAAAGCGTCGTATGAGCGAGTTATATACGGAGCACTCAGAGCTTGGTTATCGTATGATCTACCATCAGATGAAAGACGAAGGATTCAAGGTCGGCAAGAATAAAGTGCTGAAGCTCATGCAAGAACTTGGTATCAAGTCTATTCACCCTAAGAAGAAAAAGCTCACCTCTATAAAGAGCATTGAGCATGAGACATACCCATATCTGCTTTCAGCTTTACGCAATGATAAGAAGCAGGTTGTTGCCGAGCACGCCAATCAGGTATGGAGCGGCGATATAACGTATGTGCCGACAGCTGGAGGGTTCATGTATCTGGCTGCTATTATCGACTGGCACAGCAAGGCTATCCTTGCCTGGAAGCTTTCAAACACTATGGATACATCGCTTGTATGTGATGTTCTTGAAGAAGCTATTTATAAACACGGTACTCCTGAGATCTTCAATTCAGATCAGGGCAGTCAGTACACCTCTTATCGTCATACAGAGATGCTCAAGAAGCATAATATAAAGATTTCTATGAACGGCACGGGACGTTCTATCGACAACATCGCCATTGAGAGATTTTTCCGTACTTTGAAGTACGATGATATATATGTCAGAGACTACAGAAGCGTTACTGAATTAAGAGCCGGTATCGGCAGATATATGGATTATTACAACAACGAAAGACTACATTCTGCTTTGGGTTACAAGAGACCTATGGATGTGCATATGAATCAGGTGAGAATAGCGGCATAGAAACACATTAAGAAATCAACTTATGATGTCTTGACAAGGGGTGGCACTATATAGCCCAAATACTAAACAGAAATATTACATCGCAAACATTGGCCAAGCAGTTTGTTTTAGAAGAGCTAGATGCTGCAAGGCAAGGTAATAGCCATGCAATAAATTTTGTAAGGCAATCTGGATTTAGACCAAGTGAATATGAAGGTGCACTGTTGAAAACAAATTGGGAAGGCGAAGAAAGTGAGCTTGAGCATCTGCAGTTGTCGTTCAGGTATTTTTTAATACAAATAAAGAATATGGATCTCATGGTAAAGTTGTCTACATCTACTGTGGATGAAATTATGAAAATTTGGAAATTAGGTAAGTACGCAAATTAAACAAAATAGGACTTTTCAATATATAACCTGAGAAAAAATTAAGAATGGCAATATGAGGTTCTTTAATAGTGAACGATTTAGTTCTTTCAAATAAAAAAGCAGTGGTTTTACTAAAGAAGTCAGAAAGCCTATTAAATGTTACTAGGAATATACTGAAACCTTCTGATGACCAGTGGGCTGATTTTTTATTACGCTGGTTTAAAGAGAACATAGAACAAGAATCATCACAATATCCAAAATCAAAAAAAGATTTATTAAAAATAACGACACTATACTTAAGATGGAATAGATTGCAAGAAGTACCAAAAGAGCTTTTTAATTTAAAACAATTAGAGATTTTAGAATTAAATAATAACAGCCTTTCTTTCTTGCCTAAAGAGTTGGGGTGTTTAAAAAGATTAAGAATATTAAACCTAAATATTAACAATCTAACTAAATTACCAGCGGAAATTGTTAATTTGAATAGATTAGAGTTAATAAATATTAAAAATAATAAAAGGTTAGAATTAAGTACAGAGCAAATTGATTGGCTCAACGAGCTTTACCGGAATGGATGTACTGTTACTTATGACAAATATAAATTTATGCTAGGGGAATAACATGGGATTTTTCAACTTTTTAAAAAATCAGAAAGAAAAATATACGGATAACCTTGTTAGAGGCACCTGGAGGGAAGATCTTTATGAAGGGCTTCTGCCAGATGAATTACAATTTTTAATGTATGATAGTGTGCGCTTAATAAAAGCAGCATGTGATAGAGCTGCCGCAAATCCAAATAGAAAAACAATATCTAAAGCAAGAGACACAATTACAAAAGTAATGAAAGTCGCTATCAGAGTACAAGATTTACTATCGGATAACGATATAATTGACATTAAAGCCGAACATCTTGTAACTGCTTTTTATTTGGTTAACTTAAGTGATATTTCTTTTAGGGATATAGCGTCATTTTCGGATATTGAGATCAAAAATAGCTTTGCAACTAATTTGATTGGGTTGGGCTATGACAATGTTGATCCAAGTGAAATCCCAGCAATTTCAGTAGTGAAAACAAAAGAGACGGTACAGTGGTTATTATCACACCCTATGGATTGATCATATATGTATAAGAATGAAATGATTGAGGCCATTGAAAAACATGGAATTGACTTTACAGCTAAAATGCTTGCTGAATATATAAATCAAAAAATACCAGCCGAGGATGTGGCAACTCAGTTTGTGCTTGAAGAACTTGAAGCGGCAAGCCAAGGTAATGAAATTGCTAAACAATTTGCCTTAAGTAGTGGATTTGATGAAGACGATTATGTTGGTGCCATGGAGAATTCTTTTAAAGAAGTTGATGGGGCAGATGGCCCTCAACAAACTCTATTAAAGTATTGTTCTATATTGTTTTTTGACATGAATTTAGCTGTAGAACTACGAGTTCGAACTGTTGATAATATTATGCGGGAATGGCAACTAGGGAAATATGCCGCTGTTAATAATAATTTTAAATTAATTAATATTGTAAACAAGTCCAACTTTTTAGATGAAGGAATTTTTGCGAATATAAATAATGATCTAAATAATTCAATTAATCAAGATTGTGACGTTATGATCTTGATGGCATATGGTTATGCAAGAAGAACGGTTTCAGCAGGCTTGTATTTACAAAGGATTTTTAATTTTGAAGAATATCAGCATTCAAAAATGGTATTTATATCTTTGCAACGGCAAACAGGTCAGACTGTTGAGTTTCAAGAAGAAGCGGCATCGCAGGCTGTAGAGCTACTACAATCTTATGACAATAGGCTGAATAGGCAAACTGTATCAGCTCTTATATCGTCAATAGAGTTGAACCAAGTATCTGATATAACTTGTTCTAACGGATTTATCGAATACGAAGATATTCTCCAAATGTATTATATGAGTTAGAATGCTAGGGGCTGTTCACATTTAAATTAATGCCGATATATATTCCAATGAAATAATTGGAGTATTTTATGTATAGAGCTCAATTATCAGATGAACAATGGGAACGCATCAAAGATATGCTCCCCGGAAAAAAGAGCGACAGCGGAGTAACAGCTAAAGATAACCGTCTTTTTGTAGAAGCAGTCTTATGGATAGCCAGAACAGGTAGTCCTTGGCGTGACATGCACCCCTGCTTTGGCAAATGGCATAGTGTATACGTACGTTATGACAGATGGGCTAAAAAGGATGTTTGGCAGAAAGTATTTGCAGAGCTGTCTGGAGATGCAGACCTTGAGTACCTTATGGTAGACGGCAGTATTGTAAGGGTTCATCAACATGGTGCATCAAAAAAAACTGCCAAAACCAAGAATGCCAAGGGCGTTCCAGAGGCGGTCTGAGTACTAAGATTCATGCATCTGTGGATTCACATGGCAACCCTGTAAGGTTTATCCTTACGGGAGGACAGGAGTCGGAATACGCTCAGGCAGATAATCTCATCGCAGGATTTTCACCTGCTTATGTGATTGCTGACAGAGGGTACGATTCCAATGCTTTTGTGTCTTCAATAATACAGGCTGGTGCTGTTGCAGTTATCCCGCCTAAATGTAATAGATTAGAACAACGGAAATATGACAAGCATTTGTATAAAGAGCGCAATCTGGTTGAAAGGCTCTTTCAGCGAATGAAAGAATTCCGGCGAATTGCCACAAGATATGAAAAACTTGCAAGAAACTATGAGGCAATGGTAACATTGGTGGCTGTAATCATATGGTTAAAATAAATGTGAACAGCCCCTAGTTATGAACATGAATATCATAATCAAATTTCTGAAATAATAAAAAGGATTTACTAATGAAATCATCCTAATGCCTCAATAATTATGTGCTCATGGAGTACGTTTGAAATTCTCTTGATGATTTTATACTGAATATGTTTTTTAAACTGGATAACTGAAATAATTCCAGCAATACGTTTTATACATCTTACTGAATATCCCTGTTCCTCGAAGAGCTTTTCCACCAGTTTGCGGCTTGTGAGGCTCAGTGTAAGAGCCACATCATCACCATACCTTTCAGTGCCTATGACGAGACTCCTGATCTCCTGCCCAGTCTGAAATGTGCCCCTGAGCTTCGGCGTGATGTACATCTTATGAACCACACCAGTCACCCTGTAATTCACTCCCAGATAGACATTCAGCAGAACGTCTTCTGCGGATATCTCCCGAATCTCGCCCTTTACAAGCGAGTTCATAAATGACTTCAGATAGATTTCTTTCCGGTGGACACCAAAATTGAAAAATTCGGTGTTTAAAATAGAGGCAAGTGTGGTTACATCATGCTTTTTGAGAACTATCTCACGCTCGATGCCGTCTGCCCTATACTGCCTCACAGTCAAACCTTCGGCAGATAGCGAACACACTGTGGGCGAGCCGTATTTCTCGCTGTAGTAGCCTTCCAGTACCGAAGCAATTATCTGCCTGACCTCCTCTTCGGAAAGCCCATATATGCCGGATATATCCGAGATATAGCTTTCTAACCACATCGTTCATGCCCTCTGTGTATTCTTAAGCTTGATACAACAACAGCAGTGATTTCTTCATATGCAGAAAGAGAATCCCCTTTGTTAATCTGCTGAGAGATCACAACGGCGCACACAGAATCAAAAGCATCTTTCAGCTCGTCATACCTCTCTGATAAAATCAGGTATGCATCATGGAAATCAGACATAGGCTCTTTTCTTGTTTTTTTGTTTTTTACACACTTCTGTTTTTTCGCCTTTGTTTTTTTTAGTTTTTTTACTCAGGCGATTCGCCGTCTGTGTCACCTTTTGGTGTCAGAAACTGGACGTTATGTCCGACTATGGCTACTTTTGAGTGAAAGCCCTTGTCGTCCTCCCATGAACCGTAATCAAGCTCTCCTGTGACAAGCACGAGCTTGCCTTTGGAAAGATATTCATTACAGTTTTCTGCTGTCTTGCCAAAGGCTGTGACATCGTAAAAGTCTGCTTTCTCTTTTGATGGTTTGTTGACCGCTACTGTGAATTTGCTGGTGATAGTGCCGTTCTTTGTTTCTCCGGCTTCTGGTACTTTTGTAAGATTGCCGAGTACGGCAACGTATGAGTAATATGGGCTGGACATATCCACCTCCTTGCCCTGTTAATAGGGTAGGGGGTAAATCCTGAAATAATTTTCATATTCGCTTTTGAAGCGTCAGGAGTTGTCGTTTGGTTAATTTATGATCTTCACATAATAAAGTGTGGAGGTCGTGTTTATGCATAACAGAATAATTCTTGCTTTTACGATGTTCGTAGTATTTTTGGTATTGACCGCATGCGGTGGAGGAGGAGGAAGTTCCGTGTCCACAATGGAAGGAACAACCCCGATTAACCTGTCTGACAGAGACACCCTATACGGCACATATCAGGTCACTTTTATGGCAACTAACTGCTCAAACGGAATTTCATACACAACTGATGACGACAGAGTGGATGAGTTCACAGCTTTCGTTGGTTATGGTAACGCAAATCTGTATAGAGACATTTATCTTGAAGCCGAGGGAGAAGTCCTGATAGATGTCGCAGACATTACGCCATACGAAGGGCTGGATACTCTCGATACATCTGATATGTACCAGATAGATTCGTATAATTTCGTTAATACCATCTATAATGTTTATGAGGGATATTACTATTGCAATTATACTTACCGGTATAGGAAGCTCAGTGATGCGATAATCAGAGATTACTTCCGCCTCATCAGAAGCAGAAGTGCTGAACAGCCGGAAGGTCATGTCTATATTGATAGCACAAATATACCTGACTTCACAAAGCAGGGCTTCAATATTTTTAAAATGGTTATAGATTAATTTTCAGTGCCCTCATGCAGGGCACTTTTTTATCAAAAAGATGATGTGTTGATCGCAAATTGAATACATCGGAATTTATCAGTATCAACATGTTTTTACGTGGAAATCTGGGTGCATTTTGGGTGCAGACTGGGTGCAACTGCACCCAATTTCGTCAAATTCTCAACAATTATGAGCAATAAAAATGAAACAGGGCAACCGTCGTAAATGACTGATTGCCCTGTAAAATACTGATAAACGTTAACGCGCCCGTAGGGATTCGAACCCCAAACCTTTTGATCCGTAGAAAAATGTTGATAGTGAAAATGTTTTTATTCTTCAGTGGTGGTAATGTGCCGTTGACGCATTTTTGCCGCAGGGGTCATTCATTTTTCACTTTCAAACATTACTGGGTCGCAATTGGGCCAAATGTAAATTGTTTCATCATCTTTTTTTACGAGTCCCCTTATGGGGCCATCTTCAGATAATACAAATGCGATAGCATTTGGGCAAGAGCCAACAAAATTAAGGGCTGATTTGTGTTTCGTTCCGTGTTTACTTATATCGTATGCTTGGCCATTGTTGTTAAAGCCGTCATTCCCGACGAGAATTTTTCCTTCCCATGTTTTTCCTTTTAAGACTGTCCCAAACGAGATAACATTGAGGTTATTATCAATAATTAAAGCCCCGTCTATATTTGCGAGTCTGGCAATACGTTTTAGCCTTTTTTGTAATTCATTTCCCCAATAAACTCTGTTCATATTGAAATTTTGCGTTCTATCAACGGCCATGGTATGAGTGTATTTTGAAAACATGTCTTTTACATTAATGTGATTAACTTTAAAGGAATATTTAAATTCACAAAAATCTTTGTAGTTATCATCCGTAGCGTTTACGATGATTATTAATCCACCATGGTTCATTAATGATGCTTCTTTCAATAATTCACTAAATAGCCTAAAATAGTGGGCATCAGCGTTACAATTATTTATAGTTGATGTGTCATAGAATTTTTCCATAAAAGGAGTCATTCCTCCTCCCAGAAAAGGAAGGGGGGCAACTCTTACAAATTCACCATCAACCAGTTGACCAACTTTACTGTCTGCACATGAGATAGTAAAAGAACCTTCATTATAAACGTTTATCATAAAACAGGTTGGTCTTGAGTAATTTAAGCTCCCATGACTGATATTTAGCTCTGTAAATTCAGATTTAATTCTATTGAAATACATCACTCCCCAAATCTCATAACTTGAACTGAAAGAATTATTTTTTCGTACCATTAATGCGGACTCTGAAGATAAAAAAGCACCAGCAAGTTTAACAATATTGTCAACTCTTAGTTCACGAGCTTGTTCAAATTCTATGCGTTTTTGTGGAATTTTAGCTTGTCCTTCAATATGCCAATTTATAGTATCAGTTAGTACCAAACTGAAAGAAACGTTTCGACCCTCTTCACACTTAAGGCTTGCATAAAAGGCTGCATTCACCAAAGCTGAAATGTCTTTTTTGTTTAATTGATCTGTTATACTGTAAAATTTTCTTGCTATGTCATGATAGGCTGACGCTATGTCAGATATAATTTTGTCATTAAGCATATGTTTCCTTCCCGTATAAGTATAACGATATCATTAATTAAATATACTGTGCTTTTCAACAAACACAAGACTGAGTAGTATTAACAACATATAAATGTGTATAAGTATGTGTGATTTTGTCCAAATAGATATTGAAATAAATTTATTTAAGGATAAAGTTAAGTATAAAAGTAAATAATTATAGGTGATTTTATCCATGAAAAGCGAAGGTGTAGGGCTTTTTGAAGAAGCCAAAGAAGTTATTAGGGATATCGGTTTTTCAACGGTAACTGCCACTCAGATAATTGAAGCAGGCGTGCATCCTCGTACGCTGTATCAGATGCGTGATGAAGGTGCGATAATCCAGCTTGCAAGAGGGCTTTACTGTCTGCCTGAGAATGTGCCTGTTAACTTTGATATGACAGTTGTAGCTACGAAATACCCTAAAGCAGTTATATGTATCATTTCTGCTCTTAGTTTTCATGAGCTGACAACTCAGATACCTCATGCAGTCTCTATAGCTCTGCCAAAGGGAGCGACTACTCCAAAACTTAAATATCCACCTATTAATATCCACCGCTTTTCCGATGAAGCATATTCTGAGGGCATAGAAACACACATGATAGATAAGATTGAAGTAAAGATATACTCCGTAGAAAAGACAATTGCTGACTGTTTCAAGTTTCGTAATAAGCTTGGGATGGACATAGTTCTGGAAGCTCTGAAGATGTATAAAGCCAGAAAAGACTTCAATGTTACTAAGCTTGTGAAATACGCCAAAATATGCAGAGTTGATAAGATTATGAAACCATACCTGGAGATGCTTATATAGGTTTAGATGATTTTTATGGCAGAGATATTATTCATGTTTAACGATCCATTTTCCGCCGAATGTACCTTGTCTTTCAACGAAACCGTTTTCACGTAAATATTTAATATTTTTCTCTATAGCAGTTTCAGATATTCCAACTATCTCAGATAGCTGTGGGATTGTTATTTCTGGATTATCACCCATTTGTTGAATGATTTTTTGCCTATTGGTATTTAGACTCCCCCAACTTGTTCCCCAACTTGTTCCCCAACCAGTCCCCCAACCTTCTATAGGCTTAAAAGTGGTCTTCAGAAAATTATCGGTAAAAGTGAATATGCTTTCGTCATATTTCTCAAGGATTCTGGGGATGCCGGAACCGAGCTGTTCCACAAGGTCGAGGTCCTTGAAGACTCGCATAAGTTCTTTATTTCTGGGGGCAGAATATCCGGCAAGGAACTCTTCTTTTGTGAAAGAGTAGGGGAGACCTCCAGCTGAGGTAATCTCTATTCTATCGGGGAATATTTCAAAGACAGGTGGACGCTCATTTGAGTAGTCGTTGTGCACAATGGCATTGATAATTGCCTCTCTTAGAGCTCTGGGATCATATGGACGGCTTTCTATCCTCTCCTTAGAGGTAATCTGCGCAGCAGTTTTGTTTTCAAGTTCCAGTTTATCTAATACTTGCTTAGCTGCCTTAATAATTGAACAGTAACCGTATTCATTGTTTTCTATAAGCTCAGCTTTGGATAGCGAGCTGTATTTTGCCACCTTAATGGAAATTCCGTTGTTATCAGCCAGCAGATAGGCAGCATAGTTGTATTTCTTGTCTTCTGTAAGCAGTTCTAGATTGGATGCGAACTGGTCGTTGAGCTGTTTTCCTTTTTCCTGATAGTAGATCTTTAGTTGCTCAAAGGTTAATTGTGTTTTGGGTGATTCAATCTTACCGATTGAGTTTCTTGTGCGTTTTGAAAAGAGGTCTTCTATCATTCGCTTAGGCATTGGTTCTGCCGATGAACCCACACGAATAAAACAGCCCTTTTCGGACATGCCATTTTTGCGAAGGTAGTATGGTTTTTCAGAGCCACTTGCTACAGTTATTTTGATAATGTCATTTTCAATTGATACATCAAAGAGCCCCATGGTGGACGGCTCTATATTATTTTTGATTCTGTCTTTGATCTTAAGCTGAGTATCGTCTAAATCTTCAATAGGATAGTGATTTCCTGAATCGTCAACGCCGATATAGATAATGCCGCCGTCTTTGTAGTTCAAGAAAGCAGTTACTTCTTGTTCAAACTTAGGATCACTCTTGTCATTAAGTTGTCGTTTGTATTCTATCCTGTTTGATTCAGCCATATTCCTGCCTTTAAAAAGAGAATAAGTAATTGTAGTTCCAAGCTTAGTTTCTGTAAATGATAAGTTGTTATTGTTTTTCATCAATGTCTTTATCGGTTGTGCTTACATTAACTTTGAGCTTATTAACAGCTGCTTTCAAGTGATCGGCTGTAAGGTGTGCGTAGATCTCTGTAGTTCTGATATCAGAGTGCCCCAGCAGGTCGCGTATGGTCTGTAATGTCTCTCCAGATAGGGCAAGAAGGCTTGCAAATGTGTGCCTGAGATCGTGTAGTCGCATATCAGGAAATCCGGCTTCGGTAAGGCAATCTTTAATATTGTGTGTCATAGTATCTTTATCTAAGTGGGTTCCTTTAATTTTGCCTGGGAAAAGATATCCTTGTTTAGGAGTGATACCGTTAAGAAGCTCATAAAGAGAGTCGCAGATTGGGATGTCTCTTGCTTCGTGGTTTTTTGTTTTTCTGATATGCACAACCATTCTTGTAAAGTCAATGTCATCCCAAGTTAATACGAGAGCTTCCGATCTTCTGCAACCGGTCAATACATAAAAGAAGAAAGCGTGTCGCAAGGGATTGTCACCTAAAATATTTGCAAATTTGTCCAAGTCATCGAAAGTGAGGAATTTTGGGAGATTCTTATCTATTTTTAACTGTTTGAATCCGTTTAATGGATTTTGAGCCAATTTTTCCCATTCAACAGCTTTTGAAAATGCTGCTTTTATGTTTCTGATATCTATGTTGATGCTGGTTTTAGCGTACCCTGCTTTCAATCTATGCGTAGTAAAATCTGAAAGGTCTTTTTTGGTTACGCCATTTAAAAGCTTTTCTCCTATAAAACCTTCAAAAGCATTAAGACTATAGCTCATTGAAGTATAGGTGGCTTTTTCTTTTTTATACTTATAGTCCTCTAGACAATCTGCGAAGAACTCGGAGATTGTTTCTGTCTTTTCAAGATCAGCTATCTTTTTTTGGAAATCTGATTTTTTAAGAGCTTTAAATATCCTTTCGGCCTCTGCTTTATTTTTAGTCCCAAGGCTCCTTTTGTGATTCCTGTCTATGATTACGTAATATGTCCCATTAGAGTGTTTCCAAAGTCTCATGTGTTCCTCCTAAGATACTTTTTTAATTATGCTGTTAAGCTTACTTTCGAAAGCTATCTGGTCTCTAAGGTAGTAGTTGTCAATGGATGTGCTATCAACGACCCATTTGCCGTTGTTGCCGTTCAGACTGACTTCTTGGTAGCCGAAAATATCACCATTTGATAACCTTTCTAGAAGCCAGTTCTTGCCTTTGCCTGCGTATTTGCACGCATCTTTGAAGCTGAGCCACCTTGTATTTGTCGTGTTGGCGTTTTGTTGCATGATCGAATTCATCTTTTCCACAAGGTCATCGGTGATGTTGTTAAGGAATATTTGGATATCATAATCCCGTACTAACTGCTTGAACGCTGAGAGAGCTCTTTTGTATGATAAAAATGAGCTGACACTATCCTCGAATATTTCCAGAGTTGTATTGTCTGAAATATTCATTGCTCGTGCCCTGTAGAGTATGTCAATGAGTTCAGACTGTGTACTGTCAAAATGAGCAGGAGACATGAGGTAAAGCTTGTATGCTACTTCAAGTTCAACGACATATATCCCATATTTTTTAAAGGCAGATATGGCTTCATGAGGGCTTCCTGGGAATAGCTTTATGAACTCTATAGCGTGTGAACGCATTTGTTCATCTGATTCTGGTATAAGCTTTAAAGCTTTTTTGAGTAATTGCTGTAAGTGGGAGTTGTCCATAGCGACGTTGCTGTTAGAGTTATCACATTGCTGTAGCTCGTTTTGACCTGATATATCGTTCATTTTACCTCCTTATTCTTGTTGCTTGCCTGCATGTGTGCAACATATTGATATTTATGATGTTTGCGACTGTTCTTGAGTGCATGTGTCTGCATGGACCTGCATGTCTATAAATTGCATCTGGCTTCAGCAAGGACGTTCATATCTATGTAATAAAACATGCCTGGTGTCTTCTTTTCAGGGACTAATCCTAGGCTTTTCAGCTTACTGCCGACGACATTTTCTTTGTATTTGTTATTGATACCTAATTGGTCACAGACAAATCTGTTAAGTCGCTCTGTGATATCTTTTACCTGCATGAACTCTATGAGCTCTTCAGTACGTATTTGCTCTAGAACATTTATTAGAGCTAAATCTAATAGATCATTCTTTTGAGAACGCTTTTTGGCTGTGAAGATTTCCCAAGTGTAAGCTGTATGGGCAATAAGATAGTCTGTTATCTTTATACCTGCTGTAATGAGCTCTGCATCGATTTTGGTGCGAGAATCTCCCATGGCATTGTAAATGTGGAATAAGATAGAAGCGATTTTGACAGGAGTTGGTCTGTGTTTAGATAGGAACTCATTGAAGTGTTTAATACCATAAACGTTATACTCCATTTTATTGCCAATTGTTTTTTCCCACGAAATCCAAAGTTCTTTAGCATCATCATTAAGTGGAGTGATTGTTTCTGTTTCTGCTCGATTATCGACTAATGTTTCGAATATGCTGTAAAACTTATTTTGTGTTTCAGGAGATAACTGAGCTTCTGAATACAGGCGTATAGTATTTGGAAAATTAAAAAAGAGAATCCTTTGTATAAATCCAGAGTGCATGTCGGCACTAGAAAGTATTTCTCTAGTAGAATCAGGTGTTCCGTTCATTACTAATGAAATAATATTGTAATCAACTAGTTTAGTGCCAGAATTTATAGTGCTACGCTTGAATTCTCCTCCTGAAAATGATTGATTGAGAAGTGACTTGTATGCCTCACTGCCTTTGCTGGAATACATCCCCATTTCAGATAACAAGCCAATGCCTTCATCTCTAAACAAGAGTATTCCTTGAATTGTCATGTGAAGCAGATCAATAAGCTTTTCATAAGTACAACTGCTTAGGTAGAGTTCAACTCGTTCTTTTTGTCTAGAGTTAATTGTTCTTTCTAAACGATTTACTAGTTTCATAAAGAAGCTTGTGACAACTGATTTGCTTGATCCGCTAATCCCGAGGAAGTACATGAAAAGATTATTCGTTACCAGATAATCAAATTTGATTGCAGCAAGGTGCTGTGCACCGACTAAGTTACCACTGATAACCAAAAAGCAAAGCATGACTGCAGCAAGCTCGGTAGATTTGCTGTCTGCAATCTCTTTTACGTCATGGACTAGCTCTTCCTTTAAACACTCTTCTGGAAATTCAAGTTGGGTCGGGTTCTGAATTGGTTTGTACATGTAGACTCCTGTCGTATTCTTATTTATTACGTACAGTAATATTGTGGAAATATAGTCGTGTTTTGAGTGTGTGTCAAGTATGTTTTATTCGTAATTAATATATTGACTATGTAGTAATATGTGGTAATATTTGGCTTAGGGAGATACTTATATGGGTACAAACTTAGGTAACCTTTTGTTAGAAGAAAGGAAGAAGCTCGGTTTAAAACAGTCTGAACTAGCGATCAAAGCAAATATTTCACAATCATATGTAACGAAAGTGGAGCAAGGTAAATTATTACCTGCTCCAGAAAAAATTATTAAGTTATTAGAATGCTATTCACTCTCTTTTAATACTTTGTACGATATTCTTTTCGAATATTTGAACCTTCTCAACCTGGAAGATTCCGAACGTTTTAGAAATTTGTTTATAAGGTCAGGTGTGTCGGATATTTTCTTTAAGCCACTTCTAGAAAAAATTAACGTATACAACACCAGTACGAAGTATTCTATTGATGCATTGTTACAGTTTTCTGATTCAGGGGTAGTTATTAAAAACAACTTCATAAATATAATAAATAAGACTTGTGAACAGATGAGACTATCTTTCTTGCAGACGCCATTTCTCAATGTTATCAATTTTCTAAAGCTGTATGAATTTAAGTTTGATTTTTTGTCTCTTTGTATTCTTAATGAAGAAATTGTTAATGATGTAGAGAGTTCTTTGCCAATTGAGCTAAGTTCTGAGTATGAAGCAACAAGTGATGAGGTGTTTGACTGGGAACATAACGGTGGTCCGAGTATGGAAGAGTTTCATAATATGAGAGAAGAGCAAATTCAATTTGTCCCTATTGATGATGTCATGGAGAAGGATGTTGTAAATGCGGCTAATAATCTAGAGGGGGAGAAATATTATTCTGCTCTTAAAGGGTCTTTTTCATATTCAGGCGAGAGCTTTTTTTATTCAGATGACATGATGTATGCACTGTTTTTTGCTGAAGGCTCTATCTCTCAGTTATTACAACAACTCAACTCATTTTCAGATCCTGTTGTTAATGAGCTTATTAAGACAATTGATCTTATAAAAAAACATCCAGATCAAAGATATGCTGATAAATCGTATAAATTGATCTATGACACTATTCTACTAGTAAAAGAAGCCATGATGAGAAAAAGCTAAATTTTGTGATGAAGTACAATAAATAAACGGTCATATTGATGGCTGATATTTAATTAATAAAGTGACTATTTTATAGCTTCTAATACAACAAAGTACTACGTATTATATGTTTCTTTAGTGTTTTGGTGATTTTAGAGTTTTGTTGTGCTAATTCCCCAATATTTCATCTTTGAAAAATTCGTTTAAGTATATGTCTCTAGACTTGTCATAAATATCAAAGCCATCTGACACAAACTTTATCAATAAGCTTGATTATATATCAGAATAGGTGGTTGCTTTCAGAGCATATATTGTGAGATAGCATCACTTAGTATTATTACACCCTCCGAATAAAATAAACTGAATGTACTACTTTAAATGCTGTAAATATATTAACTTGTTGATTATTATACAACAAGTGGGTTTCGTCTGTGATTAAGTTTTCGACTTGTGTCATTGTTTTTTGATTTAACAATCATATTAAGATATAATCTATATAAAGTATGGAGGTGGATGCGTGGGATTTTCACATGACCCATCTGATTATATCAAGGGCCTGCAATCACTATTGAATAACGACAAAAAGAAAATTGGTTTTCTATTTGGTGCGGGTTCTTCTTTAGCATCAAAAAATGATCGCTCCAGGACAATTCCTGCTGTAAAGGAAATGACTGCAACTGTTCTAGATGAAATTAATGATGAAACATTTAAATTAGCGATTGAAAATATAACTGAAGAAATAGTAGCAGAGGAGCATAGTTTTAATATTGAGTCATTTCTTACCAAGCTTGAGCAAAAGCACGAAGTTATTGGCACTGGGACACTTAATGGGCTCAATAGATCAGGATTTGAATCTTTGATCATTAAAACAAAAGATGAAATATGCAAGATTGTAAGTATCCACGAGGATGTAGAAGCTATAGAACAAGTTCAAACGGACTTTGCAGAATGGTTGAGTATTGCTGATAGAAAATATCCTGTGGAAATCTTTACAACCAATTATGATTACCTATTCGAAATAGGATTAGAGTATCATAATCTCCCGTATTTTGATGGTTTTGTCGGTAGTTACAAGCCTTTCTTTTGTTCCGATTTTGTTAGTGATTTCCAATATTTACCAAAACAAACTAAACTTTGGAAGCTGCACGGCTCTTTGGGCTTGTCTTATGATATTGACTCAAAGAAATTTATTAGGACATCAGGAATCGATGATGGTTTATTAATATATCCATCAGTATTGAAATATACGAACTCCAAAAAACAACCTTATGGCACATTAATTGATCGCCTGTATAGTTTTATGAAGCAAGAAGATTCAGTTCTTATAACTTGTGGTTATTCTTTTGGAGATGAGCATGTAAATGAAAGAATAATTTCAGGCTTACAATATTCAGATGGTGCAAATTTAATCGCTTTACTTTATGACGAAGAATTTAATGAAGAAAGTGATGTTGCAAAATTAGCATTAAATAATAATAAAATCTCAATATACTCTAACAGAAGTGCAGTTATAGGGTGCAGGTTCGGTAAGTGGAAGTTGCTAAAAGAACCTGATCATAATAAAACTTTGGCTCTGAATGTATATTTCGATGAGGATGCTCCAATTCTGAGTGATACATTAAATACGGAGATGAAGGGAAATGAAGTTTGGAGTGGAGAAGGTGAGCTTACCATCGTAGATTTTAGTAAACTTATTTTGTTTCTGAAAAATATGACCTTAGCTCATTATAACTCAAAAAGAGATGATATATGAAGAGCTATACTGAAGTTGGGGAAGTTGCTAGTGTAAATGGTAATGTTATTTCCGTTAAGTTAAACAATAAAGTTAAGTCAAACATGCCTATCATTAACGGGGTTGTTTATAGGTTTGGTCAAATAGGGTCATTTATGAAAATCCCATTAGGCTATACTAATTTAATTGGAATTGTGACTCAAATTGGATCAGACGCTATTCCTGAAGCTCTTTTAGAGAAAATGAAAGAAAACTTCGACAACTTAGAGAACCATCAATGGCTAAGAGTATCTCTTGTTGGAGAGCAAGTTGCAGGCTATTTTGAGCGAGGAGTTTCTCAAACGCCTACAACAGGGGACAAAGTACATTTTGTGACTTTGGAAGATCTGGATATTATATATGGAGGCTTTTCCCCTGAAAAATCAATTAGCATTGGGAATATAAGCTTTTCCGAAAGTCTTAAGGCAAAATTAGATCTTGATAAACTAGTCTCTAGGCATTGTGCTGTACTTGGTTCTACTGGAAGTGGAAAATCTAATACTGTTTCAGTGATTCTTAATGCTATTATTGAGAAAGATTTTCCTCGGTCGAGAATTTTAGTTATAGATCCTCATGGCGAATATAATAGTGCATTGGGTCAAAACAGTCGCGTGTATAGAGTAGGTGCAAATTCCGAAAACCAAAATCTGTACGTGCCATATTGGGCTCTCCCATTTAAAGAATTAATGAGCATATTTTCTGGACATCTAACTGATCCAAATGTCGAGCATATCAGAGAGAAGATTCTGAATGCAAAAATTCATGCAAATGAAAGTTCCAATTTAAATATTCAGAATGAAATAATCACTGCAGATACTCCAATACCTTTTGATATCAAAGATATATGGTTTGAGCTTGATGACTTTGAAAGAAGGACTCTAAGTGTTAGCCGTCAGCCTGATTCTGTATGTGAGTTAATTAGCGAAGGAAATAAGGTTAATTTGACTTCCAATGAGTATCCTCCAGCATCTACAGGTAGTGCTGCCCCATATTTAAATTTTCAAGCGAAAGGAATACTAACTTTTTTAGACAGCATGAGAAATAAACTGAAGGATAGTAGGTATAGTTTTTTATTTAAACCTGGGCCTTATTCGTATGATAAAGAGGACGGATGTGAGAAAGATCTGAGTGACTTGCTACATGATTGGCTTTGTGGTGATAAAACTGTAACAATCTTAGACCTCTCTGGGGTTCCAGCAGAAATAATGACTTCTATATCTGGGACTCTGCTTAATATAATTTATGATGCACTATTTTGGGGGCAAAACTTTTCAATTGGAGGGAGGCAGCAGCCTTTATTGATAGTTCTTGAGGAAGCTCATAATTATTTGAAGTCGGGACTCAATTCGTATGCATCAAGGACAGTTCAAACAATTGCTAAAGAAGGACGGAAGTATGGAGTAGGCCTATTATTGGCTACACAACGCCCATCAGAAATTGATGAAACTGTTTTGAGTCAATGTGGAACAGTCGTTGCGCTTCGAATGAATAATGCTAAAGACAGAGGACATATTCGTTCAGCCATTCAAGATGAATTGCAAACATTAATTGATCTATTACCTAGCTTAAGAACTGGCGAAGGAATTATATCTGGAGAAGCGGTGAAAATACCATCTAGAGTTCAATTTTATAAATCTGCAAGGTCACCAAAAAGTTCAGATCCAGAGGTAACAGAAATGTGGAAATTAGATATTGAATCTAATATTGAAGATTATAAACAGTTAGTTGTGAATTGGCGTAACAAACAACTCGAGAGGAGATAAAAATGAGTATTCCAGAAATGGTTCCTGTTGCTTCTTCAAATGTTGCAGAAATTGGACATGATGCAAACACTGAGGTCTTATTCATTAGATTTAATGATGGTTCTTTATATACGTATAAAGGGGTTCCGGTTTTTGAATATGAAGGACTGCTTAGTGCTGATTCAGTAGGATCTTACTTACACAGAAATATTAAAGGTAATTACCCTTATGAAAGGATTGGGTGATGGCTACTGTTAATTAGTTTCTTTGCCCATAACCGCAAAATAAAATCCCCAGTCCATATCTTTGCATAGCTTGTAGAAGTTACGCATGATTATTTTGGCATTACCGTCTTTCACAGCTTGAATGCTGTGCCTTAGTTCAGGATCTTGCCTAATGTGTTTATGTTGTACCCTCACAGAACTGGGCGATGTTTATTTCTAAAAAGCTCAATTAATCTTATAATTATAACTGCTTTAGGGTATTATTGTGTTGTGAAGAGATCACATTACGCTTGATCATGGAGGGGTAGGTGATTGTTAAGGATATTGAGGAAGTAAAGGCGACTGATAAATTCTCTCAGGCAGGTTTGGCTGCTGAAAAACAGATGGCCTTTTATCTAAAGCGTGCATTTGGTGATGATCCGAATGTGTTGGTGCTTAACAGTATACGCCTCCTGATGGGGGATGATGCTGCCCAGATTGACCACCTCCTTTTGCATGAGTTTGGTGTGATTATCATTGAAAGCAAAAGCGTCACTTCGCAGGTGACTATTAACGAGCATGGTGAGTGGAGTCGGCTATTTGATGGAGCCAGTAAAGGCATGCCTTCGCCTGTACTTCAGGCAAAACGGCAGGCGGAGTTTCTGAGTCGCTATCTGGAGCCGCACACAGAGGTTCTGCTGAAGAAACTGCTTGGTATACAGTTGACGTTCGACAAAATGCCAATCCATGTAGTTGTAGCCATTTCCGACGCCGGTATCATTAATCGTCCGCAAAATACCCTTGATGAATTGGAGTATGTTTGTAAGGCAGATAGAGCGGTTGAAAGGATTCGTGAGATCATAGATTGGTATAGGAAGAAGAATAGTGCTCTGAGCCTTTCTCTGGGACCATATATTCTCGGTAAATCTGCAAGAGAGAGAATTTCTCAATTCCTAATTAATAATCATACACCTGTCAATAGCTCAGCCCCTTCAGGAGCTGTGAATAAGGCGAAAACAGAATGCTCAGTCAGCAAATCATTCCCCGTCTGCAAACACTGTAATGGAACTATAGTTGAGGTTCTATATGGTAAATATGGGTATTATCTGAAATGTTCCGACTGCGAAGGCAATACGTCTATCCGGGAAAACTGCTCTGCTTGTGGTAAACAACTTCGGGTGAGGAAAGAAAAGGAGAGGTTTTTTCTTGAATGTTCTGATTGTGATACCTCAACACTATTCCATAAAAACACTATATAGAGCTAACTAAGCTTATTTGTGTTCTTTACCCTCTACAGCAAAATGAAATTCCCGGTCCATATCTTTGCAGAGTTTGTAGAAGTTGCGCATGGTGATATTGGCATTGAACCAATAATGCAGGAAATGTTGAGACATATTTGAATATCCTAGAGAAATGCGAAATGATGTCTGTGAATCAGACAAATGAAGTGCCCCCGTTATGAGGGCACTGAATATTATGGTATTTTAGCATCCACCATTAGCTACATGGAGTAATGAATTGTTTTTAATATAAAAGAGTGTTGATGAACATGTGTCTCGGTCTTTTCTTCCAAGTGCAGTTATGCCTGACAAGGTATCGTAGAATACGATACTGCCAGAGTTTTTGATTTGCTGGATAAAATCTGATTCCTTTGACTTGAGACTGTCAGGTAACACAACAGGCAGTGGAGTGTTTGGCAGCTGTTTAATTTTTCCGCTGCATCTCAGATAATTTTCAATTGATACAACATTTTTAGACATTTTCGAAGTAGCAACAATTGCTAGATTCTCACACGCTCCATTTTCTGTAACCCAGTATATATCTAAACTATTTTCTGGTGTATCCATCACAGCATGAGGCACAGATTTACTAACGACCTGAAGCAGACTGGATCCGCTGAGGTTTGCGTTGCTCATTTGAGAGGCAAACTTCTGTTTAAGCATTTCACTTAATGAAGCATTGAGATCAGTTTGAGAATTTGTTCCCTGCTCAGCAGGTATTTCTTCATTTATGGTTTCTTTTTTGACGGGTATATCCTCAATTATCCCCTCTTTTACAAATAGTTCGTATCTGCTTGTCCCATAAATGTGCTTAATCTTTGCGTAAATGTGATTTTGCAGTTCAATTGACCCCCCTGGCGGCAAATATTTGCAGCTGAATTGACCCCCCATATTTGCAATTCAATTGACCCCTCTGTGGTGTCAGCTTTTGTAAAAAGTTTTGTAAAAATCTCTCCTTTGTATAATGCCTCCATAGAAAATAACTATGGAGAAATTGAATGCGAAAGGAGTACCACATGCACGACATCCTGGATATTCTACGACGCAGAAAGCATGGCGACGGCTTTAAGACGATCGCCAAGGCTCGCAAGATGTCTAGAAACACCATCAGGAAATACATAGAACTGGCTGTCACTTTGGGTTTCGAAAGTGACAGTGAGCCACCACTGGAGGAGATCGCATACGGTGTCTACCGCAAAGTATACGGAGACGGTTCTCGCCCAGTCAGTGAGTGCCGTAAAGTTCTTATTCCATACAAAGAGAAACTGGAACACTGGCTGAGTGAAGAGCGCCTCACTATGACCAAGATTCATTCTCTTCTTAAGCGTCATGGTGTTTCTGTAAGCTATGACACACTGCGCCGCTACCTTCATGAAGATCTTGGTTTCTTTAAGCACAACACAGTCCGCATGCCTGAAACTGCTCCAGGCGAATACGCAGAGGTTGATTTCGGTCGTCTGGGGCTTTTATATGACCCTGAGACAGACAGAAGGCGTGTGGTCCATGCATTGATAGTGACTTTGCCTTACAGCCGCTATCAGTATGTTCACCTTTGCCATAGCATGAAATTCCAGGAAGTAATCACCGGTCTGGAATCAGCCTGGGAATTCTTCGGCGGTGTTCCTGCGAAAGTGATTGTCGACAACATGAAGACAGCCATAGATAAGGCAGACCGTTATGATGCGCAGTTCAACCGCTACTTTTATGAGTATGCTTGTTACCGTGGATTTATCATAGACCCTGCAAGGGCAGTTGCTCCGAAAGACAAGCCTAAAGTTGAAAGAAATGTATCATATGTCAGAGATAACTTCTTTAAAGGAGAGACATTCAGGAGCCTTTCCCATGCACAGGAAGCAGCAGATGCCTGGTGCAGAACTGTCTCCGGCATGCGTATACATGGCACAACTAAAAAGCATCCCCGCATTGTATTTGATATGGAAGAGCAGGCGAATCTGCTCCCTCTGGAACAGGAGCGTTACGATGTACCTTTCTGGGGAACCTGCAAAGTGCATCCAGACCATCATATCCGTATTCAAAGCGCTCTTTATTCTGTCCCCACTGTATACATAGGCAAAGAGGTTTCTGTAAGGCTGGACAGCAAGCTGGTTCGCATTTACCACAAAGAGCAGCAGATAAAGGTGCATAGTCGTATGAAAAAAGGTAAACGCTCAACAGACACCAGTGACTATCCTGAAGAGAAACGTGGATACACCATGAAGAGCTGTGAATATCATATTTATAAGGCTAAAGAAGTAGGTTTCTACTGCGGAGAATTTATGGAGCGTCTGCTATCCGGTGACTTCCCATGGCAGAATCTAAGGCAGGCTCAGAAACTCATCCGGGATGCTGATAAATATGGTCATGGTCGTATGGAGCAGGCATGTCAGCGGGCAGTAAGCTTCGACCTCATCAATGTGTACAGAGTAGTAAATATAATTGAGCTCTCTATGCAGAATAATGAGGTAGAAAAATCTTCCTGTAAAGTGCTGAAACCCGCTAAATTTACACGCAATAAAAACTATTTCTACGAAGGAGGTCACGATGACACTATCAAATGAACTGAAACAGACAGTAAAAAAACTAAGGCTGTCGGGAATACTGGCTACTTTACCGGAACGGATGGCTTATGCCAAACAGCAGCACCTGACATATGCAGAGTTTCTTGAGTTGGTAATGCAGGATGAAGTGGACAGGCGTCTTCATAACCAGGTGGATAATCAAATGAAAAAAGCTGGTATTAACCCCTTTGAGACACTGGAGAGATATGACTTCGACGCTCCGGTGCAGGTAGACAGAGAAATGATCAAAGGACTGTTCGGTCTGAATTTTATTGAGGAAAAAGATAACGTGATGCTGTGCGGACCTGTCGGTGTTGGTAAAACATATCTGGCAAATGCATTGGCCCACGCTGCTGTGCGAAGAGGTAAAAAAGTCCTGATGGTCAGAGCAGAGAAACTTTTTAAAAGACTGCAGCAGTCCAGAGCTGACTACTCCTATGAGAAGGCTCTGCTTGGATTTATTACTCCCGATATGCTTATTATAGATGACTTCGGACTGAAGGCATTGAATGAACAACAGTCTACTGACTTCTATGAGATTGTTGTGGAAAGGTACGGGAGAGCATCTACTGTGATCACAAGCAACAGGGATACGGATGAATGGCTGGAACTATTCCATGACCCGATTCTCGCAAACTCGGCACTCGACAGGTTGGTGCATAATGCATACAGAGTTGTCATTGAGGGTGAGAGCTATAGAAAAATTAAATCCAGAAAAAAGTTGATTTAAAAAGGAAGATGACGTAAACAAAAATTAAGGAGAGAGGGGGTCAATTAACCTGCAAATCAGAGGGGTCAATTGAACTGCAAAATGACACGTAAAAAGGCTCTGATGGTGAAAGGCATTGAAAAACAGCATCTTTTGGGAATAGGCTAGCCTCAATATCGCTTTTATTATAACCTTTGACTGATTTTAGATTACCACCCTTATATGTGCAGTAGGCATTCAGGTCATATATTACGCCAAGGTCTTCATCTATATCAGTAACATTTTCAATCTCGTAATTATATCTCTGATACATTGAGCCATCATCAAGGTGTCTTACATGAGTAACGGCTTTACCGTCCACAATACCAAATTTGATATTCAAGAACCCTTCAAGTGTCTTCGGTTTGTCAGAGTTCTCAAACTTATTCATAATATTGTACTGAAAATTTGATAAGACAGGTTTGCCTGACTTTGCGCTGGTCAGAACCATTAAATACCTATACTCCTGAACATCCTCCTGATTAAGCCGCCTTGGTCTTTTCGCAATAATTGTCTCAACAGCAAAATCTAAGTTACCGCCATAGCATTGCCAATTCTTCGATTTTGTATCAGGCTCCACCTTTTGTATGGTTTGCTTTCCTGTAAAAGAATCAGTGATAACTTTATCAGCTACACTTTTGCCGGCAACACTGTCACAGATTTTAAAAAGCTCTGCATTAATAAAGCCAATCCATTGACCATCGGCTTCTATGGCTGTTTGATTATCTGCAAAGTTTATAAACTCAACAGGAAAAGAAGCATACAAATACTTCACACTGCCTATATTGGCGAGTTTTTCTCTTAAAGTAGAATTATCAAGCTGTCTTTCCTTTGATGGATTTGGGCCTAGAGCATTCAGCATGCTAAACTGTGCTCCAGTTCCTCCACAACCATAGAGAGCAATCCCCGCAAATAAAAAGAAAAGTGTAAGCCAAAGTCTTCTCATACAATCCTCCAAATAATAATTTGTAGTCAAAATACCAATATCTGCTATTTACCTCAAGGAAAATATTTACCTATGGGAAAATGTAATCAAGATACAAGTAGAAGATAATCAGGCAATGTGAGGTTGCTTGATGGATGAATATCAGGATTTCTTAAAGCGTGTTTCTGATAATGTTAAAAGAATGCGACTTGAACGTGGCAAAACCACAGAGTGCTCGTAGCGGCGTGACTCGGACAGCGTAGCGTTTTCCCGTCGGACACCGTAGCGGAAACATTCGGACACCATAGCGGCCGCCGGACAGTCTATCGGTGCTCGGACACTGTAGCGCTCGCCGGACACTGTATCGGCCTTCGGACAGCGTAGCGGAGCTCGGACACTTCCCGCCAGCAAGGTTAACCTTTAAACTGTCCTCCAATAATAAGTTGGAGGCAAATATGACGAGGTTAACAATGAGCGAGATCAAAGAGGTAATACGCCTAAGATACATAAACCAGCTTTCCATCCGTCAGATATCGGTATCCACCGGAATCCCTAAGTCAACGGTATCAGACTATGTGAACCGTTTCCGTATAACAGGCCTTAAGGCTGAGGAGTTGTCTTCAGTATCCGAAGATGAGCTGTACAGCCGTCTCTTTCCAGAAAGGTCAATGTCTTTGAACCGAACCTTCCCTATGCCGGATCTGGATTATATCGCCAGAGAGAAACGACGCAAGGGTGTCACATGGCTTCTGTTATGGCAGGAGTATAAATCAGTCCATCCCGACGGCTATAACTACACTCAGTTCAAAGAGTACTGCAAGAAACACATATCCCGTCTAAGTCCGACCATGCGCCAGATATACAACGCCGGTGAAATAATGTTCGTAGACTATTCCGGCCTGACAATGGATATAGTAGACCGCTATACAGGAGAAGTGAGTGAGGCACAGATCTTTGTATCAGCTCTTGGAGCATCGGGAGCTGTGTTCGTACATGCAACAGAAAGCCAGAAGAAAGAATCATTCATCCTGTCTCATAGTCTCGCATTTGAATATTACGGTGCAGTTTCAAAGACCGTAGTGCCGGATAATCTGAAATCAGCAGTAACTAAACACACCAGAGATGTTCTTACGGTCAACAGCAGCTACTCAGACATGGCTAAGTATTACGGTTGTGCAGTCATCCCTGCCAGACCTGCGAAACCTCAGGACAAAGCAAAGGTAGAACAGGCAGTTCAGGGGATACAGAGATGGGTACTTGCAAAGCTCAGAAACAGATTGTTTAACACCGTGCAGGAACTGAACTCTGCCATAGCTGCGAAATCCGGTGCTGATTGGACAGGCAATCCGGTTTTAATTGGACACCATTTCCGGAATTGATTGGACACTCAATCCGGAATTGACTGGACAGTGAATCCGGAAATGACTGGACACTTAAGCGCAGCTACCGGATTTACATTTGTGTCCCGTTTTATGATTTGAATTGAATTTTACGTTAATCTTCCGAGCCTATAGAATCTGTCTCAAAAACAGGAGAGACAGATGCGACGACACAAGAAAGGAAGGTTAACAATGAAATATCTTCGTGAAGTAATCCGCCTTCATGACTTAGGCGGTCTCAGCAACCGTCAGATAGCCAAAGCCTGTAATGTATCACCGACGACAGCAGGCGGATGCATCAACAAATACATAGATTCAGGCATTCCTTATGAAACCTTTGCCGAGCTTCCGGATGAGGAGCTTGAGTCAATCTTTTACCCCAAGGAACCAGATCAGCCCGTATACTCCCGCCCCATGCCGGATATGGAGTATCTTTGCAAAGAGCTTAAGCGGAAAGGGGTGACTCTTCAGCTTCTCTGGGAAGAGTATATCCGTGAGAATCCCGGAGGCTACAGCCGTTCCCAATTCTCTTACCACTATCAGCAGTGGAGTAAAAAGATTAATCCGACGATGCGGTTTAATCATAAAGCAGGCGAGAAGGTATTTGTAGACTTCTCCGGTTACAAGCCTGAGATCGTAAATCCAATAACAGGCGAGGTGACATCAGTAGATCTCTTTGTAGCGACCTTAGGAGCAAGTTCATACACTTATGCGGTATGTGTTCCTGACCAGACGAAAGAGTTCTGGATAGAAGCCCATGTAAAGATGTTCGATTTCTTCGGCGGCGTTCCTGAATGCATAGTGCCGGATAATCTTAAGTCCGGAGTAACGTCCCCATGCTTTTACGACCCTGATATAAATCCCGGCTACGCAGACATGGCAGCGCATTACGGCATAGCAGTTGTCCCCGCAAGACCAGGTAAACCAAAGGATAAGGGGAAGGTAGAGAACGGCGTACTTAACGTTCAGCGCCGTATCCTTGCTGTACTCCGTAACCACACATTTAACAGCATACAGGAACTCAACAGCGCAGTGGCGGAAGAGCTTGTAAATCTTAACGCCAGACCCATGCAGCATATGAAGTCATCCCGCAGACAGCTGTTCAAAGGATTAGACCAGCCTGCGCTGAAACCACTTCCCTCTGAAAGGTTCGAACAGTACAGCTGGAAGAAGGCCAAGGTGAGCTTCAACTATCATGTGCAGGTAGGAGATACTCACTACAGTGTCCCATGGCGGCTTATGGGTGAAACTGTAGATATCAAATACAACAGCAGGATAGTTCAGATAATACATAAGAATAAATGCATAGCATCACACCCCAGGTCTTTTAAGTATGGCTACTACGCTACCTCTAAAGCCCACATGCCGCCCAACCATCAGTTCGTTGCTTCAGGCTGGACGCCTGAAAGAATTAATAAGTGGGCATCAAAGGCCGCAGGAGCGTACACCGCCAAAGCAATAGATGCCATTATTGACAGCAGGCAGTTTCCGGAACAGGCTTACAAGAGCTGTATGGGTGTCATTAAGCTTTCGAAATATTACCAGCCGGAAAGACTTGAGAAGGCATGCCGTATGGTTCTGGAGAGCGGCACTGTCAGATACAAGAGCATCAAGTCTATCCTTGAAAAAGGTCTGGATAAAATACACTACCTTGAACCTGAACCAAGAAAAAATCTTGTCCATGAGAATATCAGGGGCAATGAGTACTATCGTATAAAAGGAGATGACTAAAGATGGAACTAACGGAAATGATGACACAGCTCAGACTTAAAGGATTCATACAGGCGTATGAACTACAGCAGAAGATGCCGGAGATTGATGATCTCAGTTTCGAGGAGAGGCTGAGAATCCTTCTGGAGCATGAGTCACTATACAGGGAAGACAGACAACTCTGCCTGCTTCTAAAGAAAGCTAAACTCAGGTATCCCGGAGCCTGCATAGAGGACATCCGGTACAGGAACGGCAGAAACATTACAAAGCAGATGATGCTGGAACTTGGTAAAAACGATTGGGTGCGCAAACACAGGAATATCATAATCACCGGTGCCTCTGGCGTAGGAAAGACTTATATCGCCTGTGCTCTCGGCAACAGCGCATGTCGAAACGGAATAAAGTCCCTCTATGTCAGACTGCCGAGACTCCTTCAGGAACTTAAGATTGCCAGAACAGATGGTACTTATGTAAAGGTACTCACTCAGCTTTCCAGAGTAAATGTGCTGATCGTTGACGACTGGGGGCTTGATACTCTGAACGACCACGAGAGGAAGGACTTCCTTGAGGTCATGGAAGACCGCTACTCCGTCAGATCCACTATTATCGCTACTCAGATACCCGTTGATAAATGGCATGACATTATAGGTGACCATACTATCGCTGACGCTATCTGTGACAGGCTTGTACATAACGCAGAGCACTTACAGCTTACCGGCGACTCTCTCAGAAAAGAGAAAGAACAGAGCTCTGTTAACATGAAAAATGAATAGATTTACCACTGAACGCTTGACCAAAGATGGACATTTAGATATTTAAAAGGAGTAGGAAGATTAACTGAATTCAAACTGTCCAATCAAAACCGGAAACACTGTCCAGTCATTTCCGGATTCAGTGTCCAATTACACCGGAATATGCAGCCATAGCTCCGCTTACTGAGGCCTATAACAATAAAGTCATAAGAGGTATCGGCAAGAGCCGTCTTGAGCTTCTGAATGAGATAGACCGTCCTGAGATGCTGCCCCTGCCAAAGGAGAGATATCAGTATCGTGAGTATCTGATAAGACATGTAGGAGTCGACTATCATGTGGATGTTTCCGGCAGCAGATACTCTGTCCCTTACAAGCTAATAAAGAACAAGGTGGACGTATGGCACTCCGCCACCACAGTAGAGATATATCACAAAGGATACCCTGTAGCCATCCACCCTAAGTCAAAGAGAGGTTCCACTCTCACAGAGCACATGCCGCCGAATCATGTCATGTGGCAGGAGAAATGGAACCCTACACGTATACTCAACTGGGCAGGCTCTATAGGCTTCGATACTGCAAGGCTCATGAAGAATATCCTTGATTCCAGAAGTCATCCGGCAAACGCTTACAGGACATGTATAGCTATCCTCAGCAGAGCAAAAAGCCATGATAAAAGTGACTTCAACATGGCATGTAAGAAGGCTGTAGAGATAAGAGCTTATTCAGTAAAGAGCCTTGAATCCATACTTAGCAGTAAAATATATCTTGAGAAGGATGAGAAGAACACTGCTCCGCTCAGCAATCATAATAATGTGCGGGGGAGAGACTATTATAAAGAGGAGGACAAATGTCAAAGTTAGAAGACCTTATTGCAGAGCTGAAGCTCGCCGGACTGGAGGCGGCTCTTTCCAGACAGATGGAGAATCCACAGTACAGAGATCTGCCGTTTGAGGATCGTCTGCTTCAGCTTCTGCAGGCGGAATCAGCAGAGAGGCTGTCACGCAAGATAAAGAGGAACATGGCGCAGGCGAAGTTCAAAGACCTCAACGCAAGGGTCGAGGATATCGACTACACGATACCAAGGGGGCTTGATAAGTCAGCTATGCTTTCGCTCATCGCAGGTGAGTATCTGAATAAAAAGCAGAATATCCTTATTACAGGTCCTACAGGAACAGGTAAAAGCTTCATTGCTCAGGCTCTTGCCAATATGGCTGTACGGGACGGGCTTAATGCCAGATATTACCGACTTCCCAGGCTTATGGATGAGATGAAGCTGGCAAGGCTGGATGGTACTTATGTCAAGGGGCTGAACAAAATAGCCAGATATAATCTGCTCATCCTTGATGACTTCGGAATTAATCCGCTCACCGCCGATGATGCCAACGACCTTCTTGAGGTGATTGAGGATCGTGCGGGTATCAGCAGTGTTATCGTCACCTCGCAACTGCCTGTAGATCGCTGGTATGACTATCTCAACAACGATACTGTGGCTGACGCCATTCTGGACAGGCTGCTTCACAGCAGCCACAAGATCAAACTTAAAGGTGAAAGTATAAGGAAGATTCAAGCGGATAACGCTTGATTTATAGATGAACTGGTTCTTATAATCAGAAAAAGGTTACCTTGCGGCAAAAGTGTCCGACGACCGATACGCTGTCCGAATGTTTCCGATCCCACTGTCCGAATAAGCCGATACAGGCACACAGAGGAGATAGCCTTTGAAGCTCTGGGGCATAGCTCTACAGCGTTCGTGAATCAGGCCGAAAACCTCAAAAACGGTAAACATTTCAATCTCAAACATCTGTATTTGCTAGCGAAGTATTACGGATGTTCAATTTCAAATTTTATTGAATCTTAATTTTTATTACTGTTATTGATTTTCTTCTCATCATAAAATCTGAATTTTAATAAATACAATTATTGATTACCGATCTTCTATAGATCCAACCTAGATAATATCTTAGTTCTAAACTCTCTTATGGGCACAATGAACTCTGTCTTAATATTTTTATGAGTTCGTATGTTGTCATTAAGGCGATGTCCAAGAGCGAGTAGATGATGATTGGTTGCAGGCAAGTAACCACCTAATTCTCTATGGCAGAAGTCTTCTATCTCATACTGCATCTGAGTCATATGAGAAATAACGCTATTAGACATTGGCTTCGAGTAGGAGCAGCTGCCCCTAAGCTGAAGAACCAGCTCAAATATCAGCTTCTGCGTCTCTACAGAAGTATCTCCAAACAAGTCTACTATGTGATTTTCAAACTGATCCATGAAGACATAATGAAACATTTTGAAGTCAGCTTTTTTGAGATCACACAAAAATATCGCATACCTGGTGTTTTCCTCCACGGCGATAACGCAATTGACCCTTCCGAACTTAATAATCTTCGCATGCCAGTCCCATGCATTATTTGGTTTATTATGAGTCATATCTGTATTGGCCTTTGATAGAGTCTCATACATGTTTTTGCTCAGATTAAAGTGCAGCATATTATCCCCAAAGGCTTTTTATATAGTCTGCTACAGCTCTCGAATAAAGGCAACATAAATATAATCAGCAATTTTCACTTGTATTTTATATTTGTATAATATACTATAATGTATATTATACAGGAGGACATATGTATAACAGAACAACAGTACAATGCAAAGCGTGTGGAAGCTTTGTGGTGCCGAGGATGGATATCTATTACGGGCAGCCAGTGGCTACGTTCTGCCCCATATGTGGAAACATGATCGAAGACTTTTCACCAGCATGGGCAAAGTATATTCCGCATTTTATAGGCTTCATCCTTGCAGCAGCTTTTATCTTTTGTGTCAAAGAGACATTTTTTTAGGAGGTTATTATGGATACTTTTACCGAAATACTTGTGATACTTTTCTTTTTCATAACTGGCACTATGACCTTTTACGTCTTTTTCACATGGATACTGCAAACACTTAAAAATTTGTTCAATCCAAAGCCAAAGATGAATATAAGTTCTTATGGTTACCATGAACCACATCGCAGTTTTATGAGCTATTCAGCTGAGGAACTGGCTGACAAGAAGATTGCAGTTAATATGATCTACAATGCTAAGATGTTTTTGTATATTTTTGTCTTTTCTATTGTAATCATGCTTTTTTCAGCAGTATTTATGTAGAGGCTAGGCATGAAGGAATTTGATGAGATTGAAATGGAACGTAGGATAAATAACCTGCAGAGCCTCTCAAGGCTGTCTGAAGCTTTATGCAGAACTCTTGAGCTACCAATAGATCCTGCTGAAATGGCTGTTGATATGGAGAAAGCTCTTGAGCAATCCCTCATAAAAAATGGTATAATAAATGATTACAAGGAGTAAAAAATGACATACGGAACATTTATCGTGTCTTTAACAATTGGAATGTCGTTGATCGCAATCAGTGGTGTTGTAATCGAACATAAAATCAAGAGCAGGAATTAATCTTCCTGCTCGTATAACATCGCCTCGTTAAACTTCTGCTGTAGATACCCATGAGAGATTCTTGTCTTATGGTATTTTGCGATAAAATCAGCAATCTCTCGCCAGGATAACCCTTCGTTGTAGTACATATTCTTGATCTCGTGGAATAATGTCTCTTTTATCAGTCTTGCCTTTTTGCTATCCTTCTTGCCTCTGCCGGCCTTGATGCGCTCTATACGAATCTTATTAAGTTTTAAAGCCTCTTCTTCGGTAAGGGAGTCTTTTGTTGCCTGAGCAGTCTCTATACGCTTCATAGCACGCAAAGCAAGAAGGTGCATGCCGTAGTAATACTCAGATGCTTTCTCTTTATCAAACCTGTCTTTGTTTTGCCTAGCCAGATCTGTTTGCAGCTTAAATGACTCGATACGAACATTTTCAGGCAGCTTTGAATAGTATTTCACAAGAGAATTCGCCTCAGCAGTGCTGATTCCCGTTAGTTCCTTTATATATTCAGTATCGTATTTATACATGTTTACCAAACCTTTAATAAAGTGCTTCTTAGATGGTCTCTCTGATGGTACATCTAATAGACCATCAACTTTTCGTTAATGTATATTATACATTATTGAGTCAAAATCAATACAATGTTATTATACACTTATGAGAGGAAGCATAATACACCAGGTTCAGACATTATTCAAGGAGTCCGGTATCAACCGGATAGGCACATCAAAACACACCGATAAAGAAGCCTTTAGAAACAGCACAGATAAGAAAGCTAACTGGCATGAGATAGGGCAGAATACTGGTATCTATTCATACTCAACTGCTGATGATTACCGGGAAATTTGGATTTCCGCATTTAGATATGCGAAGGCTCACTTTGGAGTAAAAGATATAGAGACTCTCGCCGGCGAACACCTTCAGGCGTTTTTACTGGCAAAGATTGATCAAGAGGTTAAGCATGCTACCTTTATGCAATACGCAGCAGCCCTTGAGAAGCTTGCTGTGGCTCTGAATATGTACGCTGAGAAGCACGAAACCGGAAATGAGTATAACTTTAGTGATGACATCAATGTTGCCCGTAAAAAGGCGCACAAAACTCTTCAGAGGTTTGATGGTGTCAGGTCATATGAGAATCCGGAAGAGCTGATAGAAATGCTAACGAATCCTACACATAGGCTGATCGCTTCTACACAGTATATCGGAGGCGCACGTATGGATGAGGTCTACGGAATCATGCCCGACTCCATAAAGCCAGACAACCGTGTAACCGTCAAAGGTAAAGGCGGCAAAATCAGAGATATCAGAATCAATCCTGACGATCATAAAATGCTCTCGGAAATCCTTAAGAGGGACGGCCACTTCAAGTTTGATAAAGGCAAATATCTTTATCACCTTAAAAAGGCTTCAATGGTGAGTGAACAGAAGCATAATGCTTCTCATGGCCTCCGCTGGAATTTTGCCCAGAACCGCATGCTGGAAGTCCAGAAAAACGGCAAAGTCCGAGAACAGGGCTTAGTCATCGTCAGCCAAGAGATGGGGCACGAACGGGCTGATATAACGGAGCATTATTTGAAAACCGAATTAAGGAGCGTGTCATATTAACTGTGTAAAGTCGTAATTCTGTCTTCATAGTTGATATATAGCTGTGAGTATATTACACCCCAATCCCTTATTGGCATAGTCCATTTCTTTTCGATACCTAAAATAGCTAAATATAAGAGCTTTACAAGGGAGTCTTCCGTCGGGAAGGCTCCTTTTCCTTTGGTTGATTTCCTGATGGCAGAATGGAAGCTCTCAACCGGATTCGTGGTATAAATCAGTTTCCTGAGCTCCTTGGAATATTTGAAATACGTAGAAAGCTCAGTCCAGTTGTTCCGCCATGATTTCGAGATGTTAGGATATTTGCTGTCCCACTTCTCGGCAAAGGCATCCAGCTCAGCTCTGGCTTGTTCCTCGGTCGCTGCGGCATAGATTTTCTTGAGGTCAGCAGCCACAGTCTTACGCTCCTTCCAGGGCACAAAGCGGAGAGAGTTGCGTATCTGATGGACTACGCATTTCTGAATCTCAGACTGTGGGAAAGCGGCTGTTATAGCTTCTGAGATGCCCTTGAGGTTGTCTACGGCAAAGATAAGAATATCCTGTACTCCACGGTTCTTTAGCTCGTTCATAACTGTCAGCCAGTATTTAGCGGATTCCGTCTCGGCAAGATATAGCCCCAGACAGGATTTATGACCTTCCATGCTGATGCCGATCACAAAGTAGATAGTGACGTTGCGAACAGCTCCGTCCACACGCATCTTTAAAACCATGCCGTCCATAAAGACGATGGCGTATATCTCTTCCAAGGCTCTGTTTTGCCATTCTTTAGCCTGTGGGAGAATCTTGTCTGTAATAACGCTGACTGTCTCCGGCGATAGCTCATGACCGTAGATATCAAAGATGTGCTCTTTGATGTCACGGTTACTCATACCCCTGGCATACATGGAAATTACTTTAGCTTCAATGCCTGATATATCTGTCTGGCGTTTCTTGACTATTTCAGGCGAAAAGGTTGATAGGCGATCACGGGGTACTTCGAGTTCCATTTCGCCCATTTGTGATTGTACTTTCTTGGCAGAACGACCATTACGGCTGTTGCCGTCACTTACGTTCGGTTCGTGTTTTTTATAGCCTAAATGGGCTTCAAGCTCACCTTCGTAGAGCGTTTCTATGACTTCTTTCATCATGTCACGCATAAACACCTGAAGGTCTTCTGTGGTCTTTACATCGCTTTCAGCAAGCAGATCTTTCAGTTTGTCCTTGTCGAATTTCATCATAAACCTCGCATGTTAGTTTAACACATACGACGTTTACACACTTTTATTTACACGCTCGAATTAAGGAAAAACAAGTAAGTTTATTTCCAGGATCAAGTACTATTTTTTACAGCCTAATACATATTTTAGTAATTTAGTTTCATCAAAATCGAGTAAAATAGAACCGTAATACCACTTTTCACAATGATCTTTATAACGTTGTGAATACCCTTGAAAACATCCTTGAACATCATCAGGTTCCCCTATTGTATTAACTATTTCATATTTTTTTGCACCTTTTGGCACTAGACATGCTTTTTTATTTTGTTTGTTAATACGATCTTTGATTTGTTCTATTTTATTAGTAACCTCTGTTAATTCTTTTTGAATTTTCTTTTCATCTTTTTGGTATTCATTTAGAGACGTTTTAGCGTTAGATAGCAATTGATTAAGTCGTGAAATTTCTTTTTCTTTTGCCTCATTCGTCAACATTTGTTTAGTTAATTTCTTCTGCAATGCTATCGTCTCATTACTTCTTATGTCAATTTCAGACTCTTTAGTTTGTAAAAGTTTCTGAAGTTTATCAATTTCGCCTTGATTTGCTCTGATTTTTAATATCTCAGATATGCCTTCTGAAACAGAGTCAGGATCAACAAGTACACTTGCTTTAATGTAAAAAGTTTCACCATCATATTTTTCATCTAGTATTTTAGTTTTAACGATTCCTGCAGTTAGATTTTTGATTTCTTCTCTTATGATTTGCTTACTGCCATTGTCAGATCTCAAGTTATCTAGCTCTAAGTAACTCTCAACAAAAACGCCTGTTTCTTCGAGTATCAAAACTTTGACCTGACTTAATGCATTTTTTCTCGCATCATTTTTACTGTCATCGTCGCCAACGTTGTATGTGTATTCTTTGATTATCTCTTTCACTCTAAGATTATTTTTTTTCGCAATATTGATATCGTTAATCTTAGTTATTATTTCTTCATAAGATATTGATGAATCTATGTCGTTAGCATTAACAGATAATACAACAAAGCTTAGAAGGAGTGTAATAAGTAGTGTTCGCATGATGACCTCGAAATTTTTCTTATTATGCAGCAAGTGAATCATGATGTCAGTATAGGTATTTTAACAAAATAGTTTATCATGTATAGTGTTTATTCACATTGTAGACAAGAGGTTCGAGTACTATGTCAAATGCACGCAATCATCACTACATCTCTCAATTTTATCTGAGGGGCTTCACTAAGTCAGGAAAATCAAAAGAAAAAATATTCGTTTTTGACAAACATGAACAGTCATTTTTTGCTTCAAGTCCTAAGAATGTAGGCAGTAAAAGAGACTTTAATCGTATCTCGCTTGAAGGTAAAGAGAACATTCTTGAAGAACAACTTGCTGAATTAGAAGGATTACTTGCGCCAATCTTTAAAAAGACTATTGATATTAGAAAATTTCCCAACGATGAAGATCTATACGGAATACTCACGTTCATTTCTATGCTTGCTATAAAAAATCCTGTAGTAAGACATCAATTCGATGATTTCTTGAAGACGATTGCAGACAGATTTATGACAATGACATTAATGTCTGAAGAAAGATATTTAGATCAATGCAGACAGGCAGGAATTCCTGAAGAGAAAATCGTGCCATACGAACAGGAAAAAGAATTCTTTAATGATAAGACTAGATACACTATCTATGTGAACCAAGAAATACATGCATTCGGGGAATCTGGAGTCATAGAACATTTAACAAATCTATTATGTCACAGAAACTGGTTTCTACTCGTAACGGATGATGACAACGCCGAGTTTATAACTTCAGATTTTCCTGTCTCACTAACCTCTAAAAATAAAAGAACTGGAATTCAAGGAGTCGGTTTTGGACACAGTGATTCAGAAGTGTTTTTCCCATTATCAAAAAATTTGGCATTGCTTGGTGTTTTTGAAGAATCTGAACATGATAAAGTAATATATGTGCCTGAAAAAAACGTTACAATGCTTAACAAAATGACTTACGCATTTTCGAACAGACAGATATATGCTTCGAAAAAAAGTTTTTTGAATAATGTAATTTAATCTGATAAAGAATTGTCTACCCATCTAATGTTAGGTCCAACAAACTTCCAAATAAGTGAATTTACAAAAAATCATATCTTTAGTTATAAATTACGACTTTTGATAAAATGCCGCATGGCTGTCTGGCTAACACCATAGATTTTGGCAATTGATGTGGTGTTCACTCCTTTCCGGTGAAGGATAGTGATTTCCTCTATCATAGAATCCAGCTTGCTTGACTGGCTACCTTTTGGTCTGCCGAGCTTTTTACCCTCAGCTCTTCTTCTGGCAAGAGCCTCTTTAGTTCTTGAAGATATGAGCTCACGCTCCAGCTCAGAGGCAAGCGAAAAAGCGAATGTTAGAACCTTAGAGTTGATATCATTCTTAAGCACATGGTTGCTCTTAACGATATGGACCTCAACCTCTTTGGAGATACATATTGAGAATATCTCGAATACCTCCAGCATAGATCTGCCAAGGCGGGACATCTCGGTCACTATCAACTTGTCGCCAGCATCCAACTTCTCTATCACATCAGCCAGTTTTTTTTGCTTCCACGACTTTTTACCTGACACGGTCTCTTCAATATATTGAACAGCCCCAATACTTTTGTCTGCCACATACGATGACACCGTATAAGTCTGATTCTTCGCATCCTGTTTATCTGTGGAGACTCTGATATATGCGTATATAGCCATAACTATAACCAGAAATCACAGTTGCTGAGAATGGTGCGCAGGACACTGGCAGCTAACCTACAATAGCATTTATCCATATAAGATTTTTTTAAGCCATGACCATAATCGACACAAAGGTTCATGATTTCATTCTTCTTGACTACCGAAAATGTGAAGCAGCCTTGCCTATATTCTTTGTGCAGGCTCAAACTATTACCCACAAAACCCTCAAAAGCCGACATCAGCTCCACGGCCTTAATAGGAGGTATTAATACACTGCCACGGTCTACTGTCATTTCAACATGTAAAAGTCCATTGAACTGTGGGCGAGCCCTATTGCCTGTCACAACGATATCAGTCGGCTTGTAGTACCTGCCATTTTGATCAAATATTTTTCGATCAGAATAGACAATTCTTTCGTCAATACATGCTATTAGTTCATTGCAGACGGAGACAGTTCTTTCTTCACGATATTCACATGACTCGCCAATTTTAAGGCTTTCTATGTAATCATCGTATGTCCAGGTAGGTTTAAACATATTGTCAGCCTCAAACCTCATATTTCTTCGCCTCCTTCATAACAGTAGCAAGCAGCTTATCTACATCATCACTTTCCGCCACACCCATGGTATTTTCAATTTCATTTGCCAGTATGCGCCTTTCTAGCTTAGCTTGAGCAACGACCTTGCCTAGTAAAGAGACTAAGTTACTGTTTTTCTGTATCAAAGCATCAACCTTTCTCTCAAATTTACGTACTGACTCACTTGTACGATCTTCAAGATCTTCGAATTTGCCTTTCCATTGGTATGCTTCATACGCAAATTTATCTCTCTCTTTCCTAAGCACCTCGTCAGGTTCTATAGAGCGTATTTTGTCATTCAACCTTACGTTTTCTTCCTCAAGCTTCTGATACTTTTTTCTCCAGTGCTTAGTCTTAATATTACTGTAGAGATAACCAAGTAGCAGACATAAAACGGTCACAAAGACCAGAAAGAATATTCCAGGATAAACACTCATTATGACTCACCTCTATGTTTGTAAATTACATTTATATTATTATTGTATAATATACATAAATACTAGTATGCGTAATTACTCTTGTCAACAATAATTTATATATTATTTAATATGCGCATCTAAACAGATAATTCTTGTGATTAATACCGTTGACATATTGTCTTTAAACGACTATGATTTATTATCATTCTTTTGATAATTCGATTTGTCGTAGTATGCGGTTTTCTCCGCTTCCGTATTCTTTCGGTGTAAAGAAAAAATGCCTTGCGCTAATTCGTATGAGTTCAGCGATTATCTGTTCCTTGCCAAAGCAAGAATAGAGTAAGGCGACCGAAAGAAGTTCTTGTATTCTTCTCTAAAAAATCATGGTGGCACTCAACACAGTTACCTGGCGAGGCAAATAAAACGCAAAGGAGATTATCGTGATACTTTTCAAAGAAGCTTTTTACTGCGAACAAGGCGAGTTCTATAAAATGAAGGCAGAAGAGCTTAGTAAGGTTGATGTCTTGCTGAAGGCTAAAACAATGGATCTCTGGGATGAGACAAAAGAATTTCGCCTAAGTCCTTTTGTGAGAAAGAATGAATACGGGTTTATATCTTTAGTCCGTAATTTCAGAGGTCCTGTTGAGGGACATGATGACTCTGATGCACATGAGCAAAGAATTTCTGATCTGCATGATATGTTAATATCTGAGTCATACCGATTCGTCATAGCAAACAAATATGACACTTCTATGTCCAGCGTGATCACTCTTGCGGATACTGATGGCTATTTCTGGGACCAGTTTATTTTCAGAGACTATAGCTACAGCACCAATCTTGCTCACGATATATTTGGGATGTCGCCATCCTGCAACACTTCAGAGGCAAACCCATATATAGCTGTAGAAGTAGTAGATAAAGTCATGCCAAGTGAAGAAACATTTGCAAATATGCTCGAGGCAACCGAAAATATGCCGTGCATCATTTGCTTTGATGTTGTTTCAGCACCAGGTACCTTCTTAGAAATAAATGAGGAGAAATGTTATTGTAAGCCAAAGTACTTTATATATGATGGTTCTATCTGGAAGGATAATGTGCGACTTGATTATGACACAGGAACCGCTGTTAAAGAATTCCTTGTGAAAGAGCTCTCTTTACTGTCTTGAAGACCTCATATGATGTGTGTAAAAAACATCTTATTGCCTTCAAAGAAGGAGAATGTATACAAATGCAGGCATGTGCAGGTGCTGGAATAATTAAAATGCATTGGTTATAGTATGTTATAGGATTAATGCAGTTGTGCAGGCTATTCAAGTATAGTGGTGGATGTGCGTGGTTTTTTTTCCTCTTTTTAAAGGCAGAATATTGCCGCATTTTTGCCGCAAATGTAGTGAAAAATAGGTCTAAATAGGCTCATTTCGGACAGTTTTGAAAATCTAATTATTTCAGGTGAAGTAGATAAAAAGAAAGCCCTATCATGAAGATAGGGCTTTTTGTTTAACGCGCCTGGAGAGATTCGAACTCCCAACCTTTTGATCCGTAGTCAAATGCTCTATCCAGTTGAGCTACAGGCGCTGGTAGGATGAATTTTATATAGTATTCAGGACTGTTTGTCAATATTTAAACAGGGAAATATTATGAATGCGCTAAATTAAGTTTCTATTAGCTGAAGCTTGAAGTATTTGGTTTGTGATTTAGTATGCGGATATTTATGTATCAATTGATTTATGGAGTTAGCGTAAGAATGAACATGACATATACAAAATAATATGCTTGACTGTAGTGGTCTAATAAGAGATATATTAAGTAGATAATTCAAATTTCTGAAGTTGGTGTTATGCGTAAACTGGAAGATATAAACTTACTGTATGTTGAAGATGAAAAATTCACAAGAATGCTTGTCAAAAAGCTTCTTGAGAAAGAAAATATAAAAGTTCATGAAGCTGCCAATGGAGTTTTGGGACTTAAAAAGTTCTATGAAATCAGTCCCGATATCATAGTCACTGACCTTGCCATGCCTGAAATGGACGGGTTTGAGATGATCAGTAAAATCAGAGAGAAAAATAATATAATTCCTATCATAATAACTACTGCATACAGGGAAGAGGCAGAACGTGTTAATGATATGGTTACAGACTGCATCTTCAAACCGATAATAAAAGATGATTTAGTTAAGGCTATTCAGAAAATTGTTTCTGCATAACTCCGTAAATTTTGATATTCAGATAAATTTCTCCTAAATGTCGCGGTTGCCTAAAATGATGTGAACTTCTTTGTAATTTCCCTTTATTAATCATAATCTATTATTTTAAATTTCAGACCAGATTTTAAGCAATTTATTAATATGTATAGTGTATTTCCGGGGAGACGGTTGGTAGTTTATATGCAAAAGTTATTTGCTTGACATGCCTGATATGTCGTTTATCATTTAATAAGAACACGTAGCATGTGCCAGGTATTTATTTTATAAGGTTAAGCAATGCATTACAGGCAAAAAAAGTTTCGCAGATATTATTTTTTTACTTCTTTTACCTTGATTTTTTTTATAACTATCGGGATAGGTTCGTATATCGTTCTTGGTAAGTATAAGCAGTTCCAGCAGTATGCTCTTCAGGACAGACATAACAGCATTGAAAATAAGAAGGAAATAATAAAAGATATCGTCAACAGTTACGTTAACCATATTAACTATTCCATTAACTCTAAACATGAATCAATAGAAAGCAGACTCGTCAGTAAAGTTAACACCGCTTATAAAACCAGCATGGATATGTATCAAAAGATGAAGGCTGATAATTATCCAGAGGAAGCTATTCAGTCTTCGGTTAAGACTGTCCTTGCCAGTATGGTATTTGGGAATAATTATATCTTTGCATTTGACAAGAGCGGAGTCATCATTTCCTCGCCTTTGCTCCCTATGATCGAAGGGAAAAATCTTATAGATATGAAGGATGCTGCCGGCAGATATACTCTGAGGGATTCGCTAGAAATTATAAGTAAAACCGGAGACGGTTTTCAGGATGTTGTCTGGGCAAATCCTTCCAGTCCTGATGAGGAGCTGAAGAAAAAAAGAGTTTATATGAAAGAGTTCGAGCCCTATGGCTGGGTGATCGGCTATGGTATCTATATGGACGATGACGACATTCAGACTAAAAGCATGGTCGTTAAACAGATTGAGACTGTGTCATATGAGAATAAAGGATATATTTTTGCAGCTACTTATGATGGGGTTTCTCTTACCGCGCCTGAAAAAGGGAAAGATATGTACGATGTTCAGGATGTTAATGGAGTGTACATCGTAAGAGAGCTTATCAAGCTGGCTAAAACAGGCGGAGGTTACCTGACATATGTGATGCCGCCGTTCAAAGGCGCAAGACCCGAGACCAAGATCAGCTATGTTGCTCCCATTGAAAAATGGGGGTGGTATGTCGGAACAGGGGTATACATTACGGATATTGAGGCAGAGTATCAGGCTCGGATGTCAGAGCTTTTTACCTCTGAAAAGTATGAGACAACCCTTATCATATCCGGTTTAATTGCTCTGCTGGGAGCTGCCGGATTTGCTGTGTATATTTTCTCTGGTAAATTTCAGCAGCTTGTTGAGAAATTTAATGCTGATATAGAGCTTAAAAATGCCGAGCTTGCTAAGATGAACACAGCGCTTGAGGAACGTGTTAAAGAAAAAACTACAGAGTTGAATAAGCTTAATCAGTTTCTTGAACAAAAAGTTGAAGAAGAAGTTAGTAAAAACAGAAAGAAAGACAGAATTATGTTTCAGCAGGGAAGGCTGGCAGCTATGGGGGAGATGATAGGGAACATTGCACATCAGTGGAGACAGCCTCTAAGCAGTATCTCTCTGCTGGTGCAGGATATACAGGAGGCGTACGATTGTGGTGAACTGGATGATGAGTATCTTCAGAGTACTGTAGACAAGTGTACTGCAACTGTAGCCCATATGTCTGACACCATAGATGATTTTAGATATTTTTTTAACCCTGCCAAAGAACAGGTGCATTTTGATACATCAGCGGAAGTAAAAAGATGCGTTAACCTTCTTGATGCCGGACTTGAGAACAGCAATATAAAAGTTATTGTAGATTTACATGCCGAAGGGATGGCTTACGGTGTACCGGGTGAGTATTCACAGGTTATTGTAAATGTCGTAAGCAATGCGAAAGATGTGCTCTTGTCCCGTGGGGTTATTGAGCCTGTTATTTCAATTAAGAGCTATAATGAAGCAGGCTGTATCGTGTTGAATATCTGCGATAACGGTGGGGGAGTACCCTCTGATATTATCGACAATATATTTGAACCTTACTTTACAACAAAGTATCACAGCAAAGGTACGGGGATAGGGCTCTATTTTTCAAAAATGATAATTGAAGATAATATGAACGGCAGGATGACTGTTAAGAATGAAGACGGCGGTGCCTGTTTTTATTTATATGTTCCGATAGCGAAAAGCAAAAAGCCGGAAAACACAAATATGCTTCCGGCATTATAGTAGGATCTCCTCCCCCCGAGGGCTTACGCTTTATGATCCTTAAATATCTAGTGAATAGTTTTTCTAACTCTAAACTAACATGTGAAACTTATGATTACTATAACCAGACAGGGTGATGTTTGGGGGATTGTTTAGTGTAAGTTACTTGTATTCTTATTTGAAAAAAAAGGTTAAAAAATAAATAAAATTATAAAATAGATTTGTAGCGTGCTTTTCTAAGTGCGTCTTCTTTGCCCGATGCCTGTAATTTTTCATATATTTTTTTGATATGAGTATGGACAGTATTCCTGCTTATATCCAGTTCTGCGGATACTTCGTTATAGGTAAACCCCTGGTCGAGCAGCTTGAGGACTTCGACTTCTCTTTTTGTCAGTCTGTTTTCATCGTTGTTAAATGGTTTGTCCTGAAAAAAACTTATGACTTTTCTGGCAATACTCGGAGTCATAGGGGAGCCTCCGTCGTGGAGAAGCCTGACAGAGTTTGTGATCTGAATGGCTGGAGTACCTTTAAGTATATATCCTGACGCTCCGGCTTTAAGGGCTTTGAAGAGGTATTCATTGCCGTCATGGATCGTGTACACCAGAAACTGGGTTTCAATTTGTCTGGAAACTAGCTGCTGGATAAGCTCAATGCCGCTTGCGCCTGGCAGGTTAATGTCCACAATCAGAATATCACAAGGGGAGTCTGCAATGCCTGATAGCGCCATCTCAGCATTTGGATAGGTGTCAATCAGCTCGACTCCGGGTTCAGAACGCAGAATAGAACTGAGACTTTCTGAAAGCTCAATGTTGTCGTCCACAATGGAGACACGTATTTCTTTGTTCAACGTGTAAGTCCTTCTTCTGTATAATAATCGTGTACCGGGATATATATGTTTACAGTTGTACCATTTTGGGAAGTAATTTCAAGCTTCCCTTTAAGACTTTCGACTCTTTTGTGCATATTCTTAAGTCCAAATCCTGCATTTCGCTTCTCTTCAATGCCTATTCCGTCGTCTTTTAATTGGATTTGTATTTCTGCTTCATTGAAATAAAGCTCAATGTCGACATTTTTAGCATGTGAATGTTTTATTATGTTCGCTATAATTTCTTTGAACAGCCGGAATATGGAAAGGTAAATATTGAAATCAATCGGGTGCCTGTACGGTAAGCCGTTAACTGTAAACTTACGGTTTATACTCTTGGATTCTAAAACGGTAGTGCTGTAGTTACGCATATCGGAAACGAGTGATTTCCAGTCGATATTGTCTTTATCAAGAATGTTCAGCATTGACCGGAGTTCAAAACTTCCATTTTCCAGAAGCATTGCAATGTGTTTTATTTTTATATTCTTTTGTTCGGGGTCATCTTCTTCCAGAGCTGAAGCTGCAAGCAAAGCTGCTGCTGCCACGACGCCTCCGATACCATCATGCATATCGCCCAGAATGTTTTCCTTATAGGTGACAATCTCTCTTTCGTGAGTTGTCTGTATGGCATCAACTTGTGTTGTGATATCGTTAAAGATGATTATATAGCCTCTGAGGCTGTCTTTTTGTATTGACTGTTTCAGAACGCTGAACTTGTGATTAATTCCTGTTCCCCATCTTGTTTCAATAGTAACGGTATCGTCATCTGCCAGTTTTTTCCAGTCAAGGTTTAGAGTTTTGAAAGTTTCTAATATATCTTTTCCTATCATATCAGTTCGGAACCGCAAAAGAGTTCTGGCGCTTGGGTTAAAGTCGATAAGTCTGTACTGTTCGTCAACGATGAGAACAGCACTGTCTATGAGATCAAACACGCTTTCTCTGGCATAGGGGATTATATCCATCAGGTTATATCTGAATATTGCATATGCATAGAGAGAGCTTATTATTGATAATGTCCCGGGGATTGGGTTGTAGTCACCGAATGAAACAATCCGGAAGGTATACAGAGTGCTGAGTGCTGAGCCTATTATCAGAGTGGTGAGGATAATTACGAACTGGTTTTTGTATGGCTGTTTGTGTGTGATTATGGCTTTGGCAGTCAGGACGCTTAGGAAAATATAGAATGCGTTATGATAAAACGAAGTGGTGAATTTTAGCCAGATTCCAGGGACAAGAATAGAGAGATTGAACCCCTCTTCTGTTGTGATAATTTCTGCGCTCTCCCATATGGGAAAGAAGTGGTTGTTAGTGAGCATTACAGTGACCTGTATGACGAGAAAACTGTAAAGAGATATGGTCATCCATCTTGGTGGCGCTTTATGTTTAAGAAGATGGTACAGCATTGCGACGATAAAAGGCGGGAAAAACTGTATCGGAATAACCTTATATGTTGTGATTACGCGGATAATATCCGTGTCTGCGATCATAAGTTCTATTCCGTACATAAGAGGCCAGAAGCCGGCAGTGAAAAATGCCAGCCCGAAGTAGAGAGAGACTTTATTTTTTGCTTTCGTCAGTCCATATATGCCGAGACCTATTGTAATTACTGCGGATATGAGCAGTAAGAGTGCATATGGCGGGAACTGAAGTGCAGGCATTGACTCCTCCGGACTTGAAATAATGCATCCATCTGTTGCTGAGTGTATTTTTTATATATTTGTAAGATGAATCTATCACGTTATAACGTATATTTCAGACGATGAAACGTGCAAAATACCCATTATTCATAAAATTACCGTTTTGAGTTTTCATCACAAGGTCACCGCTTTCAACTTCAGCAGATACAGGGCAGAGTTTTCTGATTGTTTTAGCCAGATATTTATGGTCAAGTGCAGGGTCGTGAGCTGATAAAAGCATGAAGGAGGGACTCCCCCCTGCCAGTTCGTATGTTAATTCCATGAGTAGGGGCAGGTCCTTGGAGAGTTTCCATGTTTTTCCTTTTCCCCCTTTGCCGAATGCCGGAGGGTCAAATATAAAGCCATCATATCTTTTGCCGCGCTTTACCTCTTTTTTCATGAAGGTGATAACATCTTCCTGTATAAAGCGGACTTTGTTGTCAGATTTGAAGGAAAACTCAAGATTTTGTTTGGCTCTTTTGATAGCTGGTTTGGAAGCATCAAGGTGTGTGACTTTGTTAATGTGATTGCTGGAAAAGAGAGTGGAACCGCCTGTGTATGCGAATCCGTTAAGGATGTGATGCCGCTCCCCCTGCGTTATCTCTGCCAGCCACTGCCAGTTTTTCTGTTGTTCAGGGAATACGCCCAGCTGTCCGGACTCCATCAGAGAGAGGCAGAAAGTTATATCGCTGAAGTGAACCGTGAAATCTTTTAGCTCAGTGTTCCATTTGTCGTTTTCAAATACTGCGTCAGCAGCCAGCCACTCTTCTTTCGGCAGAGAGGGAGCCCAGTCTGCCTGTTTTGCCGCCCGGACTATGCGTATCTTATTAAATTGCTCCAGACGCTTGCCGTTTCCCGTATCCAGTAGATGATAGTCACTGTCCATTTCACACCTTTAAATTGATAGTAACATATTACATTTTTATATATAGTTTTGTCAAAGCCTGCGTAGCTGTGTTAATAATTTCTGTAAAGAATGTATCATAAAATAATTGCTTGACTGACTGACTAATCAGTCATATAAGAAGTGCTATGGAAAAAACAAAAGAAACGAAAAGAAAATTACTGGATGCTGCATGTTGTGTCTTTCGTGAAAAGGGCTATGATAAAGCGAAGGTTTCAGACATTGTTGCTATTGCAAATGTGGCACAGGGAACGTTCTATCTGTACTTTAAATCAAAGAAGGATTGTCTCAATATCCTTGCAGAAGAACTTTTGGGAAGTTTTATGCGGGAACTGAGAGCCGAGACAGAGACTATGGACAATAGTTCTATTCATCGTGTTGTGCAGAAGATGGCTGATGCCATAGAAAAACATAAAGAGATTGCTGCTATTGTACACTTTGAGCAGGCAAATATGGAAGAGAGAATAAGTGTCCTCCATAAAACGCTATACTCTGAAAAGATGCAGATGGTAAGGAACGCACTTCGAAAGCGACATAATGATGAGAGGACTGTCATTGCCAAAACTGCTTTGATAGATGCTTTGTTCAAGCAGTATCTTCTTGGACAGATATATATTCAGAATCCGGTTTTTAAAACGGATCGAGGGGAGCTTAATGAAATGCTGAACGTTGTAATAGAAGAGGTTGTGCTGAAATGAAGAAATTTCTTATAGCTGTAATTATACTGTTGCCGGCTATTGTGTTTGCCCGCAATTATCAGATAGGCGTTGTTGCCTCATCAAGTTTTCAATTTGCTGCTGAGAGTATAGAGCTTGAGATCGGAAGGCTTATTGCCGGAAATAATAGTGCAGACGTTAATGCATATATATACGAACCGTCTGTCCCGGTTACAAAGCTTGCTGAGACTATAAAAGAAGCTAACAGCCATTCAGATATACTTATACTTATCGGTGAAGTGGCAGCAGGGCGTACTATCGGCTTAAAAAACCTTAAGCCCACTGTGGCTGTTTTTTCGACAAAGGCTCCTGCTGGAGCATCCTTTACGTATACTATAACATCAGATATCGATTATAACGAAGAGTTTACAGTGTTCAGAAAGCTTTTCAGATACAAAAATCTGAAAGTTCTTACCAGCGGTTACGCTTCATGCAGCTCTGCCATGTGTAAGTCCGGTGTTGACGAGATCATCGGTTCTGTTGAAGTTCCGTATGAAATTGTTTCTGCCGAAGACCTTTCCGGTGTTGACATCAGCACGTATTTTGATAAAGGCGATGTAGCGCTGGTTATGGAACAGCCCCAGATGACCGAGAATGAATATAAAAGCCTTCTGGAAAGACTTGCCAATGCAGGGGTGAGGACATTCAGCTTTGGGGGCTACAGAGATGCCGAGCTTGGCGTTATAGCTGTTAATGCAAGAGACAAAGGGTATGTCAAGACTGCAAGGACTGCCGCTGTTGCTGTTTCCGAGATAATCGCAGGTCAAAAGGGTGGACAGCTTAAAGTGAATCGCACAAAAGGGCTTGTGATAAACATGGCACCGGCAGCTCTCACCGGTTTTTATCCGGACAGGCATTATATACGATCTGAAGAGATAATTAATTATGACAAAACTATAATTTTTGATAAGTATATAGGTTACAAAGAGGCGCTTCTGCAAGCTGTGAAAAGAAATGAAGATGTGGCTACTGGCAGGATAGACCTTGAAACAGCCAGAGAGATGGTGAAAATGTCTGAATCCGCATTCAGACCAACTCTGAATCTTTCTGCCGGCTTTTCCCAGATAGACGACGACAGGGCGAGAATTTCACAGGGGACAAGTCCGGAGCGTACAGGAAGTGTTTCTGTTGCATTACAGCAGATAATATATTCTGAAGAAGTTTTCAGCCTGAAAGATCAGGCAGTTTATAATGCAAAAGCGATGGAGTCACTTTCAAGGCAGGCTGAGCTTGACGTTTTGCAGGCGGCGGCAAAAGCATATTTGCAGGTTTTACTGGCAAAGACATATGTAAACATTGCGCAGGACAATCTTGAGACTACAAAATATAATTATGACCTTGCCAAAAACAGAGATGTCGCAGGGGCTGCAAATCCGGCAGAAATCCCCAGATGGGAAGCACGGATCGCTCTTTCCAAAATAGACGTTGTAAATGCCCTGAACACTCATAAGAGTGCCATGACAGAGCTAGCCCGCATTATAAGCGAGGACATAGACGGCACATATAATCTGGAACCTGTGACTCTTGACAGTGACTATTCTATTCTCAGTTCTTTTAAGGGGAGTATGAATATTCTCGACCGGGCTGACGTGTTTGACCGCTTTAAAAAGACGATGACAGATGCCGCTGTAGAAAACTCTGTAGAACTCGCATCTCTCGAATACCTTACAGGTGCCGCTGACAGGTCTGTGCTTACTGCTGAAAGGAAATTTTACCTTCCGACTGTGACAGCAGGCGGAGAATACAAAAGGTTCGTGATGAAGGACGGTGAGGCATCAGACACTGCCCCTGGTTGGTATGACGACACGGAATGGAACGTTGGTGTTACTGCCAGCATACCCATATATGAAGGCGGGCGGAGAAGTGCTCAGCTCAGTATAGAAAAAACAGCAGTGAGAAAACTTTACCACGAAAAAGCAAAAGCGGTAAAGCTTGTCAGGCAGAGGATGATAACTGCTCTGGAAAATGCAAGGGCAGCATATGACAGTTTCAGCCTCGCCAACGAAAGTGCAGTTGCAGCGGCAAAAACTCTGAAAATTGTATCTGATCTGTATTCGAGGGGGGCTGTTTCTATAACCGAACTGATAGATTCCCAGAATGCAAAACTCAATGCGGATATGAACACAGCATCAAGTCAGTATAGTTTTATGGAAAGGATTGTAGATGTTGAGAGAGCATACGGATGCTTCTTTGCTTTTGCTCCTGATGACCAGTGTGAGAAGCTTGTAACAATATTAAAGAATTCGTCAAAATAAAGGAGACTCCGATGTTTCGTAAGATATTGATAATTATTTCAATTGCTATTTTTATCACAGCTTGTGGGGATGACGAGGCAGCCGGCTTTGATCCGGCAAAGCATGTTCGACCGATAAAGACATATAAGGTTACATCAGTGAAAAGAATGGACGTCCGTACATACCCCGGTAAGATCAGGGCGGGAAAAAAAGTCGACACATCTTTCATTCTGTCCGGTTCTCTTGTGGTTCTGAATGTTAAAGAAGGGGATTATGTTGAGAAAGGGAGCCTCATAGCAAAGCTTGATGATGCCTCTTATAAGCATAACCTTAACACGATAAAGGCTCAGGTTGAGGAAGCCACGCTTGCTTTCCAGCGGGCAAAAAAACTTTGGATTTCCAATGCTATATCAAAAGCGGACTACGACAAAGCAAAGTCTGCTTATGATGTTTTACAGTCTCAGAAAGAGCTTGCTGAAAAGAGTTTGCGTGATACGTCGCTTTATGCACCGTTCTCGGGGTATATAGCGAAGAGATACGTAGATAATTTTCAGACAGTGTCGGCTGGGGCTCCCATTGCCAGTGTTCAGAACATCAAAGAAATTGAGGTTGTTGTTAATATACCCGAAAGCCTGATTATGAACTCAAGTCAGAATCTTGATTATAAGGCATATGCGGTGTTTGAAGTACCTTTTAATAAGCAATATGAGATGGAGCTTAAGGAAGTTGGTACTGAAGCTGACCCCGTTACGCAGACATATCCTGTTAAGTTTATAATGCCGTCTCCTGATGAAATTACTGTTTTACCAGGTATGACTGTAGCGGCAAAAATAGTTGTAAGCGAAAGTTATGATGAAGGTGAATTCGAAATACCCGAGAGTGCGGTATTCAGTGACTCCAGCGGAAAGATTTTTGTTTGGGTGCTGGATGAGAATATGACTGTACACAAAAGAGAAGTCAAAACAGATGGACTCAAAAACAACAGCGTGCTTGTGCTTGGTGGACTGAAAGAAGGTGAGGAGATCGCTTCAGCAGGCATTCAGCATCTTGTAGAAGGACTCGAAGTTAAACGTTTTGAGAAACCGGAGAATCTTAAATGAATATTGCAGAGACGACTATACGGAAAAAAACATTTTTTCTGGCTCTGACAATCTGCCTGATGGCTATGGGGATTATTGCCTATGAGAAGCTCGGCAGGCTCGAAGATCCTGAATATACCATAAAAACGGCGGTAATTGTAACTCAGTACCCTGGGGCAACACCCCTTGAAGTCGAGCAAGAGGTTACAGACCCTCTGGAAAAAGCTATCCAGCAGCTCGGACAGCTTGACGAGGTTCGTTCATTTTCCCGTGACGGGCTGTCGTTTATATACGCTGATATTAAAGATAATTTTGATAAAGATGATCTGCCTCAGATATGGGATGAGCTGCGCAGGAAAGTGAGTGCCGGGCAGTCGGATCTCCCTCCGGGAGCAGGTCCATCGGTTGTAAATGATGATTTTGGTGATGTCTACGGTGTTTTTTACGCTTTCTATGGTGATGACTATGACTATAGCGAATTAAAAGATTATGTGGACATGCTCAAAAAAGAACTGCTGCTTGTAGAAAATGTTGCGAAGGTTGAGCTGTATGGGGAACAGGTTGAAACAGTCTTTATTGAAACACCGAGAGCAAAGCTTGCTCAGCTTGGTATAAGTCCTCTACAGATTCTACAGACTTTTCAGCAGCAGAATCTTGTTGTCGACGAAGGGAAGATAACTGTCGGCGATGAATATATTTCCGTAAATACAACAGGTATTTTCCGCACCGTAGAGGAGATAGGCGACATGCTTATCCGCTCCGGTACGTCAGACAAGATGATTCATCTGAAAGATGTAGCTACTATTAAAAGGGGGTACTACGACCCTCCCCGTAAACTTCTGCGCTTTAACGGTAAGCCGGCGATAGGGCTGGGTATCTCCACTATTAAAGGCGGTAACGTCGTTGTGATGGGGCAGGCTGTTGCAGAAAGGCTTCAAGAGCTGGAGTCTGAACGTCCTATAGGCATTGAAAAGGGGACTATAGCCTATCAGTCAGGAACAGTTGAAAAAGCTGTTAACGGCTTTGTGCTGAATCTGGCTGAAGCTGTGGCTATTGTTATTATAGTCCTGCTTATATTTATGGGACTTCGTGTAGGGCTTTTAATAGGCGCTGTTCTGCTGATAACTATCCTGACGACTTTTATCTGTATGGATTTTATGGGAGTTACATTACAGAATATTTCTCTCGGGGCTCTTATCATTGCTCTTGGGATGCTTGTAGATAATGCAATTGTTGTGGCTGAAGGGATATTGATCAAAGTCCAGATGGGGAGAGAGAGGCTTGAGGCTGCTGTTTCCACCGTAAAGGAAACCATGTGGCCGCTTCTTGGCGCTACCATGATCGCCATTATGGCGTTTGTTGCCATCGCTGTTTCTAATGATAAAACGGGTGAGTTTCTTTTAAGCCTGTTTCAGGTTATTGGTACTTCCCTTATGTTAAGCTGGGTTTTTGCTATAACGCTAACTCCGCTCTTCTGCCATATGGTTCTGCGTCCGAGTAAGAGTGGAAATGTTGAAGACCCCTACGCAGGATGGGTTTATCGATCTTATAAAAAAGTTTTATGCAAAATGATTCATTTCCGGTGGGTGACTATCGGTGTGATGGTGTTTCTGCTTTTTGCTGCACTTTACGGTTTTGGCTTTGTTAAACAGAGTTTCTTTCCGGAGTCAACCAGACCCCAGGTAATGATTAATATGTGGCTTCGTGAAGGGGTACATATTAATACAACAGAGAGAGCTGTAAAAAAAGCAGAAGAAGGTCTTGCGCAGCTTGAACACGTTGACGATGTCATTTCCTTTATAGGGGAGGGGGCACTGAGGTTTATTCTGACTTATGATCCTGAACAGAATAACTCGTCATATGCGCAGATACTGCTGACTGTGGATGATTATAACTCTATTGAAGAGCTCATACCCCAGATAGAAAAATACTATTTTGAAAACCTGCCTGAAGTTCAGCTCAGTGTTAAACGTTTTCAGTACGGACCTGGCAGCGGATCTAAAATTGCAGCAAGGTTTAGCGGAAAAGATACGAAGGTACTCAGAATGCTTTCTGAGCAGGCTATGGAGATAATGAGACAGGATAACGCTGCGACATTTATACATGATGACTGGCGGCAGAAAGTAAAAACCATAGATGTTAAACTTGCTGAAGCTCAGGCTAAAAGTGCAGGAATTACCAGAAGCATGATCAATGATGCGATAAAAGCGTCTTTCAGCGGTACTATGGCAGGGCTTTTCAGAGAAGGAACCGACATGATCCCTATAGTTTTCCGGTCACCGGAGCGTGAGAGAAGAAATGTTGATTCACTTCTTGATGTTCAGGTGTTTTCAACTTTGCACGGCAAATATGTTCCGATACAGCAGGTGGTTGAATCTGTTGAGACCGGCTATGTGGACAGTGTTATAAGGAGAAAGAACAGATCGAGAACAATCACAGCCCAGTGCGACCCTAAATTCGGAACTGCTGATGAGCTTTTTAAAAGGCTTCGTCCTCATATAGAGGCGATCTCTATGCCTGAAGGCTACAGCCTCGAATGGGGGGGGGAATATGAAGATTCGCGTGATGCACAATCCAAGCTAATGGCAAATGTGCCCGGAGCTTTCCTTGTTATGGTGCTGATAATGATTCTGCTTTTTAATAGACTTAAGCAGCCGTTGATAATTGTTATGACTCTCCCGTTGGCACTTATAGGTGTTTCGGCGGGGCTTATCATAATGAATATGCCCTTCGGCTTTATGTCTTTGCTGGGATTCCTGAGTTTGTCGGGGATGCTTATAAAAAATGCTATTGTTCTTCTGGATCAGATAGATATTGAGATACGTGGCGGAAAGGATAGTCTGCCGGCTGTTATTGATGCCTCTGTCAGCAGGATAAGACCTGTTGCAATGGCTGCTTTGACAACTATTCTTGGTATGGCTCCGCTTTTGATTGATGCATTTTTTGCATCAATGTCTGTGACTATTATGTTCGGGCTTGCATTTGCGACGTTGCTGACGTTGTTTTTTGTACCTGTGATGTATACAGTCCTTTTCAGGATAAAGTGGTCAAAGACAGATTAAATTTATATATGATTTGTTAAAATTAAAAGCATCCTTCGGGGTGCTTTTTTTGGTCAAAGAGATAATCAAAGGGGGTGTTTTATTTGTTTTCGTTCTCTTTGAGGAACTGAAGGTATCTTTCCTGATCAATGCATTTCAGTAGTGATTTTATATATTTCGCCTGCATGACAAAGAGCGTTTTACGACCTTCTTTATACGGCTTGATGACTCCTGCATTCTTCAAGATATTGATATGTTTGGTTATATTTGAGCGTTCACATTCGAAATGTTCTTCTATCTCGTAGCTGTATCTTGGCTCCATGCATATCATTCTGGCGATCTCCAGCCTTAGCGGGTTTGCCATTGCCTTAAAGAATTTCAGCAGGTTGTCGAGTTCTTCTTCTGTACAGTCTCTTAGTGCCATATTTTCTTATACATCAAAATTTATTCCTAAGCAAATTTAATTTATGTTTAAACTAAAATTAACTTAAGGTGTATTTTATTTGTTAGTGAAATTTTCTTATTGAACTAAATTTTACAAAAACAAAATCTGCTGTATTAAGCAGAAAGGCTTGTTTCAAAGCACTGGTTTATGTAGTCCATGGCTTTTTGCGCCTGTTCAATGTGCTTATCCTCAAAAGAGTAATCCTGCTCAGTATCCATAGCATCCGGAACGAAATTGTTTACTCTGTGAGCTTTTGCATACTCTTTTATAGTGTCCGGCATAGTCTGGTCGTAGCGTGCAATATGTACTCTATTTTTGACCTGACGGATATCGTGAGCTGCTTTTTCGTATATGTATGTCCACCAGAGGATACATTTTTCATAAAAGTCTATCTGATCAAATTTCTCTTTGGTTACAAAACCTTTTGTAATGAGAATATTTTCCCATGCCGGAGGCGTACTGCTGTCTTTGAAGCTTTCAAGCTTTTTGAATGCATGAGCTGAATGCAGCGGGTTTCTTATTGTTATGAAGAAGTTTGCGTCTTCCCCAAAGATTCCGTTAAGCAGACTAATGCATACAGTTGAATTAATACTTTTATGTACAACGTGCAGCAGGTTATTTTGTTCTCTTTTGACCCATGTGATGTACTGTGCGAAGTCAAAGAGCACCTGTTTGAGGTATCCGGGTGTGTCTATGTAATGTATCTCGCCCCCTCTGGGGATGGAGTCATAGGTCATTGTGGAAGAGTAGTCCTGATGGTTATAACCGTGGATTTTGCAAAGCTCGCTCATTGCGTATGAACCGCCCGTATGCATGAACCCAAGCACAAAAGTAAATTTCTTACCGCCAAGGTATTCTCTGCTCACCCATTCTTTGTCAAATTTGAAAAGCCCTAGAAGGACGTTGGATGATTCCTGCATAAAGTCCTTCATCTTCTGCTGCCCCTCATCACTCTGTAGGAACTGAGGGATTTTTTCAAGCTGGCTGTTAAGCCTTGTTATTGCTTCGGGGTTTGGGGTTTGTGCACTGAAGCTTCTCGCCTGCCACTCGTCATGTGCTGATATGCCGCCGAGGTATTTCAGTATGGAGTTGTGAAGTACAAGGTCGAGTCCTGTCAGTGATGCTTTGAATTTTGGTGCGTAAAATGTATTCATAATATAAAAAACTAACACAAAGGGGTGGTAAATGTCCACGAAAAGCTAAAAAACTGTTACATCTATTATTTCTGTTTAATGTGCAGCTTGCAGCCGTTCAGGTGAATATATCGGAAATATTATGAACGCCTGAATGGAAAGATGGCTTAAAATCAAAAAAGCCCATCCGGAGATGAGCTTTTCTTATTCTCTAAAGGCGACGCCCAGGATCGAACTGGGGTACACGGCTTTGCAGGCCGCTGCCTAACCACTCGGCCACGTCGCCATCAGTATAAACTAAAAAGACCGACCAGAAGTCGGCCTTTCGTAAAAAAAGCGGGTGACCGGACTCGAACCGGCGACCTCAACCTTGGCAAGGTCGCGCTCTACCAGCTGAGCTACACCCGCTTGGGAGATGTTTTATATCGCATTATATGAATGGTGTCAACAAAATATTTGAAAAAATGTCATTCTTTTGAAAAGACCGTACCTTCCTGAAAAGCTCCTTCGGGTTTTGGCGTACTTGTGAACTTGAAGCCTGCTGCTACAAAGTCCTGACGTATGACTTTTCCTGATGAATATGTCACCACTTTTGCTTTGTCTGAGCATAGCCTGTGGAGTTGCCGGAAAACCTCTACTGTCCACATTTCCGGATTTTTTCTTTTCCCGAAAGGGTCAAAATATATCACGTCAAAACTCCACATGAGTTTACTGAGAATTTCTCTTGCGTCGCCAATGGCTATGTCCAGCCGGACATTTTTGTGGTTTGCGTTGACTATGAGTTCCCTGAGGATATTATATCCCCTCAGAGGCCATAGATAAGGCGTGTCCATTATTGTTTCAAACAGCGAAGCTTGTCTTTCGACGGTTACGATATGGAGTTTGTACGGGGTGTCTATGTCTGCAATTTTGTCCAGCGTGACAGAAAGATTGCTTCCGCCCCCAAGGCATATGTCAAGCAGACGCACATCCTGCTTTTTCAGCAGCTCACCAATGCAAGATGCATGATAGAATTTATGGAGACTCTCGGTATATGCACCGACACTCTTTGCCCTGTAACCTTCGTGGTATTCCATGCTGTAAAGCGACATGGAGCCGTCTGCTGTGTGCAGCGGCTTATTTTTACCTTTTAACGGGACTAAACAGTGCATTTTCAAAATATATGTGCCAGTTTTCGGCAATCCTTTCCGGATAATCTTCTCTGTATTGCGCGCCTCTGCTCCCTTTGCGTTCTTTTGCCGCTTTGGAGATCAGAAGTCCCACAGTGGCGAGGTTGCGCAGCTCTGCCGTTGCTCTGTTTTTAGCAACTTTGCCATCGAACTGAGCAAGAAACCCGCTGAGGTAAGCGATTGCTTCATCCAGGTCTGCCTCGTTTCTGGATACGCTGACGTTTTTCCACATGCACGTATGTATAGCTTCCAGATCTTTTTTCGGGTCTGCTATCTCCAGTATGGTTTCAATTTTGATGTCCTGTTCTCTTACTTCCCTGTTGTTATTGTCTTTGACGGCTGCTTTTGCGCTTCTGCCTCCGTAGACAACGCCTTCGAGGAGAGAATTGCTTGCCAGCCTGTTTGCGCCGTGTACGCCAGTACATGCTGCCTCACCACAGGCGTAAAGTCCTTTCAGCGTGGAACGTCCCCAGTCGTCTGTGAGTATCCCCCCCATAAAGTAGTGAGCAGCGGGGCTGACCGGTATGGGGTCTTTGGAAATATCCAGTCCGTATTCAAGACAGGTGGAATATATTTTTGGGAATCTGTTTTTAACAAAGTTAGAGTCTAGGTGGGACAGGTCGAGGAAAACGTGTGACGAATCTGTCTCTTTCATCTCAAAGAATATTGAGCGGCTCACGACGTCTCTCGGGGCAAGCTCACCGTCCGGATGGTATTTGGTGCAGAAGCGTTCCATGTATTTATTTTTGAGAACACCGCCTTCACCGCGCATCGCCTCGCTGAGCAGAAACGCAGGTGCGCCCTCAACAGTCAGTCCTGTGGGGTGAAACTGGAAGAACTCCATGTCACGCATCACAGCCTGAGCTCTGAATGCCATAGCCATTCCGTCGCCGGTGACGACCTCCGGGTTGGTTGTTCTGGTGTAAAGTCTGCCTGCGCCGCCTGTGGCGACAATGACAGCTTTTGCATAGTAGAGGCTTATTTCGCCTGTTTTTTCGTTCAGCGCGATCACCCCTGCGACACTGTCCGGAGCATCTTTGATGAAGTCCAGCGCATAGGTGTATTCCAGTTTTTCGATGTTTTCTATGCCTGCGGAGTGCTCTTTCAGAGTGCGTACGATTTCATGCCCTGTGGCGTCCCCTTTTGCATGGATAATGCGTTTGACGCTGTGTGCCGCCTCTCTGGTGAAGTCCAGCAGGCTGCCGTGCATATCGAACTTCGCACCCCAGGATATTAGCTGTTTGATATACTGCGGTCCTTCCTCCACGAGTGTGGAGACAGCTTTGAGATCGCAGAGCCCGTCGCCTGCACGCAGAGTGTCTTCTATGTGCAGTGAGATGTCGTCGTCGTCAGAGAGAGCAACTGCTACCCCCCCCTGAGCATATTCTGATGAGCTTTCGCCTAGAAAGCATTTGGTTACCACGGCAACACGTCCGTGACCGGAGAGCTCTATTGCTGCTCTGAGTCCAGCCACGCCGCTGCCTAAGACCAGATAGTCGTAAAAATTTGTGTTCATTTCAACCTTCAAGCTAGAATCTGAGTCCAGCCTTTAAACCATATGAAGTTACAGTTCCCACAGCAATCTCTCCGTTGATTGATATTAGTGGGAGAGGTGAGAACTGGAGACCAACGATACCTCTGACTGCGTTGACATTTTCATCGTCAAGGTCAGCATCGGAGTCGTCAGAAGCCATGGTATAGACAGTTTCAAGACCGCCGTACGGAGTGAACATGAGGATACCCTTGCTGACATAAATGCCTGCGGAAAGAGTCTGGAGGTCAATGTCGTCCAGACCGAAAACTTTTGTATAAGAGCCTTTAACGCTAAGTGCGGGAGTAACTGTTGTCCCTTTAAGGATAGCGTATTTTACTTCACCTGTAATAGCGGTAAAATCTATGTTTGTTCCTTTGGTAACGCTGAGCCCAAGGTCAATCCCGAAAGGAAATCCTTTCTGAACATGTACTCTGTAAAGCAGTGCCATGCTGTCGGGGTCGCCGTTATCCCATGCGTTTTTCCAGTGGGAGTCACCGTCGCTGATATTAACTAGTGTTGTTTCAAGGGCAATATCAAATCCGAGAGTTTTCAGTGGTTCCGCCGGGCTGTTTGGAGTTGGGGTTACCATCTGTCCCATCTCTTTTGACAGGTCCTGGAACTGTGACTGTGTCATGCTGTTTTGGATTTTGAATTCGTCAGCAAAAACAACACTGGACACCATCATTGCGGCAAGTACTAGTAATTTTTTCATTTACCTCTCCTTTTCAAGTCCGGCAGCCCCAGATCTTTGTGAAAATTCTCTCTGGTGCGGTTGAAATAACCGAATTTGATTGTCTTCTTTTTTTTCTTTATTAATTTTAGCATGTTCTTTATGCCTAATATCTCTTCTTTTTTAAATTTGAGCTTATCGAAAAGAAAATCAGGGTCGATGTTCAGATTACGCAGTTGTATAAGGTCTATCTCGTAGGCATTTAAGAAGTCGAGCATTGTTTCTGTTTCGCTCTCTCTGTCGTTTACTCCGGGGATTGTAAGCAGGTTCAGCGCAGTATAAACTTTATAGCTGTTAGCAAGCTCTATACTTTGCAGCACATTGTCCAGGCTATATCCCACCGGCTGATAATAGCTTTCATATGTGGAGTGGACGACAGAGTTTATGCTTACACGTATACTGTCGAGCCCTGCGTCGAACAGCATTTTCATCTTTTCAGGATTGCTGCAGTTGGAGTTGAAGTTGACAGTGAGATCCGGAGCTTTCTTTTTGATTATCGTAACAGCTTTTGCGATGACATCCGCTGTCATGATCGGGTCGCCTTCACACCCTTGTCCGAAGCTCACAATAGGCTCCTCCGCAACTTCGTAGTGGTTCAGAGCGACTTCGACAATTTCGTTGACTTTCGGTACAAACTTAAGTCTTTGCTGAGGAGATTCTATACGTTTGTCCTCCTGGAGAGATATGCACCCGAGGCACCTGCTGTTGCAAGTCGGGGCTGTGGGGAGGGGACACTCCCATCTGCCTATGAAAGCATTTTTAGCGGCTGTGCAGTGGTATTCCAGAGCGCATTTTGAAAGCTGCTTATAGACACGGTTTTTGGGGAACTGTTCAAGTTTTGCATCAACAACTTCTTTGAACTTGTCTGTGTAGTCGAAATTTTTCGGGTTCCATTTCGAGTCGTCATCAACTTTTATAGCCGGCACAACGAATTTTCCGTTAAGCCAGCCTACAGCGGTATATGCATACATGGGCAGTATTACATCACTTAGCTTTTTAAATGAGGGGAGGAAAAGGCGTAGATATCCCGGGTCTAGAAATGCACTGACAGCGTACCCGCCCGTAAAAACTTCCATTCCTGCTGTGTCTGGATTATAAGCGTGGGGATGTGTGTCCGGCACGAAGAATAGTCGTGAGCTTGCCGGAAGTTCAATCAGTTCTATTTCATAGGGTACAAAGTTATAATTTTCGCTTCTGACAGTCATTTTCAGATGCGGATGATCGTATATGTTTCCCTGCCTGTCGGCAAAGAGTAGGTTTGGTATTTCGTACATTTTTTTCCTTGACTCGCTTTTGTTGAATATTTGAATAATAGTATAGTGCAAAACGACAAGTCAAGGTGTTAAACCAATGTAAGCGTTATTTGTTTATGCCGAAACGACTCTGTTTCTACCTGTTTGTTTGGCTTTGTAGAGGGCTTCGTCTGCTCTGTTTATGAAGTGAGCTATGGTTTCACCTCTGCTATATTCTGCGACACCAATGCTGACTGTCACTTTTTCTACCGGGGTAAAGTCTGTCTCTTCGACAGCCTTGCGCAGTTTGTCGGCTAAAAAAGCTGTATTGGTAATGTCTGTTTCAAGGGCAACAACGAGAAATTCTTCCCCGCCCCATCTTCCGCAAAAATCGGATTCTCTGGTGTTTTCTTTTATAATAGCAGCAAGTTTCACGAGGACATCGTCACCTACCTGGTGACCATAAGTGTCGTTAACTCTTTTGAAATGATCAGCATCAAGGATAGCTGCGCAAAACCTTGTATTGTGTCTTTCATTTCTGATTCGCTCAGCCTTAAGAACGGCATCAAGTTTATGTCTGTTATAAAGTCCTGTCAGTCTATCTGTAATGGAGAGTTCTTCTATCTTCTTTTTCTCTGTGATGTTGTGTATAACGGCTGTATATCCCGTTACATTTCCCTTGTCGTCTATTGCAGGGGTGGCAGTCTGTTTTGTCCAGAAGAGCTCACCGTCTTTATTGATGTTCTTGAATTCCCCCTGCCATATTTCTTTTTTTAATATGGTTTTCCAAAGGTCGTCCAGCTGTTTTTGTGTTGTGTCAGGGTGTCGTATGAGGCTGTGTGTGTTGCCTATCAATTCTGTGTGATTGTATCCTGTCATCTCGGCATATTTTGCGCTGACAGCAGTAAAGTTACCTTTCAGGTCTATTTCTGTTGTGGCTATGTTACTGTCTATTATGAAGTTGAACCTACGTATCTTGTCGAAAGCTTTCAGCAGGCTTGACTGAAGCTTTGATGGAGCATATGACGCTACCCATGACAGCGGGAAGCTTATCAGTAAGATAACAAGTGCAACAATTTGGGCAGATATCAGATTGTTCTTTTTTATCTGGTGCAGCATGCTTGCTTTAGGTTTCATAATGAGTTTGACACCTTCGCCGTTATCGAATATCTGGTTTAGGCTATACACAAAAAGATTACTTTTTTGTAGTGAGGACTGATTCATGTCGTTATTAAATGCACCGGGGAATATATTGTTAATTTTAATATCGGATTTGAGATATTTGCTCCACGCAAGACTTGCGTCAGAGGCAGAGATTATTTCTCCTTCGTTATCAATTAAGTATGTGCTGAAGTTAGCATATTCAGTCAAGAGGTCAATAACTCTCTGCATGAGCAGATTAACTATAACGATACCTTTATGTTCGCCGTTGACTACAACCGGAGCAGCGATTCTGTAGGTAGGCTTATACGGCAGCTCAATCTTGCCATGTTCAATGTTAAGGTCAATTCTGGAATGCCATAACTGTGTTTTGTTAAGTTGGTTGCTCTCTTGAAAGTAGTATCTGTCATATTTGCTTTGTAAATATATCTGAGGATAAGTGAATATTTCGTTATCGATCCTGTCGACACGGATTCTCTCCAGACCGTTACTGTTTATAAACCGAAGCTGCATTATATCGGGGTTTGCGAAAACTACAGACTGGAAAAATGAATTGACTCTTGCCCGTTCGTCTACTCCCTCTGATGTGATAAAATCATTTAAAAGCAGGTGCCTTGCCAGTATTGTGACAACTAATTCTTTATGTGTTATATAGTCTTCAAGGTAAAGCTTTTTATACGATAGTTCAGAGCTTGCTCTGAGGTTTATCTGTTCAATATTTTGTTTTGATGCGAGTTTGTAGTTGACTATGGCTGTAGTTATTGCGATCAGTATGCCAAAGAATATAAAGAAAGAGACGGAAAGAAGATAAAAACGCTTACGTGAGTACATCATCTCTGTCATTGATAGCTCCTGAATATAATTCTACCTTAAAACAGATTATTCTCAAGTTAAGCTAACGGTTATAGCATTTAAAATCAATGTTTTTGTTTATTTATTCTGCATTTACAAGCTTGTTTCTACCTGTTTGTTTAGCAGTATACAGAGCGTCATCTGCTCTGTTTATGAAGTGAGCTATAGTTTCTCCGGTTTTATACTGTGCAGCGCCAAGGCTGATCGTGATTTTTCCGACAATAGGGAAATCTGTTTCTTCAACCATTCTTCTAAGTTTTTCCGCCAAGAATGCAGTCCCTTCAAGGTTTGATTCCACAGCGATAATCAGGAACTCTTCTCCGCCCCACCTGCCTATATAGTCTGACTCTCTTGTATTGGCTTTGAGTAATTCTGCCAGCTTTACAAGTACTTTATCCCCTGTCTGATGCCCATGAGTGTCATTGACGTTTTTGAAGTGATCTATGTCAATGAGAACCGCACAGAAATCAGTATTGTGTCTCTGGTGCCTGCTGTATTCAGATTGAAGTACGTCATCAAGTTTATGTCTGTTATACAGGCTTGTGAGTCTGTCGGTTACCGACAGCTCCTCTATCCGTTTTTTGTCTGTTATATCTCTTGAAATGGAATTAAATCCGATTATGGTTTGGTATTTGTCAACTTCAGGTGAGATAGTCTGGTGTACCCAGTATTCTTCTCCTGTTTTATTGACATTCTTTATCTCTCCCTGCCATGTGTCACCGTTGCTTATGGTTAGCCACATACTTTCGAAGAGCTCTGAAGGGTTGTCCGGATGGCGGAGGATTCTATGGGTTTTGCCTACTATTTCACTTTTGCTGAAACCTGTTATTTCGGTGAATTTGCTGCTCACTTCTGTTATTCTGCCGTGTATATCTGTTTTGCTGGTAGAGATATGTCTGTCTATCATTTTGTTGTACTCTTTTATCTTTTCATAGGCGTTGAGCAGACTGGACTGGAGTCTGGACGGCAGATATGATGCAAGCCATGAAAGAGGGATGGATATCAGCAACACGATGAGAGTTATGAGTATAGCAGACAGTATATTAGATTTTTTGAGCTGCCCCATGACCTCGTCTTTCGGCGCAAGAATAAGCTTAACCCCTTCGTTGTTAAGGAAGATATCCTCAAGACAAAACATATAAAATTCATCCCGGATGGCGTCCCCTTTCTTTTTTATTACATCAATGTGTTCGGGGAAGATATCTTCTGCATTTGGTCTGTTAGGAAGGTATCTGCTCCACGACTTATCCGGTTCAGGACTGACGAGAATATCACCGTAAACATCAGCAACATATACGCTGAAATAGGCAGAGTTTGATAAGGTGCTGAGTATGTTGTTCATTAAGAGGTTTGCTATAACTATACCCTTGAATTTGTGTCCAACATATAATGGGGCTGCAACTCTGTATGTCGGTTTGTAAGGGACTTCAATTGTGCCGTGTTCAATATTTAGGTCGAGGTTAGAGTGCCAGAAAGATTTTTCAGGTAATTTTGATGCCTGCCTGAAGTAGTACCTTCCGCTTTTGTCCTGCATATCCTGTTGCTCAACGATTTTTATACCTCCGTCATAATCAGGGCGGTCTATTCTTATGACCTCCATGCCGGCTGCATCAATAAATCTGAGCTGCATGAGATCTTTGTTAGAGAACATGACAGAGTAAAAGAGGCTCTGGAGCTGGTTTCTTCTGTCTGCGGTTTCTTGGTGGATAAAGTTAAGGGTGATCTGGTTATTTAAAAGAGATTCGAGTTCCTGCTCTATGTTCCACACATAGCTTGTAAGAAAGTCTATTTTTAATGCCGCTTCAGACTGTGAACGGGACTTTAGCTGTTTCTCAATATCTGTATATTTTATGTTGTAATTTATAAAGGACGTGAGCAAGGCGATGACTACACCAAATGTTAGAAAGTAGCCTGAGAAAAGGAGGTAATACTTTTTCTTAGTATAAATAAAGCTTTTCAACATATAACCTCTGTTCGTACCTTTCAGATGTCTAATAATATAAAAATAGACTGATTTTGTAATAATACCAATAAAAATATTTTTAAGACTTAAATAATGTTGTTTTTTGATCCTACATCAATATATACTGAGGGCGGAAAAGGGGGGCACGGGCGCCTCTTATATTTCATACCAAAAAGTTAAATCATATATACTGAGGAGAATTCTATGACTGATATAATTGATGTTTTTGCCAGAGAAGTTCTGGACTCCAGAGGAAATCCTACAATTGAGGTTGAGGTTGTGACAAGTGGCGGCGTTATGGGGCGTGCCATTGTTCCATCAGGTGCTTCCACCGGCGAATATGAAGCTGTAGAGCTTCGTGATGGCGACAAAGAGCGTTTTCTCGGTAAGGGAGTGCTTCAGGCTGTACAAAACGTTAATGAAATCGTTGCACCTGAGCTTGAGGGGATTGATGTTACAGAGCAGAAGCTCATTGACGAGATGCTCATTGAGCTTGACGGTACAAAAAATAAAGGGAAACTTGGCGCAAACGCTATTCTCGGTGTTTCACTCGCTTGTGCAAAAGCTGCTGCGGAGTCCTGTGGGCTTCCGCTTTATAAATATATCGGCGGTGCATACGCGTGTACTCTCCCTGCTCCTATGATGAATATACTTAACGGCGGCGAACATGCTGATAATAACGTTGATATTCAGGAATTCATGATTATGCCTCTCGGCGCAGAATCATTCCGTGAAGCTCTCAGAATGGGTGTTGAAGTTTTTCATACACTTAAAGGCGTGCTGAAAGCAAAAGGGATGAGCACATCTGTCGGGGATGAGGGCGGTTTCGCTCCGAACCTCGGCTCTAACGAAGAGGCGATAGAAGTTATCCTCGAAGCTATCGATAAAGCGGGCTATAAAGCTGGTTCAGATATCTACATAGCTATTGATGCAGCCTCAAGCGAATTTTATAACAAAGATAAAGGCGTTTATGTCCTCGAAGCTGAGGCGGAGCCGGAAAAAACATCTGCTCAGATGGTGGAATATTATAAATATCTCGTTGAAAAGTACCCTATTATATCCATTGAAGATGGTCTGGATGAAAATGACTGGGATGGATGGAAGCTTCTTACCGACGCTATCGGCGACAAATGCCAGCTTGTGGGGGACGACCTTTTTGTCACTAACACAGAGAGACTTACACGGGGTATCAAAACAGGAGTCGCTAACTCTATCCTTGTGAAGCTGAACCAGATAGGAACCCTCACAGAGACTCTGGATGCTATACAGACAGCAAGAGAAGCAGGGTATACATGTGTTATCTCTCACCGCTCAGGCGAGTCAGAAGACACAACTATTGCAGACCTTGCAGTTGCTGTGAATGCCGGACAGATTAAAACAGGTTCCGCTTGTAGAACAGACAGGATAGCCAAGTACAACCAGCTTCTGCGCATAGAGGAAGAGCTCTTCGATCAGGCAGCTTATAAAGGGCTTGGTGCGTTTTACAACCTTAAAGGTAAATAGAGTTATTGCCGGCATTCCGGCATAAACGAGAGTGACCGTGTTTTGGCGGTTACAGTAACATTCGATAAAAAACAGAGGGGGCTTTTTGCCCCCTTATTGTATTTGAAAGGAGATATCTTTTTATGAGTTTAGAGAAAAAGATGGCACAGCTTATTTGTGAATATTCTCTCGATCTGAAAGAGGGGGACATATTCCTCATAAGGTCAGAAACAGTGGCAGAGCCGCTTGTCAAAGAGTTCGTAAGAAAGACGCTTGAGATGGGCGCACACCCGGTTCTGCGTATGATGATTTCAGAGCAGCAGTCTGTCTTTTATAAATACGCAACTGAAAAACAGCTCGAATTTATCCCCCCCTCAGTTATGGCAGATGCAGAGAACATTACTGCACAAGTATATATAGATAGCACGGACAACACAAAACAGCTCACAAACACTGATAAATCCAAAGTTTCCCTCTATGCAAAATCAATGCGTAAAGTTCGTGACGTGCTTATGGACAGAGAAGAGAAGGGAGAATTCCGCTGGTCGCTCTGTCCGTATCCGACACAGGCTATGGCGCAGGATGCGGAGATGTCTCTTGATGAGTATACAGAATTTGTATTTAACGCATGTAAGCTGAACGAAGCTGATCCGGTTGCCGCATGGAAAGAAGTAGATGAGTTTCAGAATAAAGTTGTCGATATTCTCACAGGGACAAAAGAGATACGCATCGAAGGGAAGAATACTGATATAACCTTCAATGTGGAAGGGCGTAAATGGATTAATTGTAACGGTCATCACAATATGCCGGACGGAGAGGTTTTTACAAGTCCTGTGGAAGACGGCGTTAACGGACAGATATACTTTGACCTGCCGACATCGTATATGGGGGTTGAAGCCGGCGGTATTACGCTGAAAATCGATAAAGGGCGCATAATTGAGGCAAGTGCAGAGAAGGGGGATGATTTTCTTCAGTCTGTTCTCGACACTGATGAAGGCTCCAGACTCATTGGAGAGATAGCTTTCGGGCTGAATGATAATATTAATAAGCCGACTAAGAATATACTCTTTGACGAAAAGATCGGACGCACAATACATATGGCTGTGGGTGCAAGCTATCCTGAGGCTGGCGGGAAAAACAAGTCAGGAATACACTGGGATATGATAAAGGGAATGGCTGACGGCAAAGTCTATGCCGATGGTGTTATGATATATAGCGAAGGCAGATTTCACGGAGTTTGATAATGAGAAACAAAATCAAAGACCTTTTAAACGCAGAGCATCCTGAGAGTGATATTACTGTTCATGGGTGGGTGCGAAGCAAAAGAGATTCGAAGAATTTTACGTTTCTGGAACTGAACGACGGTTCATGTCTGAAAAATCTTCAGGCGATTGCTGATGAAGATATCGGAACTTACGATGTTTTAAAGGATATTAATACCGGAGCATCTGTTGAGATAAAAGGTGATCTTATAGAATCACCAGGGAAAGGTCAGAAGTGGGAGCTTAAGGCGAAGGCAGTTGCTCTTGTTGGTGGTGCAGACCAGGAGACATATCCTCTGCAAAAGAAACGCCACTCAGACGAATTCCTGCGCCAGATAGCTCATCTGCGCCCCAGAACGAATAAATATGGAGCGATATTTCGTATCCGCTCCGAGGCTTCATTTGCTGTGCATCAGTTTTTCCGTGAGCGTGGATTTCACTATGTTCATACACCGATAATTACAGGTTCTGACTGTGAGGGTGCCGGGCAGATGTTCCGCGTGACAACCCTTGAGGATACGAAAAAACCTGTTGCGGAAGATTTTTTCGGCAAAGCGGCGTATCTTACAGTTTCAGGTCAGCTTGATGCTGAAAGCTATGCGTGTGCACTTGGCAGTGTTTATACTTTTGGACCGACATTCCGCGCCGAAAACAGTAATACCCCAAGGCACGCAGCAGAGTTCTGGATGATTGAACCGGAAATGGCGTTTGCTGATATTCACGACAATATGACTCTTGCCGAAGAGTTTGTGAAGTATCTTATCTGGTTTTTGATGGAGAATTGCAAAGAAGACCTTGAACTGTTTTTTAATTTTGTCGACAAAGAGCTTGAGGCCAAGCTTACAAATATGCTTACGAATGATTTTGAGCGTGTCGAATATCGCGAAGCGGTGAAGATTCTTGAGAATTCCGGCGAAAAGTTCGAGTACCCTGTTGGGTTCGGTGTGGATTTGCAGACTGAGCATGAGAGATATCTGACTGAAAAGCACTTTAAAAAGCCGGTTTTTGTTTATAACTACCCGAAAAGCATTAAGCCGTTCTATATGCGTCAGAACGATGATGGTGAGACTGTCGCCGCTATGGATCTTCTTGTCCCTTCAGTTGGGGAGCTTATCGGCGGAAGCCAGCGTGAGGAGAGGCTTGATGTTCTGGATAGTGCTATAGAAAAGATGGGACTCAGTATGGAAGAATACGGCTGGTATGCTGAGCTAAGGAAATACGGCACAGTGCCCCATGCAGGGTTCGGGCTTGGGTTTGAACGACTTCTGATGTTCGTTACAGGTGTGACAAATATCAGAGATGTAATACCTTTTGCCAGAACTCCGAAAAATCTTGAATTTTAATCACTGACTGAAGGGGCAGGGTAGTCTGTTTTTTCTTGTACTTTATAGGTAAATATGAAGATAAAGCCGGAGCCTGAAAACTTCGGCTTTTCATTTTTGAGTTATACTTATTCGATCCATTTACGAATGAGAGGATTACCCTATCTCTTCAAAGGTATACCTATCAGGGATGTATACTGAGCTAGAGCGGGGCTTACAGAATACGAATGATACCATAACAGTTCAGCACAGCCTTGATAATTATGAGTTATAAAATGCTGTTAGCTGGAATTGTCAGCAATTGACCGAAAATAACAGTAATTAATAGTTGATGTTTAGAACATGAATAGCTATAATCTGCCGAATATCAAGTATATAAACCTTTTTGCCCGGGTGGCGGAATTGGTAGACGCAAGGGACTTAAAATCCTTGTAAATGTTTGAAAATTGAATAAGAATTAACACCATGCCCGAGTGGTGGAATTGGTAGACACAAGAGACTTAAAATCTCTCGAAACGCTTGTTTCGTACCGGTTCGATTCCGGTCTCGGGCATTTTTAATGCCGATAAAATAGGAAGCCTCAGCATTCGCTGAGGCTTTTCTATTTTTTAGATTTCTAACGTTTTTTCTAACCATATTGCTGCATAGCAGTAGATGATCTGTATTCAGTTCGCAGTACTAGTCAACATAGAATGAATCAAATACCATTGATATATTGATTCAATATCATTTTAGAGTACAATAGTTATATAGGTTTCTAGTAAAACACTTAGATTGTGAGAAAAATATGATTATTAGACCGAGATTAAATGATTTTCATAATTTAACATTCACTCAAACAGATGTAGACTTTGCTATACCATTTCTAGACGAAGATATACCTTTATATCTAGACCCTTTTTTGTTGTGGAAAAGTCCATCTCAGCAAGATAATTCATTACACACAACTATTACCAATTCATTTAACCAGCTTGGGAATATGTTTTTGAAAGATGAAAATCAAGCTGTGTCAATTTTAAAAGAGATTTCAGAATGCGATGCGGTAGGTTTGGGTAACTCCAAGAGTAAGCAAGGAAAAAAGATTGGTGATAAAATGGCTTACTCTGTATTGTCTACATTTAGAGATATTCCGCAAATTAATAAACAGGGATATACTCATTTTGAAGAGCTACAATTATTGGTTGATAGCTTTTCTAAAGATAGGGTTAGTGATATAGCGTGTAATTTACTTGAATCTTTTCTCATTGATTATACTATCCAGCAATGCGAGAAACACAATGTCCCTATGGAAATTGTAAATATTGATTTTTTTGATTTAAAGAAAATGGCATTTGTGTCTGAAAAAGTCCAACTACCTACGAATCCAATTTCTAAAGACCAGATATTATTTGTTCCAAAAAGATGGCTTCGTTTTGTACCTTGGATCAACTATGAGGACTTCTATAAAGATTATGTTTCTATGTCTGACAAGCTAGATGCAGGTACAACAATACCAAGGGTACAACTTCTTGACTATAATAGGCAAAACTACGATCAAGTTCAGGAATTTATCAAAAGAAAGCAACTATCTCAAAAAGATTGCCAAAATGATCCATTGTTTTCTCAAATACCAATTCTCTCATCAAAAAGGAAACTCGGCAATATTCTTAAATTACCTACTGGTAAAACGGATAACGCAGATCAACAATATGAGAAAGATCTATGCCCTCTACTTGCATCCATGCTGTTTCCTGAGTTAGATTTTGCAAAACCCCAAGCGAGAACAGCCGATGGTGTTTTGATAAGAGATCTTATATTTTATAACAATACATCCCATGATTTTCTAAAAGAGATTTACGATAAGTACAACAGTAGGCAAATTGTATTTGAATTAAAAAATGTCAAAGAAGTTACGACGACTCATGTAAATCAGCTAAATCGCTATCTTAACAATGAGTTTGGAAGTTTTGGAGTTATTTTCACTAGGAATGAACCTCCCAAAAGTGTGTACAAAAACACAATAGACCTTTGGTCTGGTCAGAGGAAATGTATACTCATTATGACAGATAACGATTTAGAGTTAATGTCTCAGGTGTATGAAAATAAACAAAGACTACCTATAGATGTGCTAAAGAAGAAATACGTAGAGTTCACAAGACAGTGCCCATCTTAGTATAAGGAGAAATGTATGACAGAAGAACAGGTAGAAATATTTCTTAAACTTCAGCCTCAAATTAAGAGTGCTTATGACGAAATAACACTTTTATCTAAAAAGAAACCAACAGAACCCCTTAATAAATTTAAATTAAAATTTATTAATAGCATGCTTAATCAAGCAAATCATATCTTGCAAAATGACTATATCCCTTTTCCTGATGAGTTTGAACAGTTTGATGTAGACGATATGCCAAATAATGGAGATGTGGTATTTATTCTGTCTCACTATTTAACATCTCTAGAAAAGTTGAGATGCGATAATATTAAATATCAAAAGCACTACTATTACTGGGTGATAGATGGTGAAGTCTCTACTTTAAAGACTTCTCCACCTTGTATAAAATAATTTGTTTGGAGTTAATAATGAAAAAACAAAGCATGTGGCTACCTAGTAATAACGATATAGCAAGCTATAAACTGCTTAGTGAGATGCTTAAATCTTTAAAAAATGAATTTGATCTTTTGTCTAAAAAGAAATCAGACGAGCAGCTTAATAAGATGAAAATTAAAATGGTTAATAAAGTGCTTGGACAATTGAAAGAACTATTCCAGAATGAAGATTCGAGCCTGTCATATTAACTGTGTAAAGTCGTAATTCTGTCTTCATAGTTGATATATAGCTGTGAGTATATTACACCCCAATCCCTGATTGGCATAGTCCATTTCTTTTCGATACCTAAAATAGCTAAATATAAGAGCTTTACAAGGGAGTCTTCCGTCGGGAAGGCTCCCTTTCCTTTAGTCGATTTCCTGATGGCAGAATGGAAGCTCTCAACCGGATTCGTGGTATAAATCAGTTTCCTGAGCTCCTTGGAATATTTGAAATACGTAGAAAGCTCAGTCCAGTTGTTCCGCCATGATTTCGAGATGTTAGGATATTTGCTGTCCCACTTCTCAGCAAAGGCATCCAGCTCAGCTCTGGCTTGTTCCTCGGTCGCTGCGGCATAGATTTTCTTGAGGTCAGCAGCCACAGTCTTACGCTCCTTCCAGGGCACAAAGCGGAGAGAGTTGCGTATCTGATGGACTACGCATTTCTGAATCTCAGACTGTGGAAAAGCGGCTGTTATAGCTTCTGAGATGCCCTTGAGGTTGTCTACGGCAAAGATAAGAATATCCTGTACTCCACGGTTCTTTAGCTCGTTCATAACTGTCAGCCAGTATTTAGCGGATTCTGTCTCGGCAAGATATAGCCCCAGACAGGATTTATGACCTTCCATGCTGATGCCGATCACAAAGTAGATAGTGACGTTGCGAACAGCTCCGTCCACACGCATCTTTAAAACCATGCCGTCCATAAAGACGATGGCGTATATCTCTTCCAAGGCTCTGTTCTGCCATTCTTTAGCCTGTGGGAGAATCTTGTCTGTAATAACGCTGACTGTCTCCGGCGATAGCTCATGACCGTAGATATCAAAGATGTGCTCTTTGATGTCACGGTTACTCATACCCTTGGCATACATGGAAATTACTTTAGCTTCAATGCCTGATATATCTGTCTGGCGTTTCTTGACTATTTCAGGCGAAAAGGTTGATAGGCGATCACGGGGTACTTCGAGTTCCATTTCGCCCATTTGTGATTGTACTTTCTTGGAAGAACGACCGTTACGGCTGTTGCCGTCACTTACGTTCGGTTCATGTTTCTTATAGCCTAAATGGGCTTCAAGCTCACCTTCGTAGAGCGTTTCTATGACTTCTTTCATCATGTCACGCATAAACACCTGAAGGTCTTCTGTGGTTTTTACATCGCTTTCAGCAAGCAGTTCTTTCAGTTTGTCCTTGTCTAATTTCATCATAAACCTCGCATGTTAGTTTAACACATACGACGTTTACACACTTTTATTTACACGCTCGAAGATTCGCTCCAATTTCTAGAAATCCTTGAGGAAGATGATATACCTTCTAATAGCGATGTTGTTGTCATCTTAAGTCAATATGAAACAGCGATAACTCTCTTTAAGAGACATTATTTTAAGGACTATAAATGGATAACTTCAGATTAATGTTATGTAGTTTATAATTAATATAGTTTATGTTATCTGAGATTCAATTATAATATTTAATCTAGGGGCTGTTCACATTTATTTTAACCATATGATTACAGCCACCAATGTTACCATTGCCTCATAGTTTCTTGCAAGTTTTTCATATCTTGTGGCAATTCGCCGGAATTCTTTCATTCGCTGAAAGAGCCTTTCAACCAGATTGCGCTCTTTATACAAATGCTTGTCATATTTCCGTTGTTCTAATCTATTACATTTAGGCGGGATAACTGCAACAGCACCAGCCTGTATTATTGAAGACACAAAAGCATTGGAATCGTACCCTCTGTCAGCAATCACATAAGCAGGTGAAAATCCTGCGATGAGATTATCTGCCTGAGCGTATTCCGACTCCTGTCCTCCCGTAAGGATAAACCTTACAGGGTTGCCATGTGAATCCACAGATGCATGAATCTTAGTACTCAGACCGCCTCTGGAACGCCCTTGGCATTCTTGGTTTTGGCAGTTTTTTTTGATGCACCATGTTGATGAACCCTTACAATACTGCCGTCTACCATAAGGTACTCAAGGTCTGCATCTCCAGACAGCTCTGCAAATACTTTCTGCCAAACATCCTTTTTAGCCCATCTGTCATAACGTACGTATACACTATGCCATTTGCCAAAGCAGGGGTGCATGTCACGCCAAGGACTACCTGTTCTGGCTATCCATAAGACTGCTTCTACAAAAAGACGGTTATCTTTAGCTGTTACTCCGCTGTCGCTCTTTTTTCCGGGGAGCATATCTTTGATGCGTTCCCATTGTTCATCTGATAATTGAGCTCTATACATAAAATACTCCAATTATTTCATTGGAATATATATCGGCATTAATTTAAATGTGAACAGCCCCTAGTTAAATGGCTTTTAATTTAGAATATTTTTCGTTCTGAATTAGTCCTGTCTTTCTCTTAGTTCTCTGATTAGGTCGGCTGTGCTGATTGGTTGCATTTCAGGTTTCATGACCTCCTGTTCCTGAACAGTATTACTTCTTGTACTCTCAGTACCATGCCTGTAATGATGCTCCTTAACCAGATCACAGATAAATGAACTCATATTGTTTGACGATGTTTTCAGAATCTCATAAATCTCTTCTGTCACTGATATTGTCATTGCCTTCTTCTTGTAGTTTTTCATTGCTTTATCTCCTTTAAATAAAATTATTTATAACTCTATATAGGCTTTTAAATACTCACGGCATCGTGATACAATTCGGAACGAAAAATGGTCTGAATTGGTGGCGTTTGAAAACAGATAAGAAAATCAAAAGAATTGAACAGTTAATAAAGCGTCTTGAGTCTGGCAGAGATGTTCCAAGAAAGGATTTGAAAGTTGTCCTGACCGATGAAGAAATGCAGAAACTTGATGATGAGTGGGAAATCGAGAAACAGAGCAGAACGGACAAGCCTAAAGAGATCGTAGAGTATGAGAAAAGGCTAGGCATTGCTGTAAGGAAATTTGGGCTGTACGAAAACCTGTTAACCAAGATCGAGCAGGATAAATCGACAACTCTCCATAATAACTGCCAAGATTATTGTTATAAACTGATTGACTATCTCAGAGAACATATCGAAATGAATCCTGAGCTAGCTTTATGGCTTGACCGTGATATAAACGATAGTCAGCCTGAACCGTCAGGAATGCCCCGAATAGTAACCTCTAAAAGCTATGAAAATCTGAACAGGCAGAGAGGACCGCTCCCTGCCACAAAGAGGATATTGAAAGAACAGGCATTGCAAGCTGCTTTAGAAAAATTAAAACCTGCTGATTTGTCTTGGACTGATGCCTCCATCTCAGATACAATTAAGCCTTTAAAAACTGATAAGTCTGATAGTGAGGCTGAAATCATTAAACTACTGGGCTTAGATTAAAATAAATTGAACACAGGAGGGTTAAATTGAGAAGCACAATCCGCATGAATTGTAAGTATTATCTTCAAAATAATTATCCAGAATTAATAAACTTCAAAAGGGGTACAAGCCGATTCTATGAGTATATAAAGAAGACAACGATTGGAGGTTGGTGGTTCACCATAAACACGAAATATATAAAATATGAAGATTATTTTATCCTCGCTGGTGCTTTAGATAAAACAGAAAATGATTTCAGATTATACAAGATTCCAACTGATTATTTACAAAACCATATAAGTACTTTCTATGAAGATAAGAGCAGAATTCACCTATTTGTTTCTAAGCTGTCAACGCCGATGAATTTTTACGCCATTCGCCGGCGAATAATTACGCCACTAATCCGTCGTTATTTTCATAAGTCCAGACTTCCGTTTCTCCTTCAGCCGGTAGCTCTCACCAGTAATATTAACAATGTGGCTGTGGTGTAGCAACCTGTCCACCGTCGCCGCAGTCAGCGCCTTATTGCCGGCGAAGATGCTTTCCCACTGACTGAAAGGCAAATTAGAAGTAATAACTATAGAGCTCCTCTCATATCTCTTACTGATGACATTGAAGAAGTGATTACCATTGTCCTCATTCATAGGGATATAGCCAACTTCATCGATGATAAGAATGCTGGGATTCATGATATTCCGCTTCAGATAGGTTTGGTATTTATCCTGCCTTTTTGCAATATCAAGCTGCATAAGAAGATCTGTAGCGGTTATAAACTTAACCTTCATCTTATGCTGAGTACCCAGATAACCAAGAGCCGCAGCAAGATGAGTCTTTCCTACGCCACTAGGCCCGAGGAAGACTACGTTCTCCGCTCGGGGCACGAACGTCAGGCTTGACAGCTCCTGCATCTGTACTTTAGAGACACCGGATGCATGTTTAAAGTCAAAGTCGTCAAGGGTCTTTACTGCAGGCAAACCAGCCATACGGAGCATCGTCGTTTTACTTCTTGTGTCTTTTACTGTAATCTCTGTATCAAGAAGCTTCTCAAGGTATGCTGTATAACTGAGCTCTTCCTTGACTGCTGCCTCTGAGATATGAGGAAACTCAGTCTCAAGACCATGAAGCCTCAGCTGTGCGCACTTGTCTCTGATTCTATCTATATCTAGGTTCATAAAGCACCTGTAGGAATAAGAGAGTCGTACATATCAAGAGAGCTTGATTGAACATCTATTTCAGGCACTTCTAAGCTGATTTCCGGCTCTTCTGCTATAGTTGTTGCTCTTGCCGGATATGTGCCCGTGTAAGGAGCAGCAAGAGGCATCAGGTGTTCTTTCTCTTCCTGAAACATGTCTATCGGTTTCTTACCAGTAGTGCCGTGTATTCTCTGATCGGCAATCTCTTCATTCCAGTGAGTTACCCGTATGTTTGCAGTGTCCATATCCATTATAAGGCCATTCATTCTGAGCTTCGTATACTCAGGGTAATAAAAACTGTGCTTCATATAATTTATGAAGCGCTCAACCTTGCCTTTAGTTTTTGCCCTATATGGTTTGCACAGGCGGGGTATGGTGCCATAGTGGCGACACATATCAAAAAACATGTCCTGGAACTTATGGCTTCCGGTTCCATAGAAGTCACGCTGTATAACAACTGCTTTGGCGTTATCGTAAAGGATTTCTTTAGGCACTCCGCCGAAGTAGTTGAAAGCTTTTATGTGGCAGTTTACAAAGGTATCTACTTTCTCATCGGTGATGAACTCTGTATAGCTTCTGCGACAGTAAGCTAGTTCGGCTACAAAGACATGGAGCTTTTTATTACCGCTCTTGACTGTTGCGAAATCTATCTGCATCTGATGACCTGGCGCTGTCTCAAACCGTACAAGCTCTTCTTCCACTGGTTTGGGTCTGACTTTCTGGATATAGTCTTTAAGGATAGTTATTCCGCCGTCATACCCCATCTCTTTAATCTCTCTGATAAGGACTGTCGCCGGTATCTTGTATGGCAGTGCGCTGGTTATCCGTTTGTTCAGATAATCCTTGAAAGGGTCAAGCTTACTGAAACGTACCGGATAGGCTTTCTTCTCTGGAAAGTCACTAAGGTTAAGATACTTTGAAATTGTCTTTCTGCTGATACCTGTCATACGCTCAATCTCTCGCTGGGAATATCCCTGCCGCTGTAATGTGTGAATCATGAAATACACCTCTTTATTCAGCATGTTCCCTCCTTTATGAAAGGAGAGAATAGCATTATTATAAAGTGGAGTAAAAATTCACCGGCGTTTGGCGTACTTTATCACCGGCGTTGACAAAGCAATCATCTCTTAACACAAGAAGAAAGAGTGGGCTCCCACTTATTCAATATATGTACCCGTAAGCTAAAATTCAGTTACAGAAAGAAAATCCTCATAAACTGAAAAGGAGCCTCCTACCAGAAGACTCCTTTCAAGATATTTGATTATTCCAAGCCTGAAACGCTTACATAAAAGCTCTTGCCATCATCAGTAGATTCCACTGTGTACGTGATTGAGCTACTCTCTGCTAATGGATACCCTTCAAATTTCAAATCAGCCGCACATTCATAGGAATCAACCTGTTTGTTGTAGTTTGTAGTTCTTATGCTTTCAATTTTGTATTTGACTGATGATATGTCAAGAAATCCCATTGATTCCTTTGCTTGTTGATCTAAATGTTCTTGTACAATTTCAAGAACTAGATTTTGGGTTTCCTGATCTGAACATTTAGGAGTATTGTTCCCACATGCAACTAAGAATGTCATAGAGGCAAGCAGTAAGATTTTGAGCATAAATTTCATTGTATTATCCCCTTTGTAGATTTAGTGATTATAAAGAACTGGCATAGCCGATGAGTTCATTGTAATCCAGAGTCCCGTAGTTATCTGAGAAATTGAACCAGCCTGAAAGACCGAATGGTGCTGTTTCTGTATTTTGCTCTGAGACGGAATCAATTCTTGTAATGATATTCCTTGTTGTTGCCTCAAGCTCAAAATCATCGACAGCACAGCCGTCAAAATCAGCAGACGATTTATTCACCATGTTTATAATCTCGTACATGTTCTGAGTTCCGGCAATGTCATTCAGAATATCTTCATCAGCATAGATGTAACCCTCTGAACTCTGACATGTATAATCGGAATCATCACCGAGCCTTGATTCAAAAGTAGTGAATGTATAAACCTCTGTGTTCGAGTCTGGATTCTGCCTCACTCTTTCGCTGTAAGATATTGGTCTGATTTCTGTTTCAAGATCATCATCTACTTTAGTGAGTTCATAGATTGTTCTCTCGTTAGTGAACACGATTACGTCCTTGTACCAAGCATCTGGATAAGCATTTTCGTTGTCGATTTCACTGCCCTGATAGTATTGAACCATGACAAAGTTTGTGTCACCGTACTGAGCTTTGAGAGCAAGCGTGTCCTCAAGAGACTTGGCAAGGATAGGTACAATGTCTCCTGCAAGGTCATGAGCGACAGCATTCTGTTCTTCTACATAGTCGGAATAGAGTTCTTCTTCTGTAAGCCCAAGTGTCTGAGACACGTTCTGCACTGTTTCATCCATGAGCAGAAGAATGTCCTGAACCGCTGATGGGTTCGCTGAGAAATAGTCACATGTTACATCTGCGCCATATTCCTGAAATATCATACTCTGAACCTTAGTCCAGAGAACAGATGTTAAAGGTGTGATATGAGCTGTTGTTTCCTCAGTTGTTCCGCCAAAGTTAGGTGCTCTGAACATCTGATATGCTTCTGTTACTGTACCGTTCTCTAGGTCAACAGCACCGACAGGAACATCAACCACGAGTGGCGAGTTCCAAGCACATGCTTTCTGTGTTTCATCTTCAAAAGTCAGGTTAAAGAGTCCACCTTCTCCAGAAACAACCGATGGTTCACCATCATCAAGCTCACCGTTGTAGTTCAGGTCATAATAGATTGTTGCACCTTCTATGTAACCATCAATTACCTTGCCAGCCACATCAGCAGTAGTTGAGTCTGAATTTGATGAACTGGAAGATGAACCGCCACCGCCACAAGCGGTTAGTAAAAATAATGCCATAATTATTAAAAAATATCTCTTCACTATAAAACCTCCGTTAAATGATTGTAATAGTTAGACCTTATAGGATTAATCATTTATCAATACTATACAGCCTCACCGTATATATGCGGTGTTTAAAGTGTAAACTTTAACGCAATATTTGTAAATGGATAATATCAATTTAAAATTTGGGAAAAAACTTAGACAGTTACGAACTGAAAGGAACATGACTCAGGAAGAACTGGCAGAAAAGTCAGGTATTGATTATAAGTATCTTCAGAAATTAGAAGGGCAAAGCCCTTCATCGCCAACATTATCGACCCTTGAAAAACTTGCCGTAGGGTTGGATATAACAATAATACAGCTTTTATCAGATATTCAGTAAGACACGCAGTATTTCAGCCGTGTTACTGAACGATATTTCTGTTGCTCTTAATGTGTCAATTTCAGAGCTAATACAACACGACCACAAATATAACAGCGAACTTTTAAAAAAGAGGTCACAAAATACATCAACAGTGCCAGTTCAGAAACCATCCAGAAGATTTATTTCTTTATTAAAAATATTTTATAGTAACGATACATACTTGTCTGGTCTTTCCTGTTTTGTTAATATAGCATGCCACATGTTAAAGAGGCGTACTAATAATGTCTAAGCAAGTGTTTACTAGCTTCGAAAGAGAAGCGATTTGGACTGCATATAATCGAAAATGTGCTTATACTGGTAGACAGTTAGAAATTGATAATTTTCACATAGAGCACATAATCCCTGAATCAATAGCCCAAAACAAAAATGAATTAGATAAGATTATCAGAAATTTTGGTTTACCAAATGATTTTGATATTTTCGGTTATGAGAACCTATTGCCCTCCCATCCTAGCGCAAATCTAACAAAAGGTAATAAGACGTTAATATCGACACCTTTCTTTATTAATCTCGCAATTGAGAAAAAACCAATCATTGAAAATAATATTAAAAAACTACAGGAAATGGCATCGAGAAGTAAATTTATCATGTCTATTAAACAAGCATTTGAAAGGGACATAATTACCGAACAAAAAATGAACGAACTAATAACTTTATTTGACAGCAAACCAAATGATGCTTTTAACATATTAGTGGAATTGGAATTCAAGAACAAAGTAGTTTTTAATAAAGTTAGTAAAAATGAAATAAATGAGTTGTTAAATATGCCTCTTGATACAATTGATAAATTATTCCGAACTAAAGATGGAAAAAAAGAGGAATATGTAATTCAAACATGCAATGACTATTTTAAAGCATTAGAGAATGGATTCTATCCGTTTACTACTTATGATATGGCACGCACCACTCACCTAGAACAAAAATGTGGACTATTAAAAGCTATACAAGATGCAAGATTACCACTCACTTCTTATATCTCTGAACCCAAAAAAAGTATTCTTGATACCAATTTGCTATCATTTAACTTTTTCCCTTGGATTGCAGAAAATTCTTCAAGACCAATATATCGTGAAACCTATAGTGACATGATAAAGAGGGGTGAGGCAAAAGTGATATCCACAACATCGCATAGCATTACAATTGAACATGCTGGGCTCAGACAATCACTGACGGAAGTCATGCGAGCTGATTTTGATAACGATGGAATAGAAGACATTCTACTATTTGAATCATATCATGTAACACAAGGAACTTTTGGATACGGTGAAATCAGGATTATCTCAATAAAAGAAAAAGATGGAAACTTTGTTATTGTCAAATAGCTTAAATCTCAAAGCTATAAAATAACTCATCTCAAAGCAATTCAGAACGATTTTTGTTCTAAATTGATAGGTGAATATATGCGGACTGAGGAACAGATAATAGCCGAATTAAAGGAACTATGTGTTCAAGATGGTTATCTAAATGCTGTTGCACACTTTTGTTTAATGACCGGATACATTTTTTATTCAGAAGAAATTGGCTCCAATGAGGTATCTGACCGTTATTCACGTAAAAATCTAATTGATACAGAAATTAAGACTATCTTGGGATTTGCGATAAAAAACGGAATTAATACTCAAGAAGTAAAACCTGTAACAGTACAATCATACATCGATCAAACAGAAGAGCTTTTAAAAGAATTACACGATTCAATGGGACTGACTATTCGTGATGAGTTATTTAGTAACTCTCAAAGTGAAGCGATTCCTGTAAGAACACCAGATGAGTTTCCTAACAGTTTCTTCCGTGAAGTCATCTTTTACTGTGGCATGTCAGCACACAATTTTCAGTTTCATGAGTTTGCTATTGAGAAATACAAGAATGATAATGATTGGCTTCAGAAAACTTATGGGGTATCTATTCAAGATTGTGTGACAATTTGTAAAGCAATTTCTGATAGAGTTTTAGAAAACATTAATTCCACTCGCTCAGATAAAACTAAATCATCAAAAGTTTTAACTGATGGAAATTTTCTAATAAATCTTTTTAAGTTCAACCTTTCTGAAATTGCTAAGCAATCTGAGTTAGACAAAAATATCGTTCAAAGTTTTATGAAGTTATTTTCTGTAGATGATACAGAAAGGAATAATTTGTTTAGTGAGTTAAACGATTATAACGTTATTCAAGCAAAGCCTATAATACAAATTAGTTCTCATGAGTATCTCAGCTTGGATAGCACATCACTTTATCAGGCTATTTATGAATCGCCTTTTTACTGGATGATGCGAGACACGGGTTACACAAATATTGCTGTCGAAAATAGAGGTCGTTTTGCCGAAGAATTTGTGTTTAATAAGCTATCTGAAATATTTGGGATTAATAATGTTTATAAAAATATCGATATATATTCCTCCCCAAGTAATAGGCTAGGTGAAATAGACATATTAGTTCAATATTCTGACAGAATATTTATTGTGCAGACGAAATCAAAGGGCTTAACTTTAGCGGCTCAGAAATGCAATGATAATACTTTAAGAGGGGATTTTAAAAAAGCTGTTCAGGATGCTTACGATCAAGGTCTGATTTGTGCTAAAGCGTTGCTTGAGAATAAGAACTACCTGCTAGACTCTGAAAAAAATAGAGTCGAAATAAAGCACAAGATTAATGATATTTTCATTATTTGCTCAACTTCTTCTCACTACCCAGCCATTAGTGTTCAGTCAGCACATTTTCTAAAGTATGAAACGAGCAACATTATACATCCTCCCTATGTTTTGGATATCTTCTTTTTTGATATACTGTGTGAGTTTTTAAATGACCCTTTGTACTTCATGGATTTTCTTAAAAAACGCTTACGATACATAAAATCTTTAAGAGCAACCCATGAACATACTATCCTAAGTTACCATCTACAACATAATCTGTATTTTTCAGAAAAATATGATTGTATGTCCTTGGATGACGACATTGCACAGGATTAGATATTGCAATGCTAGTGAGGCGTACAGGTGCGCCTGCAAAAGAGACTCCAGAAGGCATCTTGACAAGGTTAAAAGACACGCCTTTTAGTAAACTGATTTCCCAGATTAAGTATAATGATGATCCTGCCATTATTAAGTTCGGCGAAACGCTTCTCGGTTTAAGTGAAGACTCTGTTTTAGAATTAAGTGGCTATATTGAAAATATGGCTAAAGACACAAAGAAAACAGGTCAGCAGCATGATTTTACAATAGCGAATGATTTATTTGGCTTAACAATTCACTGTAATAATGGAAGCGATAAAGAAGCTCTAAAACTCTTGAAAAACCATTGTGAAAAAAGAAAGTACAAACAAAAATTGCATGATTATTATGGAGCATGTATTGATGAAAATTTGAATATCAGATTTTGTATTACTTTAGAGTATCCATATGTTTATGCGTATTCCGGTGTAATTGGACACTGAATCCGGAAATGACTGGACAGTGATTCCGGTTTTGATTGGTCAGTTTGAATTCAGTTAATCTTCCTACGAGCCTGTCATATTAACTGTGTAAAGTCGTAATTCTGTCTTCATAGTTGATATATAGCTGTGAGTATATTACACCCCAATCCCTGATTGGCATAGTCCATTTCTTTTCGATACCTAAAATAGCTAAATATAAGAGCTTTACAAGGGAGTCTTCCGTCGGGAAGGCTCCCTTTCCTTTAGTCGATTTCCTGATGGCAGAATGGAAGCTCTCAACCGGATTCGTGGTATAAATCAGTTTCCTGAGCTCCTTGGAATATTTGAAATACGTAGAAAGCTCAGTCCAGTTGTTCCGCCATGATTTCGAGATGTTAGGATATTTGCTGTCCCACTTCTCAGCAAAGGCATCCAGCTCAGCTCTGGCTTGTTCCTCGGTCGCTGCGGCATAGATTTTCTTGAGGTCAGCAGCCACAGTCTTACGCTCCTTCCAGGGCACAAAGCGGAGAGAGTTGCGTATCTGATGGACTACGCATTTCTGAATCTCAGACTGTGGAAAAGCGGCTGTTATAGCTTCTGAGATGCCCTTGAGGTTGTCTACGGCAAAGATAAGAATATCCTGTACTCCACGGTTCTTTAGCTCGTTCATAACTGTCAGCCAGTATTTAGCGGATTCTGTCTCGGCAAGATATAGCCCCAGACAGGATTTATGACCTTCCATGCTGATGCCGATCACAAAGTAGATAGTGACGTTGCGAACAGCTCCGTCCACACGCATCTTTAAAACCATGCCGTCCATAAAGACGATGGCGTATATCTCTTCCAAGGCTCTGTTCTGCCATTCTTTAGCCTGTGGGAGAATCTTGTCTGTAATAACGCTGACTGTCTCCGGCGATAGCTCATGACCGTAGATATCAAAGATGTGCTCTTTGATGTCACGGTTACTCATACCCTTGGCATACATGGAAATTACTTTAGCTTCAATGCCTGATATATCTGTCTGGCGTTTCTTGACTATTTCAGGCGAAAAGGTTGATAGGCGATCACGGGGTACTTCGAGTTCCATTTCGCCCATTTGTGATTGTACTTTCTTGGAAGAACGACCGTTACGGCTGTTGCCGTCACTTACGTTCGGTTCATGTTTCTTATAGCCTAAATGGGCTTCAAGCTCACCTTCGTAGAGCGTTTCTATGACTTCTTTCATCATGTCACGCATAAACACCTGAAGGTCTTCTGTGGTTTTTACATCGCTTTCAGCAAGCAGTTCTTTCAGTTTGTCCTTGTCTAATTTCATCATAAACCTCGCATGTTAGTTTAACACATACGACGTTTACACACTTTTATTTACACGCTCCTTCCTACTCCTCTTAAATATCTAAATGTCCATCTTTGGTCAAGCTTTCAGTGGTAACTCTATTCATTTTTCATGTTAACAGAGCTCTGCTCTTTCTCTTTCCTGAGCGACTCGCCAGTAAGCTGTAAGTGTTCGGCGTTATGCACAAGCCTGTCACATATGGCGTCAGCGATAGTGTGATCACCTATGATGTCATGCCATTTATCAACAGGTATCTGAGTAGCGATAATAGTGGACCTAGCGGAGTAGCGGTCTTCCATGACCTCAAGGAAGTCCTTCCTCTCATGGTCGTTGAGAGTATCAAGCCCCCAGTCGTCAACTATCAGTACGTTTACCTTGGACAGCTGAGTAAGCACCTTTACGTAAGAACCATCTGTTCTTGCCACCTTAAGCTCCTGAAGGAGCCTCGGAAGTCTGACATAGAGGGACTTTATTCCGTTTCGGCATGCGCTGTTGCCGAGAGCGCAGGCGATATAAGTCTTCCCAACTCCAGAGGCTCCGGTGATTATGATATTCCTGTGTTTGCGAACCCAATCATTCTTGCCAAGCTCCAGCATCATCTGCTTTGTAATGTTCCTGCCGTTCCTGTACCGAATGTCCTCTATGCAAGCACCAGTATACCTGAGTTTAGCTTTCTTTAGAAGCAGGCTGAGCTGTCTGTCTTCCCTGTACAGAGACTCATGTTCCAGAAGGATTCTCAGCCTCTCATCGAAACTGAGCTCATCCACCTCCAGCATCTTGCGCTGTAGCTCATACGCCTGAATGAATCCTTTAAGTCTGAGCTGTGTCATCATTTCCGTTAGTTCCATATTCAATCATCTCCTTTTATACGGTAGTACTCATTGCCCCTGATATTCTCATGGACAAGATTCTTTCTTGGTTCTCCTTCAAGGTAGTGTATTTTATCCAGACCTTTTTCAAGGATAGACTTAATGCTGTTATATCTGACAGTGCCGCTCTCCAGAACCATACGGCATGCCTTCTCAAGTCTTTCCGGCGGGTAATACTTCGAAAGCTTAATAACACCCATACAGCTCTTGTAAGCCTGTTCCGGAAACTGCCTGCTGTCTATAATGGCATCTATTGCTTTGGCGGTGTACACTCCGGCTGTCTTTGACGCCCATTTGTTCATTCTCTCTGGTGTCCAGCCTGAGGCGACGAACTGATGATTGGGCGGCATGTGGGCGGCAGAGGTAGCATAGTATCCACGCTTAAAAGACCGAGGGTGTGATGCTATACATTTATTCTTATGCAGTATCTGAACTATCCTGCTGTTGTATTTGATATCTACAGTTTCGCCCATAAGTCGCCATGGGACACTGTAGTGAGCATCTCCAATCTGCACATGATAGTTGAAATTCACCTTGGCTTTTTTCCAGCTGTACTGTTCGAATCTTTCAAATGGGAGAGGTTTCAGTGCAGGCTGGTCTAATTCTTTGAACAGCTGTCTGCGGGATGACTTCATGTGCTGCATGGGTCTGTCGTTAAGATTTACAAGCTCTTCCGCCACTGCGCTGTTGAGTTCCTGTATGCTGTTGAATGTGCGGTTACGGAGTACAGCAAGGATACGGCGCTGAACGTTAAGTACGCCGTTCTCTACTTTACCCTTATCCTTTGGTTTACCTGGTCTTGCGGGGACAACTGCGATGCCGTAATGCGCCGCCATGTCTGCGTAACCGGGATTTATATCAGGATCGTAAAAGCATGGGGACGTTACTCCAGACTTAAGATTATCCGGCACTATGCATTCAGGAACGCCGCCGAAGAAATCGAACATCTTTACATGGGCTTCTATCCAGAACTCTTTCGTCTGGTCAGGAACACATACCGCATAGGTGTATGAACTTGCTCCTAAGGTCGCTACAAAGAGATCTACTGATGTCACCTCGCCTGTTATTGGATTTACGATCTCAGGCTTGTAACCGGAGAAGTCTACAAATACCTTCTCGCCTGCTTTATGATTAAACCGCATCGTCGGATTAATCTTTTTACTCCACTGCTGATAGTGGTAAGAGAACTGGGAACGGCTGTAGCCTCCGGGATTCTCACGAATATACTCTTCCCAGAGAAGCTGAAGAGTCACCCCTTTGCGCTTAAGCTCTTTGCAAAGGTACTCCATATCCGGCATTGGGCGGGAGTATACTGGCTGATCTGGTTCTTTGGGGTAAAAGATTGACTCAAGCTTCTCGTCCGGAAGCTCGGCAAATGTTTCATAAGGTATGCCTGAATCTATGTACTTGTTGATGCATCCGCCTGCTGTCGTTGGTGATACATTGCAGGCTTTGGCTATCTGACGGTTGCTGAGACCGCCCAGATTGTAAAGGCGGATTACTTCACGAAGATATTTCATTGTTAACCTTCCTTTCTTGCGTCGTCGCATCTGTCTCTCCTGTTTTTGAGACAGATTCTATAGGCTCGGAAGATTAACGTAAAATTCAATTCAAATGATAAAACAGGACACAAATACAAATCCGGCTGTTGCACTTAAGTGTCCAGTCATTTCCGGATTCACTGTCCAGTTAATTACGGATTGAGTGTCCAATCAATTCCGGAAATGGTGTCCAATTAAAACCGGATTGACTGTCCAATCAACTCCGGATTTCGCATGTTTATTCAGATTCCATGAATTTTAGATCAATGTCTTTATCGAACTTAAATTTAATAAATTGAGACAAGCATAATACTAAAGAAAAACAAAAGACTGGTAGGAATGAACCATGCCCTTGTGGTAGCGGTAAAAAATATAAAAAATGTTGTTTATCTAGGGGCTGTTCACATTTAAATTAATGCCGATATATATTCCAATGAAATAATTGGAGTATTTTATGTATAGAGCTCAATTATCAGATGAACAATGGGAACGCATCAAAGATATGCTCCCCGGAAAAAAGAGCGACAGCGGAGTAACAGCTAAAGATAACCGTCTTTTTGTAGAAGCAGTCTTATGGATAGCCAGAACAGGTAGTCCTTGGCGTGACATGCACCCCTGCTTTGGCAAATGGCATAGTGTATACGTACGTTATGACAGATGGGCTAAAAAGGATGTTTGGCAGAAAGTATTTGCAGAGCTGTCTGGAGATGCAGACCTTGAGTACCTTATGGTAGACGGCAGTATTGTAAGGGTTCATCAACATGGTGCATCAAAAAAAACTGCCAAAACCAAGAATGCCAAGGGCGTTCCAGAGGCGGTCTGAGTACTAAGATTCATGCATCTGTGGATTCACATGGCAACCCTGTAAGGTTTATCCTTACGGGAGGACAGGAGTCGGAATACGCTCAGGCAGATAATCTCATCGCAGGATTTTCACCTGCTTATGTGATTGCTGACAGAGGGTACGATTCCAATGCTTTTGTGTCTTCAATAATACAGGCTGGTGCTGTTGCAGTTATCCCGCCTAAATGTAATAGATTAGAACAACGGAAATATGACAAGCATTTGTATAAAGAGCGCAATCTGGTTGAAAGGCTCTTTCAGCGAATGAAAGAATTCCGGCGAATTGCCACAAGATATGAAAAACTTGCAAGAAACTATGAGGCAATGGTAACATTGGTGGCTGTAATCATATGGTTAAAATAAATGTGAACAGCCCCTAGATGAACTTCGAATTAATGTTTGAGTTAAAGCAATTCAGAATGGTTATTGTTCTAAATTATTTAGTATAGACATTAATATGAAATTTATAAATTCAATTCATCTCTGCACAGTTTACTTATTTCGTGGTGAAGTTCATTTGTTCTTTCATTAGCATATCTTGCAGCCTTTTCATACAAATCATCTGAAAGTACGACACTTGCGCTTAATACAACAGCCTGATATTCTGTGATCACTTTATTATAGGATTCCGCATCCGGTTCAGCATATTCCATGTTATTAATTTTAGCTATTTTGTGGTTTAAATCTGCCATAGCTTGAATTAACTTGAAAATTACTCGTGTCTTTTCTTCAAAAGCAATTTTTCTTAATTCTCTTTTATGATTTCTCCATGACATAAACCATTGTCCAGCAATACCAATACTTGCACCACCTAGTGCGCCGATAACGCCTATCCACGCGTCACTCATAATACACCTGCTTAAATTTATTATTTCATTTATTACATCATAATGCTTTTCAAACTTAACAGGCAATGGATAAAATGGAACGATTTTTGTTCTAAATTGAAATACTCCTCATAAACACAATAATCCAACGTGGTACAAAAAGTCAAATTCTACAGGTGTAACTTATTTATATTGTTAGATAAATCTTAGAAAACAGGATTTGGTACATTCTTGAGTTTTAGCTAATTATCAATCCTATTAATAATTTAGAATACACACATTTACCTTAAAATCCCTCGAGATATAATCTTGTACGGGTTCGATTCCCGTCCCGGGCATTTCATATACTAATAACGCAAGGCGATGAGGTAACTCACCGCCTTTTTTATGTCTGTATCGCACCATGTATGTTTATTATTCTGTTTGTGTTTTTTGGTTTATTGGCAGGTGATTTTAGCATTTAGTGGGTGATTTCGTAGAGCTGATATTCTATGTCAATGTCTGAGCAGAAGTCATAGGTATTTGACGCGATAGCTTTGACTTTACTCATGAGGATACTGAGATTCACAGGTTTTTTGACCAGGTCAATTTTTAGGTCAAATACCTCCTGATTCGCAGATGTGACTATTATAGGGGTCTCTCTGTCTATTTCTCTTATATTTCTGATGAGAATGCAGCCACACATAACAGGCATGTTCAGGTCAGTTATCACCAGGTCTGGTTTTATCTCCTTGTATCTGGCGAAAGCATCTAAGCCGTTGTATTCAGAGTAAACATTAGGGTATACTCTTTTCAGAAATTTGGTAACCAGCAGATTAGCTACTGGTTCATCTTCTACATACAATATTTTAAAATCGCTATTTTTATTAGTATGGTAATCTTTTGCTTTCACTACCTTACCCCTGCTAAACAATTAGTTACTTGGGGTGAACAAAGAAATATACAAGTATAAGCTGAGATATCTTTGATCGCCGCTGCCCTTGTTCCGGGTTAAGTAATAATAACTATATGTTATATTGTTCCCACATATAGCACATATGGTTCCATATTAAAATACTAATCTCACCTAGAGAGGGTTTTGTTTAAGGAAAAGTCACCTACTTTTATTATCTAAAGGTGATACTATGGCAAAATTTATTGTGAAATTAGGGCGTCGCATAAGAGAGGTGAGAAGAAGTAAAAACTTTTCTCAGGAAACTCTGGCAGAAAAAGCGAACATAAGCTCTAAATATCTTGGAGAAGTAGAAAGAGGGGAGTCAAATGTCTCGGCAGCACTTCTGAATGATATTGCAAGTGCTCTAAACATACCGATAGCAGAACTTATGGACTATGGTCATGTGGATGACGATAGAAATTTAAAAGTTGAAATTATTGATTATGTTAACCGAGCGAATGCTGAATGCCTTCAGAAAATTTATGTTTTTATAAAAAAGATATTATAACTTTCTTTATAATGTTTGCAATATCTTAACTGCGAGCAGTGCAATTGCTAAAAGAGATGATTTGATATTAATATTATTTGTGTGTAAAGTATCTTGATATAAAGATAATTGATATGGAGATATATGTGAGTAAAAAACAATATGATCATGTTGATACAATATTAAGGCAATGGCAAGAGATTTTACCTGAAACAGACACCTCTCCGATGGCGGTTTTTACCAGAATTTTACGCATAAACAAGCTTATACAGCATGAGATTACACAAGTCTTTCAGAAGCACGGTCTGCACGACGGGGACTTTGATCTGATGGCTACTCTTTATCGCAACGACAAACCTGAAGGGCTGACACCTAATGAGTTGCGGAACTCAATTGTGCTGAGTTCCGGTGCTATGACAAATCGACTGGACAGACTTGAGGCAGCGGGCAGGATATACAGGGTAGCGAATCCGCAGGACAGGCGGAGCATATTGATAAGGCTGACAGATGAAGGACGAAAATCTCTGGATGATGCCCTCGGGGAATATCTTGAGGTTTTGCGTTTGCTTGAAAAACCTCTGGATGATGAGACCAGATTAAGCCTGACAAAAAGCCTTAGAATTTTATTGATAAATATGGAGAATAATTGATATGAGCGATATCGAACGCAAAATGCTTTTTGCACATCTTAATATGTTTTTGTGGGCGCTGATAGTAGGGTTGTCATTTCCTGCTGTGGGGATCCTGACAGAGGGGTTGCCGCCCATGTTTCTCACTTCAATACGTTTTATCGTCGCCATTTTTGCGCTTGTACCGTTTCTGTTTAACAAAAAAGGAGTGATTCCTGATCTGAAAGGGTTCCTGTTATACGCACTTATGGCTTTGTGTCTGGCAGGTTTTTTCTGCGGGATGTTCTGGTCAGCCCATAAAGCGAGTTCTATCGCCATGTCGACCTTATATCTCAGTGTTCCTTTAATTGCTTACATCTTTGGCAGGTTTGTTATGGTGGAAAAGAGGAATCTTTCTCTTCTTCTCATGCTTATGGCTGGTGCTGGTGGTGCTTTCTGGCTGGCTCTTGCAGACGCAGGAGGTGGCTCAGACGGCTTTCATTTCGGGATAGGGGAATTTATATTTTTTCTGGGCTGCATAGCTTCTGCTCTGTACCCGGTTTTAAGTAAGCTGGGTATAAACAGGGGGTGGCTTTCAGGCGTTGCACTTGTCCGAACATTCTGGAGTTTATTTCTCGGCAGCATTATTATGGCATTGGCTGGATTCATTTTTGAGTCGCCGGCAGACCTGCTCAATATGAACATAATTGATTTAGTGCTGGTAGTTTATCTTGGTATTTTTTCGAGCGGGCTGACCTTCTGGCTTCAGCAGAGTGCAACTGGAGTTCTGACCCCTGCCACTGTGACAGCGTACAGCTATATGATTCCATTTGTTTCTATGTTTATAGTGTTCCGGGAAAATCCTTCTGTTATAGGTTGGGAGTGGCTTCCTGGAAGCGTTATTGTTCTTGGAGCGGTTGCAGCTCTGCTAAAACAGGATGTGGGAACACTATTCAGAAAGCGAATGTGATATTATGATTATTGTCAATATGAAATAATTTTCTTAATAAAATTAACATGATGAAATCATTTGCCGGTGATATACTGTAATTGTCATGAGGTGTGAATGATTTGTAAAAAATGCTGTTTAATTATATTTATCTTCTTCACGTTTTTTTTATGCTCTATCGCAGCAGACCGTACATATCGCCTTCAGCTAGTGTGGCACCACCAGTTTCAGTTTGCTGGTTACTATATGGCTCTGGAAAAAGGCTTTTATGCGGAAGCAGGGCTTGATGTTGAAATCCTTCCTGTTAAAAAAGATTCTACTCCTATAAATGAAGTGCTTAGTAACAACGCTGATTTCGGTATAACAACTTCCGGTGTTGTGCTGAATTATTTCGACGGATACCCACTGGTTTCAGTGGCTGCGATATTTCAGAAAAGTCCATTGGTGTTTATAACAAAAGCTGATTCGGGTATTGAGACAATATGGGACATGGAAGGCAGGAAAGTTATGCTGCTTGACGATATGAGCAGCCTTGAGCTTGTCTCTCTTTTGAAAAAATATGGGATGCTGAACAAAATAATCAGACAGCCGTCCTCTTTTGAAATACAGGATATTATAGACGGAAGAACCGAGGTCTTTAATGGATACAGAAGCAACGAACCTTACGAACTGGAGAGTAAGAATGTTAAGACAAATATTATTGACCCTTTCGATTATGGCGTAAAATTCTACGGTGATATTCTTTTTACTACTTCCCAGATGATTTTTGACTACCCCGAAGATGTGGAAGCTTTTAAGCAGGCAAGCATCAGAGGGTGGAAGTACGCCCTCGCACATACAGAAGAGGCGATAGATGTTATTAAAAATGTATATAATTCCCCCAAAACAAAAGCACATCTGCGTTATGAAGCAAATATTATACAGGAGCTAACACAATATGACCTTGTGCCGCTGGGGTTTCAGAGCAGCGAGAGGTGGGAGCAGATAGCAGATATGCTCATGGGGATAGGAGTTGTCGGGCGAACCCGTGACCTGAGCGGATTCATTTATGAAGCACCGGAGGCTATAAACTGGGAGCAGATGAAGGCTGTGGTTTTTGTGTTTACGATAGTGCTTTTGCTAGTTGTTCTATGGCGTTATATCACGCTTTTTAATGCTAAGAAAACTATTCTGGAAAAAGAGAATATGATGATTCTACAATCAAAATATGCGGCTCTCGGTGAAATGTTGGGCGCAATCACCCACCAGCTGAAACAGCCTCTTAACGGGATCAGTATTATTTTGCAGAATATTGAAGATTCGTCCGGCAGAAAAGATGAGCAGAAGTGGGTGGGACATGGGCTGGAGCTCGTTCAGCATATGTCTGCCACTATTGATGGTTTTCGTATGTTCTACCGCAATGAGCGCATGGACAGAGAGTTCAGTGTTGCGTTATCTGTTTGCGGCGCTTTTGAGCTCAGCAGCGGGTATCTGAAATATTATAACATCAATTACATTTTGAGCTGTTCATGCGGAAAGCGTGAAACTTTATGTGATCCATCAAATTGTGAAGATGCCCATAAGCATTGTGATATAACACTTTACGGTAACTCAAATGAATTCAAGCAGGTCATAATGAATCTGATTCAAAACTCCAGAGAAGCACTGATGAATCTGGAACAGGAAGAAAAAGAGATCAGAGTTAATCTGGCATTTGACGGAGAGTTAATTCGTATTGAGTTCAGTGATAACGGACCAGGCATACAACCGGAAATTCTGGATCAGATATTTGAGCCGGATTTCACAGAAAAAGATGACGGAACAGGTCTTGGATTGTATATGTCTAAAAAGATCGTAGAGGATCATTATAACGGAACTATACGAGCAGAGAATGCAGACTTCGGTGCGCGTTTTATAATCTCATTTCCTGTAAACTGACGGCTAGTTTGACGGAAGAGTGATCTCGACAGTAAGACCGTTGTTTCCATTGTTAAAAGCTGTTATCTCTCCCGAGTGAGCGTCAATTATTGCTTTCGCTATTGCAAGTCCTAAGCCTGTGCCGCCTGTTTTTCGGTCTCTGTCGTCCTGCACACGGTAAAATGGGGTGAATATGCTCTCCAGGTGTTCCTCTTTTACTCCGGAGCCATCGTCGCTGATTCTCAGAACAACTGCTTTTGCATTTTCTGTAATATCTATATTTACTGTATGTTCAGAGTATTTGATAGCGTTTCTGACAATATTCTCCACAGCGCTCGTTATAAGCTCTGTGTTTCCTTTTATTTTTACGTCCGGGAGATAATGTACATTCAGTTTTTTACCGGTATTCTCAGCTTCAAACCCGCAGTCTCTCAGTACAGGTTTAATTATAGTCTCGATTTTGAGTATCTCCATGCGGATGTCATCGGAGCCTTTTATTCTGGATATTTCAAGGAGTTTGCCTATCATTTCATTAAGGCGTTCAGATTCCTTTTCTATTCTGTCCAGTGCAGGATATATTTTTTTGTCTGATTTGGTTCTGGCAAGTTCCAGTGACAGCCTGAGTCGTGTCAGCGGTGAGCGTAACTCATGTGAGATATTACGCAGGATTGTTTCCTGATTTTGCCTGTTTTGCTCGAGTTTTCCTGCCATAAGGTCGAAATCTTTTGCAAGTTTGCCTATTTCGTCTTTTGACTTGACCTGATGAGAAACTCTCACGGAAAAGTCCCCTTCTGCAATTTTCTGTGATGCCTGACTTATTGTCAGCAGTGGTTTTACAAAGTACCTTACTATAACAAAGCTGGCTATCGCAGCCAGAAGAAATATGTGTATGAGTATATGAAGGTGATAAGACAAAATTGGCAGAATAGAGAGATGAGTGTCTGTGTCTTCAGGATAGCTTATCAGTATAAAGTCCCCTGCTTTAACAACCTTTATCAACCGCATATCTGCCGGATCTTCTGAAAAACGTTTAATAAGTACGACCTTGCCGTCGTGCATCTCTTTAATAAGTTTTCTTGTGCCTTCCGGATATTTTCTATTTTGAAGCTCAGACATGTTGTTGTCTTTAAAGATATATATGCTGGAACCGAGCTTTTTTTCTGCTTCATTTATCAGGCTTAAGAGCTGGTTTATGCTGTTTTCATGTGCGGCTTGTTTGATTTCGCTGTAAAGCTCTTTTGCTGTTTGTTTTTTGGTGAGGTTGGAAAATGTCTCCCTGTTGTCCTGACTGCCAAGCAGAAAAAGGAAAAGAGGAGTAAGTGCAAACACCATAAGTGTTATCCAGAGTCCGAAGAAAACTTTGAAGTAAATACTTCGTGAGGGCATTTTCATTAATCATTCTCCGGAATGAGCTGATAACCCGCCCCTCTGATACTTTTGATTATGTCGGTATCAGATGCTTTCTTTCTGATATTGCTTATGTGTACGTCTATACTGCGGTCAAATGATGATAATTCTCTACCCAGAACTTTCAGTGCTATCTCTTCCCTTGTGACAACCCTGCCTATATTAATGAGCAGCATTTCAAGGATATTGAATTCAACTACTGTTAATCCGAGGGGAAAGCCTCTGTAGCTTGCTGTGAGTTTACCTGTGTCCAGCACGAAGTTTCCGCCGGTAAGCTCCTGTGCTTTTTCTGAGTAGTGAGGACTGGTATATCTCCGGAGTATTGCTTTGATTCTCGCTAGGAGTTCTCTCGGGTTATACGGTTTAGGCAGATAGTCATCCGCACCTATTTCCAGCCCGAGTATCTTGTCTATGTCATCGCCTTTGGCAGTGAGCATCAGTATAGGCGTCATCTTGACCGACCGGATAGTTTTCAGCACATCGAACCCACCCATTCCCGGCAGCATGACATCGAGTATTATCAAGTCAAAGTCACTGTCAATGACAGTGCTCGCTCCCTCTTTACCGTTATGCACAGCTTTTATAGAGAAACCTTCAGCTTCGAGATATTCGCTAAGCAGTTCACAAAGTTCAACGTCATCATCGATGACAAGTATTTTGCTATTTTTGTTCATAACAGCATAATATATAAAAAAAGCGCAAAAAGCCCGTAAATTTCTGCAAAGATAACCGCTATATGTTTACATTAATTTACAGTTCTGCAATATTAATTAACAACATTATTCTTCAAACCAGAGTATCTTATATTAACTACTCAAGTTTCGCATCTCGTATCTTTGCGCTAACTTATTGTTATAGTTAATATAATAATAGAAAAAGTCTCACATAAATGGTATATTGATTTTCGAAGAACAATTACATCTAGGAGACTTTTTCTATGTTTGAGAATAAATCAATACAAACCGAAGTTCAAGCGGCATTATGGAAAGAATTTGAGATATTCCGAGTAATAAGGGCTCTGCAGCTGCGTACAATTGCCTATAGGTGCGGTATCTCAAAGAATCAGGGCGTTGAACCGTTTTCTGTTCTTATTGCCTTGGTTTTTCTGACGTTTCTCGGCAAAAGCGTTCACCATTTTGTTTCCCACTGCCGGAATAGCTTATTCGATTTAGGCGGTAAAGATGTTTTTTATCGTTTAAGTACACGTACAAGTATCAATTGGCGACGTTTTATGATGGATATATCGTTAAGGGTGATCAAGCATTTTAAATCATTCAGCAGCTGGCAACAGCGTGTTCTTGTCATTGATGACACAGTGATTCCGAAAGCCGGTAAGAAGATTGAAGAAGTCTCCTGGGTGTTTGACCATAGCAAAGGTAAAAGCGTGAAAGGCTTCAGTGCTGTTGTACTTGGCTGGAGTGATCGTTCGTCATTTGTTCCTGTAGATTTTGCTTTGCAGCGGAGCAGCAGAAAAGTATTCAACCAATCGACAGAGACTGAAATGGATAAGCGGATGCTGGCGTGGCATCGTAGACAGGAAGCAGTAAAAGACAAACCAACACTGGTAAAAGAAATGCTCAAACGGGCGAAACAGAAAGGGCTGGATGCAGGAGCGGTTCTGTTTGACAGCTGGTACTGTACGCCGAAGCTTGTTTCATCAATCTTTCATGAGATAGGCTATGACGTGATTGCCATGCTTAAAACTACACCGACATTAACTGTTGTATTAAATGGCAAGGTATACTCAACCAAACGCTTATGGGAATGCGTTGTTCCAGCTTTAAAGAAAGAAACAGTTACTATTGGTAAAGACAGGGTATTTGTATCATCCACTAATGCTTTTTTCGGTGAAACTCTTGTTAAGCTTGTCTTCTGTCAGCCATCAGAGAAAAGTAAATCGAAGAAGCCTATTATTCTGCTGTCAACGGATACCTCTTTGACATCGGCAAAAATAATTGAAACCTATGGGCAACGATGGGCGGTGGAAGTACTGTTTAAAGAAGCTAAGAGCAAGCTCTTCTTTGGGAAAAATCAATCCAGAAGCTTTGAGGCTAACATTTGCTTCCTGACACTGTCACTCGTTAGGTTTATCATTCTGAGCTATATGGAACGGATAAATGGTGATTTCCGTCACAAAGGCAGTCTGTATGAGGGTTTACGTTATGAAGTTGAAGAACTGAACATTCTGGCGTTTATGGAAAAATTCATAAACCAACTATTATCGATAATTGATGGTGCAAAAGAAACATTCGCATTTTTTATGGATAAATTAACTGGGATTCAAGAAATGGTAAGGCATTCTATCCAAAATTTACTATTTCAAAGATGCGAAACTTGAGTTAACTATTTTTCAGGAGAATGACATGGCGTTACGCTATTGCAGACTTGTTTTAGTTTTTTTTGTACTTGCTGCACTCGCAGGCTGTGCCGGAACAACGCATAGGGTTTCTAAAAGCAAACTGGACGAAGAGATAAAATATCCGGATGCTTTTAGTTTCAGCGGTACAGGTGCAGTTTATGATGGCAAATGGTGGGAAGTTTTCGGCATCTCCGAGTTGAATATCCTGATGGAGCAAATGCTTGAAAACAATAAGGAGATCGCAGGATCTTATGAAGGTTTGAAAGCTCTCCAGGCAGCTCTGGGGATAAGTACGGCAGACAGGATGCCTTCACTCAGTCTGGAAACTTCTGCCGGAGATACTTACAGCACAACAGGCGGTTCCAGAGAGTGGAGAGACAGTTATGATATTTCCCTTACTGCTTCTTATGAAGTGGATATATGGGGACGTATCCGGTCGGCTGTGGAGTCGGACAGAATGGCGCTGCTGTCGGGCAGGTTCGATACAGAAAGTCTTTATATGACGCTGACAGCTGAGTTTGCTGACAGATATTTTTTATATAAGTCCCTCGCCTCTGTTCTGAAGATGCAGGAAGAAATTCTGACTCTGCGTCAGAAGCAGGTTAAGGTGCTGGAGATGACTTATACGTCGGGGATAGGCAGTCTTGACAGTATTTATACAAAGCAGACGACTATTGCAGTTTTGCTGGAGGATATTTCGGAGACAAAGCAGTCTATGCTGGAGGCGAAATACCAGATGGCTCTTCTGCTGGGGGAGGCGGATGCAGGTTCTGTCAAGATATCGGATAGCTACAACCTCGCTATACCTGATCTGCCGGAAATTATTCCCGGAAACATAGCAGAAAAGAGACCTGACATACGCTCAGCCTATGCTTCGGTTCTTCAGATTAACAGTGACGTAGCTCAGGCTATGGCAAACAGATACCCTAAGCTCAGCTTTTCTGCTTCTGCCGGTTACAGCGGCGATGAGATAAGCAGCCTTATTACTCCTGAGAACTTCGTAACTAAGCTCATTGCAAACCTCACAGCTCCGATTTTTGATGCAGGAAATCTAAAAAATCAGCAGCTAAGGCAGGAATACCTTCTTAAACAGGAGATACAGAATTATTATCAGGCGGTACTCGAAGGGCTGAAAGAGGTCAGCGACTCTCTTGCAGACAATATGCAAAACGAGCAGGCGCTAAAACTCAGCCAGAAAAAGGTCGGAATAGAAGAGAATCGTTTACGTATAGCAGAGATGAAATATAAATCAGGCATTGAAGACTATTCAACTGTTTTGGATAATAAAATCAGCCTGCTGTCAGGGTGGATCACCGAGGTGAATGCCAGAAGATCGCTTATCAGCTCAAGAGTCGAGCTGGCGAGAGCATCTGGCGGCAGCTGGGCAGATGGACTTGTGGATGAAAGACTTGCAGGACTTCCAGATTTACAGGAGACAAGATGATGATAAGAAGTATTATTAAGGTCGCTGTACCTGTTTTGATTATAATTGCCGCTTTAGCTGTCGTTGCGTGGCAGATGAACAGCAAGCCGGTACCGAGAACTATACAGGCGAAAAAGATTACTCCGATTGTTCGTACTGATTATGTTGAGCTTGTGGAAAACTATAGATATCAGGTTGCCGGATACGGTGCAGTTGCTGCTGCCGGTGAGGTGAATATTGTTTCTGAGGTTTCCGGCAAGATTATATGGGTCAGCGACAAAATGAAAACCGGCGGTATGTTCAGAAAGGGGGAGCCTCTGTACAGGATTGATGATACAGATTATGTTGCTGCGCTTGACTCTTCCCTGTCTGCACTCAGAAATGCCGAATACGAACTAAAAAAGGTTGAAGAGGAAGCGGGCGTCTCTCTGAAAGAGTGGGAGATGTGGAACTCCTCTCCCGGGCAGAAAGATGAGCCTGGTGAGCTTATTGCTTACGGCCCCCAGCTTGCAGCGTCAAGAGCTGCTGTAAAAGATGCTGAGTCTGCTGTCGTGAGTGCCCGTTCTGATCTGGCAAAAGTTGTTTACAAAGCTCCTTTTGATTCAATTGTTACGGAAGAGTCTATTGAGTATGGCAAAGTGATAAATAACGGAGAATCAGCAGGCACTCTTGTCCGTACAGACAGATATGAGATTAATCTGCCAATGGCGGCGAAAGATGCAGTACGCATCAGATTCTCTGAAGACACGGAGCTTGCCTCTGACGGCTATGTTGAACTTGCCGAAGGGGAGTACAACTGGAAATGGGACATATACGCTGAACGTATCCTGCCTGATGCAGACAGTTCGACAGGGATGCTTCAGGCGATACTTGTTGTCAGCGACCCATTCGATACCAGAGAAGGAGCAAGACCGATACTTCCCATTGGTGCGAATGTGCGTGCAGTTGTCAAAGACCACAGAGAACAGACTATGGTGCGCATACCCGATCAGGCATTACATGAAGGAACTGTCGTGTGGGTGCTCTCTGATGATAATAAAGTTCAGATAAGAGACGTTAAGGTTGTTGAAGTGAGAGGAGATTATATCTACATAGGAGAAGGTCTTTCGGCTGGCGAGGAAATAATCATCTCTGACCTTGAAGGTATCCTTGACGGTATGCCTGTAAGAACTACGGGCGGTAAAACTGCTGATAAGGGTGCACAGGACAGACCGGATGTCAAGCAGCCCGGAGGTGACGTGTGAGCCCGAAAGGTCCTATCGCATGGATAGCTAAAAACCATGTCGCCGCAAATCTTCTGATGCTTGTTTTGCTTGTGGGCGGTCTGGTTACATTCACTACGATGAAAACAGAGGTTTTTCCCAGTATAGATCAGGATGAGGTTGAGATATCTGTATCTTACTCCGGAGCGTCGCCGTCAGAAGTGGTGGAAGGGGTTATACTCGTTATTGAAGATGCTGTGAGTTCTTTGGAGTGGACAGATAAGGTTATATCCACAGCTACAGAGGGGAGTGGTACTGTTGTTGTTGAGCTTGTGGACGGAACAGACAGACAGCAGGCATATCAGGATATCAAAGCTGAGGTGGATAGGATAACAACTTTCCCGGACGAAGCAGATGATCCTGTTATATCGCTTTCCAGCAGAAAGCGGTCGGTTGTTGATATTACTCTTTATGGTGATATGCCGGAGCTTGATCTTAGGTACTATGCTGACACTTTCCGTCAGGAACTTCTTAATAATGAAAATATTACACTTGCGGACTATGCATATTCTGTAAAAGACCGTGAGATAAGAATAAAAATATCTGAAAACGAGCTTCGCAAATATAATTTGACACTCTCTGATGTTGCAGAAAAAGTTTCTGCGGCATCAGTTGATCTGCCTGTAGGTAAGCTCGACAGGGAGCAGGGTGAGCTTGTCCTGCGTATGAAAGATAAACGTTATTATGCAAAGGATTATAAAAACATACCCATTGTTTCCGGAGCAGAGAGCGGAACTGTTTTTCTGGGAGATGTGGCAGATATAGAAGAGGGGTTCGAGGATTCTGATATTGTCGAGACCTTCAACGGGCAGAAAGGGCTAACTATAAGGGTTTATCGTGTAGGCAAGCAAACCCCTAACAGTATATCTAAAGCTGTGCAGGAAACAGTGGCGGATACAGAGCTTAAAATGCCTGATAACGTCCATATAACGGTATGGGATGATGACTCAGAGCTTTTGCAGAGCAGACTTGATCTCCTGATGCGTAATGCTGCTATGGGGCTTGCGCTCGTGCTTGTGATACTTGCTGTTTTTCTGGAGTTCAGGCTTGCGATGTGGGTTGCTATGGGTATTCCGATATCATTTTTTGGTGCAGTGCTGTTTATGCCTTCCCTCGGAGTATCTATAAATATGATCAGTTCATTTGCGTTTATACTCGCTCTGGGGATAGTTGTGGATGATGCTATCGTTGTCGGGGAAAATATACATGCACACCGCATGATGGGGAAATCAAAATATCAGGCTGCGGTTGACGGCACTCACGAGGTTTTGGGAGCTGTGACGTTCTCTGTGTTAACGACTGTTACAGCTTTTATCCCACTGCTCTTTATAGAAGGGCCGATGAAACTTCTTATGAGCAATATACCTTATGTTGTTATATCTGTTCTGGTGGTTTCGCTTTTGGAGTCATTTTTCATACTCCCTGCTCACCTGAACAGTTCAGACAAACCGAAGAAAGACAAGAAAAGGCTTTCTTTCGGTGTCAGGCAGAAGATACGAAACGGACTTGAATTCCTCATAGAAAAAGTGTACGGCGGCTTTATGCATGTGGCAATGAGCTACAGGTATATCACAATTACTGTTTTTGTGGCTTTGCTGATTATAACCTATGGCAGTATTAAGTCCGGTCATATGAAATTTACATTTATGCCGAAGGTTGAACGGGATGTTATACGCATCTATGTCACTATGCCGGAAGGGACTAATATTGAGAAGCTGAACAAAGTTATACAGCATATTGATGCCAGTACAAAAGTTGTTGATGAGGAGATGAGGTCTAAGACTGGATTTGATAAGTCATATGTCGATTATGTTATTACTGGAGCGGTAAGCGGTTCAAGCGGACGTGTTTCGGTTGCTCTTATTCCTTCTGAAGACAGGGATATCAGCACGGGAAAATTTGAAAATCTACTCAGAAAAACTGTTGGTGACGTTCAGGGTGTCGAGTCTATAACTTATTCTTCGAAAGGACTTAATTTTGGAGATAATCTGAATGTAAGGTACGCACACAGTAGTGAAGCTGTTTTGATGGCTGTTTCGGATGAGCTGAAGGCAAAGTTTGCAACATATGAAGGTGTTACAGACATAGAAGATTCGTTTGACCGAGGTAAAAAAGAACTTCTGTTTCGTGTTAATGATCTTGGAAAGAAGTATGGGCTGACTAATGAAGAGGTCGGCAGACAGGTGCGTGCAGCTTTCAATGGGCTGGAAGCACTTAAATTTCAGCGTGGGCTGGACGAAGTTACAGTGCGGGTGGAGTATCCCGATAACGAAAAGACCGGACTCGATAATCTGCTTCAGATGTATATAAAAACATCAGATGGTATGCAGGTTCCTTTTTATATGGTTGCCGAGGTGCAGCGTGGACAGGGACTTGCTTCGATAAACAGGACAGACCGAAAGCAAGTTGTTAACGTTAGCGCTGCTGCTGACGGGAATGCGAACCCCACTGAAATAATGAGAGAGCTTGCGGCAACTATGCTTCCGCGTCAGGTGGCAGAACATCCGGGGCTGACATGGAAATTTGAAGGAGAAGAGGAGCGCCGACAGGAATCAATGAGTGGTATTGCACGCTTTATTCCAGTTGCTATGCTCGCTATGTACGCTCTGCTGGCTGTGCCTTTTGGTAGTTATGTACAGCCGTTGATAGTGCTGATGGCTATCCCCTGCGGTCTTGCCGGTGCAGTATGGGGGCACATGTTGATGGGGTTTAATATATCTCTCATGAGTATATTTGGTATGGTTGCTGTGGCTGGAGTGGTGGTTAACGATTCACTGGTGCTTGTGGACTTTATCAACAAGTTTGTAGATAAAAATCATTTAAGTATTGAGGTTATTGTTAATGCAGCAAAGAGACGCTTCAGACCTATACTTATGACCTCGCTTACGACATTTTTTGGTTTGTTTCCGATGATCCTGGAGAAATCTCTTCATGCACGTTTCTTGGTGCCTATGGCTGTTTCGCTCGCTTTTGGAGTTCTTTTTACGACTGTTGTTGCATTGGTGCTTGTGCCGTGTGTGTATATGGTCATAGAAGATATCAAAAAAATATAATAAAATAATTTCTGCAACCGGCAGGGGATCACTTCTGCCGGTTCTTTCTTTATGCGGTCGAAGACGGAACACCACGCATTTCTGCGTGGATGTATGAGCTAATCACAGCTTTAGAGCTTATAAGTCATTGCGAGGAATGTAATGACGAAGCAATCTCAGGATTAACTAACGAGTCCAGAGACTGCCACAGCCCTGCGGGCTTCGCAGTGAAGTATTTTTTATATACTCTAGCTGTGACAGCGAAGTTGTAAATCCGTGTGTTAAGCACGTGCGAAGCAATAGAACCACGGGGTTCCCCGTGGGGATCCATAGTTTCCTCTTTAGTTATTAATCCTTGTTCATAACTTTTTTCTATAGCAGATAACATACTGTAAATTTCACTTGAGAGTTATTTTACATGTCAGCAAATATTATGCTTGGCAAAGGATTAGTAAATAACAAATTGTGAGAGTCTGGCTGCGGACATGTGGACGTAGGTTCTATAGGTAATTTCGATAATACTGCTTGTTAATAATTGTGTTTTGTGCTGAATGCGCCTATTTATAGGACATATGGTCGTAATTGTTGCTGAGGCAGTTTGTTGTGGTTTATATAGAATTAATTATAAAATAATATTAAGTTTTGGATATATGTTCGTTTAACGATGGTTAAGCAAAGGTATTTTCTGAAAATTGCAAATAGGTAAAGTTTAGTAATAATGAACAGTTTTTGTTTTGTGTACTCATTATACATATATGGTAATTTTGGAATAAATAGTTGTTTTAAAGCTGTGACGTCCTGTAATAGGGTTTTTGATCATATGGTGAAAACTATTTTATTCAATTTTAATTAAAAATGAATTAGCGTTTGTCGGGGACAAGTAAGGCTATGGTTAAGTTCAGTTTGACATGTAAATATTCTTTGATATACTCTTAATTGATGTTGGAACTATGTAAATACTATTTTTATTGATGAAGCCTGTATGGAAACATTGTTAACCAGGGATAGACAGATGTTTAGATGTTTTCGTTAGGTTTACATAGAGAGGCATAAAACAAAGGAGGAAAGTTTATGTCAAAGCGTATTTTATTGTTTTTGATGGTAGTGTTGACCTGCTCGATGGTCACAGTGGGCTGTGGTGGTGATGACGGCTCCGACGGTACAAGCTGTTTCCGTTGATGATGTCATCAATGACCCGGGATTTGGTGATGCGATAGATGATGCTATTGGCGACAATACTGACTCAGTTGAGCAGATTGCATCCAAAGTGGATAGTGAATCCTGCTCTGTATGTCACAATGGGTCTGCTGAGTTTGATGGCGCTGCGCATCAGGCTATTTATACTCAATATACTGACACTGGTCAATATTCTGCTACTATTACAGGAGTCACCAGAGCGGACAATGGCGGAAAAGCCGATCTTGAAATAACATTTCAGATTTTGAAGGACGCCGTTGCAGGTGACTGGATTGCTGACTTTACTTCTAGTACGTTTAAGGTAGCTCAGTATGACAGTACAGAAAACTCTGTTGGTGAGGGCTTTGTAGCATCTTTGTCTAATCCTGTTTATAACGGCGGAGCTCAAGAATATACTGTAACTGCAACAGCTACAGACCTTGACCCCACAATGACAGATTATTTTGGTTATGTTCAGCTTCTCAAAGATAAGCTTGCAATAGCTGATAATCCTGGCGGCTATTTTGGCATGTATGACGAAGTTATCAATGAGGTTTACGCTGTTGGCGCAGCGGCTGCCGATGATTCTGCTGCTGTTGCTTCAGGATGTGAAAGCTGTCACGGCGATCCTTACAGAAAGCATGGTAATATTCAGGCTGATGCCGGCGGTCTTGATTTTCTTGTTTGTAAAACCTGCCACTTTTACGACAAAACAGGTGGGCACGAATCATGGCAGCTTATCGTTGACAACCCAGCAAAAGCTGGTCTTTACTATAAAGATGGGGATGGTGACATAGAAAGCCAGATGACAACTGCTGAACTGGCTCAATATGGTTACACTGCAAACCTTATGAATGACGTTCACATGTCTCACGCAATGGAGTTCGGTTATCCTCAGAGTATGAGAAACTGTGCAACTTGCCACGACGGCAAACTTAGCGTTGTTCTTGCGGATGCAAACTTTCAGTATGAAACCTGTATAAGCTGTCACCCTGTAACTGGGGGTACCGACACCGCTGATGCAGATGGTAACTATACATCCGACACGACAACATATGCCCTTACAACACTTGCTAATGCAGGTTATCCTAACCATTCAAACATTTTGAATGCATCAACTGACTGTACAACATGTCACTCTGCTGCCGGTGGTATGCCGACATTTGCAGAGATACATACAGGCGGTTATGATCCGGCTATTTACACAACTACAGGTGACAAATATGCTGAGGATGTTACAGTTACGATAGACTCTGTAGCGCTTTCCGGTACATCTCTTACAATAGCTTTCAGCGCAGCAAGCACAATTGCAGGCGTTGATGCTGCTGATATAGTTCCTTCTGTATACGTTGCTGCTTACGGCTATGATACAAAAGACTTTATCATTTCCAACCACGGCAGAGATGCTGACGGTAACAGGCTTGGTGAGTATACATTCGGCGGTGACGCTAATCCGTACTTCACTAATGCAACTGCATCCGGCGCATCATGGTCTGTGACTTACGATATCAGTGCTTTTGATACTGACAGCATGGTTACGGACGGCGTGATTAAAAGAGTTGAGGTCGCTGTTGCTCCTTCTCTTGAAGTTGGTGATGTTACTGTTGGTCTGAATGCTGTTTCTACTACATTCAACCTGGAAGATGCTGCTGTTGAAGCTGGCTTTTTCGGACATGATATAGCTGATGCAAACAGTTGTAACACTTGTCACGATCAGCTTGCTACAACATTCCACAGCCCTGACAGAGGCGGAAGCATTACTGTATGTCGTATGTGTCACGTGACAACCAGCGGTGGTTCCCACCTTGAAATGCAGTCACGTTCGATTGACTCATATGTACACGCTATTCACACATTCCAGCCTTTCGATACTGATGATATCGACTTCAGTGACCCGTTTGAGCAAATGGAGTATGACCACCATATTGGCAGCACATACCCAATGTTTACAACAACTAACTGCGAGTCATGTCACAACTCAGACAAGTACAATGTACCTGATCAGTCTAAATCTCTTCCGGGTCTGCTTTCTGCAGCCGGCGAGTGGAGTATGGACAGAGATATAGGTGCTGTGCCTAGCTATGTGAACGGTCCTGCTTCAAGAGCTTGTGGATCATGTCACAGATCAGAGTTTATTAATGCCGATGAGGCAGGGAAGCTGGCTTCCTTTAATGCTCATACAAAAACTTTCGGGTTTTTAGAAGAGAATCAGGATGGTCTGCTTAACGCTGTTATTGATGCTGTTATGGCTAAATTTCAGTAATAGAAAATAAACGAAATTTTAGGGGCGCTCGTTTTGGGCGCCCTGTTTTTCAATAATTAAACTGTTTTAATATGATATCACTTTGTCGGAAATTGTTGCTGGTTTTAGGGCGGCAGTAAATTAAGAATAGGGCTTATGCTGGGAGTATGTTCGTTTATGAATACTCAGATACACGGCAATTCCGGTGGTTAAGTGCTGATTCTGTGATATATTTTATTTATAGTGATGTGAAGCTCTTTTTTTAAGTGTGAATCTTGATTAATGGCTGCATCAATCTTTTTTTTATTTATTTTGGAGCTGATGATGAGAATATATGCGATTATTGCTGTCATGGTCTTCAGCGTCTTTTTAAGCTTCAACTCGTACAGTGCGCCAACGGCAGTCCTAGATGACGAAAACTGTATGATGTGTCACAAATATCCGGGGCTTACCCGCGTTAATGATGAAGGTTATCTCCGACTATTTTTTGTAGAATCAGAGCGGTATGACCATTCTGTCCACACGAAAGTGAAATGTTCGGGGTGCCATACTGACGTGACTGAGATACCCCACAAAGAAGCTAAAAAAGTTGACTGTACTACAGAATGCCACATAAAAAATAGTGGCTCAGAAAAACCATTCTCCCACAAAAAAATACAGGATGACCTGCAAGCCAGTATACATAATCCGGAAAATGAATATGTCAGGGCGAAGATAATAGAAGATTTTCCTACCTGCACTAATTGCCACAATAACCCGTCTTATAGGTTTCTTGAAAATGATATAGACAGTGTATCTGACGCCAGACATAAAAAGAGAGTTTTGCAGAAATGTAATGTTTGTCACGACAACACTGCTGAATATACATATTTTTTTAACCACGTTACCCACAGGATAAAAGATCTTGCACCTTCTGAGGATGTTGTTGAAACCTGCAGCAAATGCCACTCCAAAGACGATATGGCAAAGAAACATAAACTTAAGAATGCTGCTGCTACATATCTTGATACCTTCCACGGAAAAGCTGTTGAGTTCGGGCTGGAGAATGCACCGACCTGTATTGACTGCCATGTTAAAACAGGTGAATCAGCTCACAAGATTATGAGCTATAAAAATCCTCAAAGCGCAACTTTCGAAGAGAACAGGTACCTGGCATGTAAAGATTCTGACTGTCATGCAAACCCTGGTAAAGGATTCGGAACCATAAGGATGCACACTGTTATAGACAAGAACATCTATCCGGTTGAATTCTATACGGCACTTGGTTTTACCATTCTTACCATCGGCGCATTTTATCCGCTGCTTGGTTTGATGATTCTTGAGCTGATACGGGAGCTGTTCCCTAACTTCAGCTTCAGAAGAAAAAAGAAAAAGGACTAAGAGGGTACTGACATGATGAGAAAAATGCCACTGATTAAAGTGAAAAACGGCGAAAAACATTATTTGAAAATTACGCACGGGCAGAAGCGTCAGCACTATATTCTTATGACAACATTCTTGCTTCTCGTCCTTACAGGGTTCCCTCTTAAGTTTCATTATTATGGCTGGGCGGGTTCCACAATAGAGTTTCTGGGCGGACTGACTGTCACCAGAATAATCCACCGGATCTCCGGGGTGATCATGGTCGGTCTGTTCTTTTACCACTGGTATTACCTTATAAAGAACGTCATGAACTATTATGTGACACCGGCAAGAAAGACAGGCACATATTCCTTTAAAGAGCTGATGTTGTTTATGTATTATTCTCCAATGTGTCCACGTAAAAAAGACTGGGACGATATAGTAGACTTTGTTAAGTTTGCTCTTTTCATCTCCGACGAGAGACCTAAACATGAAAGATTTCACTGGAGAGAGAAGTTCGATTACTGGGCTGTTTTCTGGGGTATCCCCGTGCTTGGGATAACGGGTATTTTTTTGTGGTTTCCCGTATGGGCATCTTCTTTTATGCCGGGCTGGGCGGTTAATATTAGTTACATAGCTCACTCAGATGAGGCAATGCTTGCTGTCAGTGTTATTTTTATCTGGCACATGTACAACGCCCATGTCAATTACGATAAATTTCCTATGTCGCCTCTGTTTATCACCGGATATCTGCCGGAAGACCTTATGAAGCATGAATACTATGTGGAGTGGGCAAGGATAAACAACGTTGTCGAGAAAGATCCGTCTCTTATGGTGGATATAGACAAGCAGGAGGAAAACGAGAAGCTTTCACACGAAGAGAAGCTGAAGATCGTCAGAGATCAGATGTCCTTTCTCAGGAAAAATGACAGGGGAGAGGAATAATGAGCAGAAAACCAACAATACTGAAAAAAATATACTGTATCCTCGGCATTGCCCTGATGGTCTACTGCGGATACATAGTCGAGATATTAGTAATGCACATCTGGCACAAAGCTCCGCATAGTGAGCATTCAGATGTTGTCATGACAGAAGACGACAGGCTTTTTAAAGAGATGCTCGAAGGGGTTGAAAAAGACCACAAAGGCGTAGCCCGTAAAGATATGAACGAAACACATAAACTTTATGAGTTTCATAAATCTGAACGCAAAGCTGTGCTCGATACACAGAGCTTATGTGTTGCCTGCCATGGTGATGTCCCCCATGATAAAAAGAAAGAGATCAGAGCTTTTCTGAATATGCATACTTTTTTTATGGCTTGCGAAACATGTCATATCAAAACCGGCGAAGGTGTAGAAACAAAATTCGTCTGGTATGACAAACAGTCTGGTGAACAGAAAGATACGATAGGTCTTAATGTGTACCTTGGCGACACTCCTTACAAGTTGCTGCCGCTGAAAAAGGGTGTGGAAGACGGCAGGATATATGACACTGACCCAATGATAAAGTATGTTGCAGAGTTCAGGGCGAACGTCACCAATATGCTCCCGTCTGCTAAAAGTGCTTCTCTTAAGGTTATCCACAGACCTATGTCTGAGCTTAAAGATGTTGTCCGTTGTGATGACTGCCATACTAAAGACAGAGCTACAGCTTATCTGCCTTATAAAGAGATCGGATACCCTGACAGACGTGTTGACCAGCTTATAGGAAACGAAGTCGTTGGTATGATTGAAAAGTATAAGAAGTTCTATCTGCCGGATTTTCTGATCCCTAAAGAGGAAACTGAGAGTGAAAATTAAAATATATTTAGCTGTTTTTCTGTTCTGCGTCAGTTTAAGTGCTTCCGCAGAAAGGGTTACAGCGTCTTTACTATATAAAATACAGATGGGAGACCACTCTGCACCAACGGATGTTGTTTTAGAAAGCGACGGTTCGGTTGGTGTTTATGATGCTTATGCCGGGAGCTATACCGTTTATGTGGATGGTGCTGCCGGTAATACTGTGAGCAGAGACTTTCTTAAAGGCGGAAACTGCCTTGTCAGAAACGGCAACTATTTTCTGTTCTGCAACAGTGAGCACGAGAGCCTTGATATGCTTTCGGCAGGGTTTGGAGTGTATCAGTCTTTCCGTCTGCCTGCAGAGCTGAAAGGGAGATATGACCCCACAGATGCTCTTGTTGCTGATGGTCACATATTCAGCGTAGATAATGATAACCATAGGATTATTAAAACTGATATCACAACAAATAGGTTTGAAAAATCCGTTGGAGTGTACGGAGGCAGAAAGCTGGAGTTCTGGTATCCCTTTGCTCTTGCGGTTGACTCCAAAGGTGTTTTGTATGTTTCAGAAGTGCTCAACACCAGAGTGCAGAAGATCACAAAAGAGCTGAAGTTTTATGAAATATTCGGTAAGTGGGGGATAAAACCAGGGGAATTTTACAGACCGACGGGTATTGCGGTTCATAAAGGGGGCACATTATTAATCGCTGACGGTTATACAGGTGTGGTTCAATATCTGGACAGAGATGGTCGTTTCGAAGGTGTTCTGAAAGATGAAGCCGGCAAAAGGCTTGAGTTTGGCTCTGTAACCCATATAAGGATCAACGGAGATAAACTTGCGGTTGTCGATGCATTTAACAGATCAGTTTTTATATACGAATTAGGGGATTAACATTGAGAAAGCTTTTATTCATTATCCCTGTGCTGGCGCTCTGCTTGTGGAGTGCTTACGCAGAAGATGTAACAAAACTTAACCCTGATTCATCAAAGCAGTGTGCGCTCTGCCACTATGAATGGATGCCCCAGTTCCTGTTTGAGCTGAAGGGCACAGAGCTTGTTGATTACCAGAAAGAGAAAGTCGTTGCCGAGGATAAGATGTGTTTCAGCTGTCACAACGGAACAGTGGATGACAGCAGGATAAGGGTTTGGTCAGGGGATATGCACAATATGTCTGATAAGATTCCCGAACACATGAATATCCCTGTTGATCTCCCGCTGGAGGGCAAATCTCTGGGGTGTCGAACCTGCCATACTGCACATGCCACAGGAAATCCGACGCAGGAAGGTGTCGCCGGAAGTATTTTTCTGCGTAGAGAGAATGGTGAGTCGCAGCTTTGTGAAGCGTGCCATACAGAAATAGGCGGCGGCATCCATAAGTCCCACCCTCTTAAAGAGTTAAAAGAGAATAGAGCAGTCATTGAAAAAGACCTGAAAGCCTCCTATGGGAAACTTGGCAGTGAAGGTCGTGTGATTTGCGAAAGCTGCCATACCCCGCATTCGCCAAAAGATAAAAATCTCTTAGTTTATAAAATAGATAACTCCAGAATATGCTCTGTCTGCCATGAGGATAAACTGAATATCGGCGGGCATACATATGTTAAGGGGATGATGAATCACCCAGTAAATGTTGTGCAGGAAGACGCCTCTGCTGTGCAGAAAACAAAAGACTCCGGAGGGAAATACACCGAAGGAGATAAAATTATCTGCATGACCTGCCATACTCCGCACAAAGGGGCTGATGACTCTCTGCTTATTGTTGATAATGGAGACAGTGCATTTTGTATTAGCTGTCATAATGATAAAACAACCGTTCGGAACACTAAGCATGACATGCTGACCATCAAGGGATTCAGAACCAAAGAGGGCAAAACAGCAATACAGAGGGGCACGTGTGAAAGCTGCCACGACCCACACGGATGGTCGATGAACCTTTCGCCGAAGGACGGGGATCAGATATCCCAAAGCTGTCTGTCATGCCACAAAGACAAAGGCATAGCAAAAGAGAAGGTCATTAATAATAATCTTCACAATCACCCTATAGGCAAGTCCATCAAGGATGATATGAAGAAGAAAGCGAATCTGCCGTTTATAGGAAAGATTACAGAGTTCTTTACAGAATTCCGCAGAGGCAGAAGCTCAGAAAAACTTGTGACCTGCGCTACATGCCACGATGTGCATTCAAAAGATAAGAATTTTCTCCGCATTGAAGCTGAGACCGGTGAGCTTTGCCTCACATGTCATAATGAAAAAGAGATGGTGGAGAAGACTCTTCACGGTAAACAGAAACTTGATAAAAGCTGTCTGTCCTGTCACAAAGTTCATAATAGCGAAACTAAACGTCTGCTTGTGAAACCTGACAATGATGGATGTCTTGATTGCCATAAGAAGGGGGGAAGTGCTGAGAAAATGATCCCGGGAGATCACTCCCACCCTGTTAATATGGTGGTTGACAGAAAGCTGGATGAGCATTTCAAGGTGACAGAAAACGGTATGTTCACCTGTGTGAGCTGTCACGATCCTCACTCTGAGAGTAAAGTTGCGAAAATTGATAAAGACTTTCTGAGGGGTGGTTTTGAAGATTTTGATACTTTCTGTATCGCCTGTCATGAGGGTCAGAAAGAGGTAGCAGGAAGCGATCATGATATGCGGAAAAAGGACTCTGAGGAGTTGTGCTCACAATGCCACGCAGTTCATAACGCAAAGAGCGGAAAGAGCATTATGACCCTTGAATATGATTATTCCACAGAGGATGACAGTTGTAAGGTTTGTCATAATGACAAAGGCTCTGCCGACAAGAAAGTTGTTATGGAAGGGCATAAGCTGGGGAAAATAAATGCCCATGAGAAATACGGCAAATTCCTTGCAGAAGAAGACGGGGAATATTTCCTCTATTGCTCAGGATGCCATACCGTGCACAACAACGGACCTGTGAAAGGCGAAGAAGGAACGATACAGAACAGTTTCCTTAATAAAAAACTTTCAGAAAACGGCAACTTCTGTGCCGGGTGTCACGAGGACAAGAAATCCTTCGGGCAGTCTAAGCATAATGTCGAAAAGTTTGAAAGAAACAACAAAATGACTGCTGCGAAAAAGGCAGAAGGGGACACTTGCGGTGCATGCCACATTGTTCACAATAGCGGTGATTACCTGTTTGATAAAGAGTTCGGAAATGACTTTGAAAAGATGTGTCAGAGCTGTCACAGCAGATCCGGCATAGCTGAAGAGACTAAGATTGAAACCAGCCACAAGATGAACGTGAAGTTTGAAAAAGACATGGACGTATTTCTTCAGAACGGCAACGTTGTCTGTGCGACATGCCATGAGCCCCACGCACTTGATAAAGGTATGCTCAGGGATATGGGGGAAAAAAATATCTGTTCTGCATGTCACGAAGAGCAAAAAATGGTAGAGCTTTCGGAACACAACCTTGCTCTGCTTGATTACGTTGACGGCGAGATACGTGCAACCGCTGGCGAGAACCCGTGCTATGTTTGCCATAAACCGCATAATTTCCATAAGAATAATAAGCTTATGTGGGCTTTTAAGAACAAAGATAAAGATGGGTTTGCCTTTGGGATGTGTACTGACTGTCATAAAAAAGACGGTATAGGTTACAAAAAAGTACCGGAAGTTTTAAGTCATGAGAAAATATTTAAAATATTCCCGTATAAGGAAAAATTTAAAGAATTTCTGTTTAATGAATATGGAAAAGTTTCAGCTGATGGTGCGGTGACCTGTGAAACATGTCATAATCCTCATGTATGGGAAAAAGACATGTTGACTGTCGAAGCCAATGTTGATGGAGATGTTCATAACAGTTTTCTTAAGCAAAACGTTAAGAACGATTTTTGCAAAGTTTGTCATGGTGAAAAGGATGCTGAGGAACTTTACAATAAATATCATGACAAAGAGTATCGCAATTCCAGAAACAAGGACCAACTGGAGGCTGAGGTTCTTAAAAATATACTGATGATCCAGTTTTACCTTGAAAATTATCAGGAGAAGAAATGAGAATATTACGTGGGTGTTTGCTTGTTGCGGGGCTTATTGCAATTTCCGCATTGGGGTATGCTGAGATTAAGCCTGTTTTTGATGATGCTGTGAAGCCTGCCGAGAAGAGTGCAGTGTTGTATTTTGATATCGATGGCAGGTATGACCTTAATATCATGACAGAATTTCTGAAATACTGCACGGAACAGACCGATGTGACCTGCATCTGTGCAGAGGCATCCGGAGCAGGCGTTCAGAAGATAAAAGGTGCATTTGAAGGGAATAAAAACGAGAGATACATATACCGGTCTGATGCGAGAGAAGATACTCCGGAAATAGTGTTCTCCAGATCCGGAGAAGCGCTGGGTGTTCTCAAAAAGGAATCTGACTTTGCGGCATTGATACCCATATATCTTGATTATACTGCCGGAAGAATTGATGCGGAAGATTTCGCCGAAACTATGGAAGCAATCGAAAGTGCAGAGATGTACAAGAAGATTGTCCCTCGAATGAATTTTGTTCTTTTGCTGGCAAAGAAAGGCGAGCGTGATGCCGCCCTTGCAGAGCTGGACAAAATAGAGACAGAGAAGCTTGATGACAAAGGCAGATTACTTCTGGGAGAAACGTTCCTCAGGCTTAAAGCACCGAAAAGAGCACACCGTATTCTGAAAACATGCGGTGATGTTCAATGCCGGTTTTATGCAGGAGTGTCTGAGTATATGGCGGGTGACCCTGATTCTGCGTTAGAAACGCTGGAAAACCTGAAAGGCGTTTATCCAGATGAAAACCGACTGAAGCATTACATTAAATCCATTTATGAATCAAAAGGGGATAAAGAACGTGCAGATGCGATACAGCTGCCTGATAACTATAATATTGACGCTCACTAGCTTGTTTGTTTTTCAGCCTTGTGCTTGGGCTGAGATGCAGATTATCTTTCCTATGGGAAGTGAAGTGAAGTCTGTCAGTAACATACATGTGATAGGGATGAGCAGCACAGGTGAAGATGTGCAGGTGAGCATCAATGGTAAAAACTTTGATAAAAAGCTCATAAAGATGGAGAAAGGGAAGTCAGCCTATATGCTGATGACAATACTTCAGCTTCAGCTCGGCGAAAACGATATCAAAGTGATACAGAACGGGGATGTGAAGAGTTTTAAAGTTACCAAAGTTGATTCACCAGTTTCTATTGCAGACTGGACTGAGAGCCTTGGAAATTTTCATTCCAGCGGTAAGACTGAGGTATGCAGGAACTGCCATAGATTTGAGAATATCAGTGATTGCGTAAACTGCCACAGAGATAAATTTATCGGGAACTGGGTGCATAAGCCCGTGAAAGAGGGGAAGTGTTTTGAATGTCACGAACAGGAACGTAATTTTATCCCGAAAGAGCCTTTTGCGGAAACCTGCCTTAAGTGTCATACAAAACTGAATGACGCTATGGAAACCGCCGAATATGTTCATGGTCCGGTGGCGGCAGGCTTCTGTACAATATGTCACTCACCTCATAAGTCTACAGACAAAACACACCTGAGGAAGAGTGTGAACAGCATCTGTACTGACTGCCATGTTTCAGACGAGCAAGGGTTCAGCTTTCACTCAGCAAGCAGTATACAATTTCATCCTGTTGAGGGTGTTTTTATAGAGAAGCTGAATAAGAATATTGAGTGCAGCGACTGTCATAACCCCCATTACAGCGGGCAGGGTATGCTGCTGACCTCTCCGGATAGTGAATCTCTGTGTGTTAAGTGCCATGACGGACAGGACACCAGAGAGCTTTTGAAAGTGCTTTCTGAAAAGTATAGTTCCAATTGATTAACAGAGGATTGTTTATGAGATTGTTTAAGTTCCTTATTTTAGCGGTATTTTTATTCTCACTGACAGCCTGCCTTGGCAGCGGGAGCGAGAAGAGCTCTGTAGACGATGATACAAGAGTAATGACGGAGCTGACAGCCGGTGATGACGGGGCTGTGTCATATTCCGGCAGTGGAGATTTTTTCGGCTTTGGAATAGTGGCTTCGGATGCTGGGCTTGCCGGCAGAAAAATATATATCGAAAGAGCAGAATCTCAATATTCGGTAAACGGCTATAAGGCTGTTTCTGATCTTTTCTCCATACGTTTTTATAAAGACAGAGCCGCAGACGAAGAAAGCTTTGACGCAGAGATAACAATTCCTTTCAGCGCATCTGCTGTCGCGGCAGAGGGTGCGTCTCCTGGGGATGTTAATATATGCATGCTTCTGGATGATATGGTTATTCCGGCATCGGCAGTTTCAGACGGGACATCCGTTACGGCTTCTGCAAAGATTCCTTACGACCTTTTTGCATGCCTGAAAGATGATGTCGCTATCTCAGAAAATTCAACAATTATTCTGAAGGGTTATAGCCATAAAGATGCAGATAATGATAATGAATATCTTACAGATAAAAACGGCACTCTTCTGCCGGATGTCATACGCGGGATAAACCATGTGCAGGCAGGAGAAAATGTTCGCTTAGGTTATAATAAAGAAGCATTCGGCGAGAATATATCTGATGCAGAATGGGTGCTTTCTGACAAACCTTCAGGCTCCGCAGCCTCGCTGAGTGCAGACGGTACTGACAGACTTATTCAGCCTGACATGAACGGGATTTACACAGTTACACTTAACCTGACAGGTATTAACGGCAAGAGCACAGCGGAAAGTATAAAGCTCGTTGCCATGAACTATTCTTATCGTGCCTCCACAGGCACTGCACAGTGCTTGGACTACTGCCATACAGGAACTTTCTCCCTTGCGCAGCTCGATCAGTACGGCAGAGCTAAATTGCGCGACATAGTTTCGGTGTGGGGGGCATCTTCTCATGCGTCAGCGTTCAGCGTGGTTGCAGGAGAGACGGATACGTCCTGTCTCCAGTGCCATACAACCGGATTTTTCTATGCAGACAGAGATAAAAACGGAACAGACGATCATCCGGCAGTGAGCGGGTTTGATGATACAATAACCAATTGGACAGACCCCGCGGACACTGGTGATACGCATCTTAGGGGTGTGACGTGCGAGGCTTGCCACGGACCGGGAGCGGACGCTTCTCTGACATTTGCAGAATCACACTATTCAGATGTTTCCTTAAATTCCGGAGTGTGTCTGACATGTCATGAACACGAGAACATATCCGGACACTTTTTTGAATATTCAGATACTCATGATAAAGCCCATACACTTTCGAACGGCACTGTTGCCAAGAATGCTGAATGTTTCAGATGTCATACAGGCGAAGGGATGATGTCCCGCATTTTTGGTGCAGACCTCACACCTGCGGATGTTGATACTGTTACAGGTATCGGCTGTGCTGTCTGCCATGATCCGCACGGCGAAAGCGGATTCAGCTCTCTGCTCCGCCTTTCAGGCAGTTTTCAGTTTGAAACAGCAGATGGAACATATACCGCTGACGCAGGCAAGGCAAAGCTTTGTTACTCATGCCATAATTCCGACACTGTTCTTCCGGCTGTGGGAACCATACCGCACAACTCAACTGCTGAGATGTATGAGGGGATAGGCGGATATGACTACGGTAATGACCTCTCTGACAAAAAGTCATGGCATGCTCTTCGGGGTCTGGAATGCGTTGACTGCCATATGCAGACAGAAGACGGACTGACCCACAATATGCTTATGACCCATGATACTGATGCAAGACTTACGACATGTTATACATCAACCTGTCATACAGGAACGAGCCCTGAGTTTAAAAACGGGTATTTTGAAGTGGAATCGTCCATGCAGAATATCCGTGGACAGATGGATGAGCTTGCAGACTTAATAAACGAAAAAAGCGGTCTGCCGGAAGGGTCTGCGATAAGGGCTTCTTACACAGCAGATACGGCAGAGCTCACCAACGCTCTGAACAGAGCCGCATATAACTATAACTTTATCCTCGGTGACAAGGGCTACGGCTTTCATAACCAGAGCTATACCAGATCACTTCTGGGCTTGTCTCTGGCAGACTTAGGCAGTTACTGAGAAATAGGAGTATACACGAGTGAAAGTATTTAGATTAGTTTTTGTTGTGATGCTTTTGTACATCTCCTCTGCGTCTGCTTTCAGTCTCGATGGGAGCTTATCGACCCTGTACGAAGTGTCGAAAGACAAAGGGGAAGACTCTGAAGGGCTGTGGGAGAATTATCTCAGCATAGATAATGCAAAGATATTAGACCCTTATGTCGGTGTGAATTTTTACGGACGGTACGCTTACGATACCGAGGCTGATGATGATTATACCGACATATATTCTGCTTATCTTGACTACAGCAGCTTTCAGGATACTTTTCAGGCAAAGGTAGGGCGTTTTCTGTATGTGGGTAATAGATTTCTCACACTGAATGGTGCACAGGTTACTGTTCGTACGGACTATCTTTTCGGTGCGACAGTTTTTGCAGGCAAGCCTGAGTTCTTTGATGCGGACGGCAAACATGTTAATGAAAAATACCGCTACACAGGTGACAGGTTCTATGGCGGACGGATTTTTCTGAACGGTGTTAAGAATACCAGCGGTTTCATTTCTTATACGAGAGAAACAGATGGCGGCGATACACTTCAGGAACTTTTGGGAGTGGGCGCAGGTCATAGGCTCGACATCTCGGAAGACTTTTTTATAAAAGCGGACGGCAGGGTAGAGTATGACACAGAAGAAAATGTTATTTACAAAAGTATTGCCCGTGTCTCTGTGGATTATAAAAAACTGAGACTGCTGGGGGATATCACAACATATGATGTTGAGGATGGGACTTCCTATGAAGATGAACTTATCATAAGCAATTTCTCAACAGGGAAGCAGGAAAGGTATGCCTTTACTGTCCAGTATGCACTGACACCCAATATCACCCCTTACCAAAGTACAGTTTTTTCAAGGATAGAACTTCCCGCCGGGCTGGTTGAAAACGGAGAGATTTATAAGCTTGGTGTTGATCTTAATTATTTTAAAGAGGTTGGCGTAAATGCAAATCTCGAGGGCTATTATTATAATAGTTTGATATCAAACGCAAAAGGCGGCAGTTTTATTATTGACTGGAGTCTTAATAAAAAGACACGCCTGAGCTTTGAAGCTGAGGTGCTGCGCCTTGAAAACTCAAAAGGTGAGGACAATGTCTATTCCCTGTATGTCGAGGCTGTGTATGATGTTTTGAAAGATATAACAGTCACTGCCTATGCTGAAAATAATCAGGAGACGAGATATCTTCCTGAAAACAGGTACGGACTTAAAGCTACATATAGTTTTTAGATTACAGAATAACACGAGGATATGAATGATTAAAAAGTTTTCATGGCTTTTATTAATAATGATAACGTTTGCGGCGGTTTTCGGCTGTGCCAAGTTTTACTATCAGTCTCCGCTGGTGAAGTTTAACCACGAAGAACATGTAGATATTCTCTTTCAGCAGAAGAGAGACTGCTTTTACTGTCATAAACTGCCGAATATCGAAACCTTTATTCAGCAGGACGGTGAGCTTAAGATCACCCCTGAGCTTAAAGTTGATGGTCAGTGCCATACATGTCATAAAAACAGAAATACTAAGGTTGCGTCCGCTCCGCACAACTGTAATATCTGTCACGAGAATATGAAAGTTATGCGTCCTGATGACCATGTGAACAACTGGATGACTCTGCACGCTGCGGAAGCGTCACTTAACATGAAAGAGTGCGAGAGCTGCCACAAAGACTGGTATTGCGAAAGCTGCCATACTAAGCAGAATTCGGCTGAAAAGATAAGACACTCCAGGTCTTTTAAACTCAAGCATTCGATGGAAGCCATGATTGACCCAGGTTCGTGTGACACTTGTCATCGGGTGGATTTCTGTATGACGTGCCACAGAGACGGGTTTAATTTCTTATCTGGAAGGAAAAAATAGATGAAGAATAAAAAGTTATTAATTAAACCGTTATTTTATATATTAACTTTAATATTGGTGTCAGGTGTTATTGCATGCGGAGGGTCAAATACAGGCGATGGAGCCTCACCCGTGGATGCATCAAAAGGGAATGCTCCTCAGCTGATTAAACCGTCAGATCATGGTGGAGGATTTGGGTGGGAGAATGAGAAATGCTATCTTTGCCACACTGTCGCTGAGCTTGAAGATGCGCATGATTTCAGCCCAAATCTCATTGATAGTTTTGGGAAGCTTGATTCCGCTGATACAGGCGCCTGTCTTTACTGTCACGGAACAAACGGGCTCTCCGGAATTACAGCAGAATCTTATCAGTGTACGAAATGCCATGCTGACAGCAATATTGTGCGTTCGGCAGATATGTTCAAAGGGCATAATACGCACGACATGAACGGTGACGGGGAAATGACTAATGCCGACTGTGTTGTCTGTCACTCGTTTTCTGACATGAACGGAGAGATAGATGTAAGCGTAGACTTTACTAAAGGGAGCACAGCATATACTGACGTTTCTTCCTTTTGTCTGAACTGTCATGACGGAAACGGTGCCTTTGGCATCATGCCTCCGGCTCTGAAGTTTGATGCGGATACGACAAATCTTTACAGCACTTATATGGGTGTTGGAGAGACTGAGAGTGTTCAGAGGCAGACTGCGGATATTCATGGCGTAAAGAATGGAAATGGGCAGAGTTTTGCAGATTTCAGAGGGCTTTATGCGTCCAATACAACAGTGTCATGCCTTAGCTGTCATAAGGTGCATACCTCTGATAATAAGTATCTTATAACTGATTCCGGTGAAAGTGCAGACCTTGCCGATGCCGCTGCTTTGGGTGCTTCAGTATCTGTAAAGGATGATGATTTTTCTGAGTTATGTGCCCTTTGCCACGTTACAGTTGGCGGTTCGCCGACAGACAATGGTCTCACAGGAGTTGTTCACTCCAGTACATATTCATCCAAATGTACCGACTGTCACTATCACGGTGCGGGGTACGGTGCAACAGAAGATTTGTTCTGACAGACTGATAAATCTAAAGTTAAAAAATCCCCGGCTCCTTTAAAGTGTCGGGGATTTTCTGTATACAGTGTCGGTTAGTTTGTTTTTCTAAGTGTTTTCAGAGTTTCAGACATCTTTTCCAGATATTGCCCTTCATATCCAAAGGCGTCAACAATGCGGTCTTTGCTGTCCAGAATGATTGTCAGCGGGAGCGCGACTATCAGCCAGTCGTTAATATATCCGGTCTTGTCTGTCAATGTTCTCACAGCTTTATCGTTGCTGGTTTTCCCGGCAGTGTCTAAAGCTAAGCATATAACCTTCTTTTCGGAGCAAAGTTTACTGAAGGATACATATTGTTTTTTACTCAGGCGTTTTTCGCTGTTCCATATGAATAATAGCTTTGTGCCCGTTTTGGTGGTATCGCTTTTTGTATAGTTTAGTTTTGACAGGTTAACGACATCCCCCTTGTTCATGTTTCTTATGGGGAAAGCATTCAGGGTTACTGCTGCTGCCAAAGCCAGTGCGGTTATAAAAACTTTCATTGGCAGCCCTTACTTGTTCTCTGCCGGAGTTTCTCTGTCGTAGGCTTTCTTTTTATGACAGCCGACAACACATGACCCGCCGTTTTCGCTCTGCGTAAATTTTATCGGCAGTTCCCAGCCGCTTGAGCCGAAAGGTACTTTAGCTCGTATATGAAGCGGTTGAGATGAGGCGTGTACTTCGTGACACGCTTTGCAGCTCCTCCCCTTCTTTTCCATAGTGACATGAACCCAGTGGAGGTTCTGGTCGCCGTTGCGGAAGCCTGTGTCGCCCTCTTTAGACAGTTTGCTGTCGTCGTGACACTCGAAACAGAGCTTATACAGCCCTTGTTTATAATCGTTATAAAAGCTTTCAGGGAAATAGTCGTAGAGTATATATGGATTTTCTGAACCGTGTACATTATGGCATGCGGGGCAGCCGTCGGCTTCAACAGGAGCATGGACATATTCCATTTTGGTAACTCTTTCGCCGATGTCGCTGTGGCAGTCAAAACAGAGCTCAGATATATCCTTTTCCAGAAACATTTCATGGTCAGAGTTATGAGGGTTATGGCAGGTAGTGCAGTCCTCTAGGACGGGCTGATGTTTGTGGGCTATGGTCATGGACTCATTTTTTTCTGTGTGGCATCTGAGGCATAGCTGCTGTGTGTTTTCTTTAAGCTGGTATTTGTTGTCTGAGGAGTGAGGGTCATGGCAAGCTGTGCAGTCGCCAGCAGCAACAGGACCGTGTACGTATTTTTTTACAGTTTTGTTGTCTTCGTGGCACATAAAGCAGAGGACTTCACCATCGGAGACAGGGGCTTCAAAGCTTTTGTGTGTTTCCGGATCTTCCTCGTGTGCTGCTATAAGTGAGTCATCCGCCATATGGCAGTCAAGGCAGGATCCTTCCCCCGCTGGTGAGTGGACATTTTTGCCGGAAATTATATCAGAATGGCAATCGGAATAGCTGCACGTTTCTGCAAGAGCAGTTAGTGCTGAGAATGTCAGCACTGCAATAAATAGATACTTGAACATAGGATATCTCCTGAATAAATAGTAACTATATGATAAACGAGATTTCTTTCTGAAACAACTGAATAGTAAGGGGATGAGGATTTGGCGAAATATGAAGGCGTCATTGCGAACGTAAGTGAAGCAATCTCTGAGGTTCAGTGGTGTTTCATGGGTTAAGATTGCTTCGTTATTTCATTCCTCGCAATGACCGGGAGGCGTCATTGCGAACGTAAGTGAGCAATCTCTGAGGTTCTGCGGCGTTGTATGGGTTAAGATTGCTTCGTTATTTCATTCCTCGCAATGACCGGGAGGCGTCATTGCGAACATAAGTGAAACAATCTCGGAGGTTCTGTGGCGTTTCACGGGTTAAGATTGCTTCGTTACTTCATTCCTCGCAATGACAGGGAGGCGTCATTGCGAACATAAGTGAAGCAATCTCTGATGTTTTGTGGCGTTGTACGTGTTAAGATTGCTTCGTCATTTCATTCCTCGCAATGACCGTGAGGCGTCATTGTACCCCTTGGAAATACCAGTATTCAGAACTTCAGAGTAGCAAAAAGATCCTCATAGGTTTCAGCACGTCTTATCATCTCTGCTGTTCCGTCAGCTTTAAGCAGGAGTTCGGCAGAGCGAAGTTTACCGTTATAGTTGAAGCCCATAGAGTGACCGTGTGCCCCTGTGTCATGTATAGCTAAAACATCGTCAATTTCTATCTTAGGCAGCTTTCTGTCTACTGCGAACTTGTCGCAGTTTTCACAAAGTGAGCCGACAACGTCATATGTAAAAACGGGTTCTGCATTTTCTTTCCCAAGCACTGTTACGTGGTGGTAAGAGCCGTACATTCCCGGGCGCATAAGGTTTGCCATGCTTGCGTCCACGCCGATGTATTCTTTATAGATGCTTTTAGTGTGTATAGCTTTTGTGACAAGGTAGCCGTAAGGTCCCGTTATCATGCGTCCGCACTCGAAATAAATCTCTGGCTGGAAACCTTTTGATGAGAGTATTTCGTCATATTTAGCCTTAATCTTAGATCCTAGTTCTTCGAGATTAACTTCATCCTGCTCTGGTTTGTATGGGATGCCTATCCCGCCGCCAAGATTTATGAAGTCGAGGTTTATGCCTACTTCGGTTGCGATTTCTGCTGCCATTTCAAAGAGTATGACGGCTGTTTCAACGAAGTAGTCAACGTTAAGTTCGTTAGATGCTACCATTGTGTGCATACCGAATTTTTTAACGCCTTTTGATTTCATAATCTTATAGGCTTCTATCATCTGAGTTTTTGTCAGCCCGTATTTTGCGTCTTCAGGTTTGCCTATGATGTCGTTTCCGCCCTTCAGGGGGCCTGGGTTGTACCTGAAACATATTGTTTCCGGCAGACCGGCGCATTTTTCAAGAAAGTCTATATGGGTAATATCATCAAGATTGATGACAGCTTTCTGTTCCATTGCCTTTTGGTATTCTTCTTCAGGGGTTTCGTTTGATGTGAACATGATGTCATCGCCTGTGATGCCGACCATGTCGCATATGAGAAGTTCCGCCATAGAGCTGCAATCGGCACCGAATCCTTCATTTTTGAGGAGTTTGACGATGGCAGGGTTTGGGAGAGCCTTAACAGCAAAGTAGTTTTTGAAGTTAGGTGCCCACTCAAAAGCCTTTTTGAATCTTTTGGCATTCTCGACGATGGCTTTTTCATCATAAATGTGAAAAGGTGTCGGGAATTTTTTGATGATTTCTTCTATCTGTTCTTTAGAAAATGGTACCTTTTTTTCAGTCATAAAAATCTTCCTGCTTGTTTGATTAAAGTCGATATAACTAACATAGAAACCGGACAGTTTCAATACTATAATGAATCGTGCATTATTAGTAGGTGTTTTGAATGAATATTTAGTATAAAATGTTTAATTCAATTAATTGGTGTTCTATTACTCATTTTATTAGAGGTTATTTATAAACATGGATGCAGTCTACTCAAATATCATGTGGGTACTGGTGTGCAGTTTTCTTGTTGCTCTTATGCAGGCGGGCTTTGCTTGTCTTGAGACAGGTTTCGTACGTTCGAAAAACAACGTAAATGTTGCTGTTAAGAACCTTGTGGACTTCTGCATAAGCGCATCACTTTTCACTCTCATCGGCTACGGGCTTATGTTCGGGGATTCGTTTTTCGGTATTGTTGGTGAATTCAGTTATATCAGCATATCCAAAACATCAATCGAAGAGATAACATTTTACGTCTTTCAGCTTATGTTTGCGGGCACAGCAGCAACTATTATTTCCGGTGCTGTGGCAGAGCGAATGAAGTTTTCAGGCTATATTATTGTGACAATTTTCATGTCAGTGCTTATATACCCGATATGTGGGCACTGGGCTTGGGCTATTGACAGCAGCGGAAGCTTAACCGGCTGGCTGGGGAAATTCGGCTTCATGGATTTCGCCGGATCAACAGTGGTTCACAGCGTCGCCGGATGGTGTGCACTGGCAGCGGTTATAATCATAGGGCCGAGGCTGGGGCGTTTTGGCAGAAATGGCAGAGCTATTGACGGTCAGAACCTGCCTATTGCCGTGTTGGGAGTTTTTCTGCTTTGGGTTGGGTTTTTCGGGTTTAATGGTGGGAGCACACTTGCCATCAATGACAATGTACCCATTATCATAGCGAACACCACTCTCGCAGGAGCTGCCGGAGGTATCTCTGCGATGTTTTTCAGCTGGTACAAATACGGCATGCCCAAAGTTGAGCATATCATAAACGGTGTTGTTGCGGGGCTTGTAGCAATATGCGCCGGTTGTAATCTGTTTAACGAGCTTGCGGGGTTTGCTGTGGGCTTTGTTGCCGGTATCCTTTGTGTGATGGCAATGCTTTATCTTGAAAAGAGACTTATTGACGATGTAATAGGAGCTGTTCCGGCTCATCTTGTAGCCGGGGTATGGGGAACGCTTTCTATTGCGCTTTTTGCTCCTGTTACGTCTTTTTCTGTCGCTTCCGGTCGGTTCGAGCAGTTCGGTATACAGCTTGTTGGGGTGGCAGCCATAGGTTTTTATTCGTTTAATGTAATGTACTTTGTCATCATGGGGCTGAAGAAGTGGGTCAAATTCCGTGTTACAGAAGACGATGAGCGTATAGGTCTGAACATCTCTGAACACGGTTCATCAACAAGCTTGCTGGATCTTATAAGCCAGATGGATATGCAGGCACGCAGCGGTGATTTTTCAAAATACGTTGATATAGAGCCGGAGACAGAGGCGGGGCACATTGCTACATTTTATAACTCAGTCCTGGAAAAATTTCATATTGAGTCTATGCGAAGGCAGACGGCGATGGATGAGCTGTATAAACTTGCCAACTATGATTCACTCACCAGCCTTATTAATCGAAGATACTTCTACGATATTACAGAAAAAGCAATATACAGAACAAAACGAAACCGGAAGAAACTGGCTCTGCTGTTTCTGGATCTTGACGGGTTCAAACGTGTGAACGATACACTTGGGCATGAAGCGGGGGATGAGCTCCTTGTGCAGGTTGCGGAAAGAGGACTTGAAACTATAAGAGAGTCTGACGTTTTCGGACGGGTCGGCGGGGATGAATTCTGTATTGTTGTTGAGAATGTTGAGTCTGAAAGAGATATGGCAAACTTAGCGAGAAAGATAATAAAGAAAATCTCAGCGACATATTCTCTGAAAGCGGCTAAAGCTAATATCGGAGTTTCAATAGGCATTGCTGTATATGACGGATTTACCGGACAGGATATGACACCGGATGAGCTGGTGAAGAGAGCAGATAAAGCTATGTACACCATAAAAACCGGAGCGAAAGGGAGTTTCTCTTTCTATAGTGAAGAGAGCGGAACTTAGATGTTTATATGAAAGGATACTTCCTGTATGGTCGGAAGTGTGGCTTCGTGTTTTGTTTTCAGTGAAATATATAAGGTTTAAAAGTTCTTTTACAATATGTATTTATCTAGATTGAGTAAGTTGGCACAGCAGTTGTTAAGTATATCCCAATAACTTATTGGAGGACATATTTATGTCTATTTTTTCAAAACAGATACTGGTAACCATATTTGCTCTGTGTATGCTGACTTTTGCTTCCGTATCAGTAAGCCACGCATCAGAATCAGAAACTATCACAGGTGTTGTCATCGTTGTTGACGGACTCGTTATTCTGGATACTGAGATAGGAGAAATTCTAGTTAATAAAGGATCTTTTGCTGACAAACTTGCAAAGAAAGCCGGTGAGGATGTTACTGTAAGAGGTGTTATAACAGAAGAAGAAAACGGCGGGCTTAAAATAACTGTAACTAATATAGAATAACTGCAACCAGGTCTGGCTTAAGCTACAATAATCAAGCCGGCGTCGTCCGGCTTTTCAATTTTCTTTCCGCTTATTTCACTTGTATTTGTACATTTTAAGAGGTATTCATACTTAATCTGTGTTCCGAGGTAATTCTTGAAGTATATAGTTGCAGCTACAACAAGCTCAGACGCTGTCAGTGCAGTAAAAAATTCATTTGATAAAAACTTTAATGTATTGTCCGTAAAGACATTGAGTGAATGTTTGTGCATGTTTACAGATAAGCGTCCGGAATTTACTATGGTTGATATTTCACTTCTGAAAGACCCCGAAACAGGCGGCTATAAGAAAACTTTGAGGAAATTCTGGGACATATTCCCCGCTGCACATATAATAGTTCTCGCTGCTCAGAACGAAATCAGAGAAGCTGTCAGTGCTGTTAAGTGTGGTGCAACGAACTATATCACATATCCTGTAGACCCTGTTGAGCTTAAATACATCATTGAAAATACTTCTGAAACACAAATGATGGAGCATGAGCTTGGTTTCCTGCGTGAAAAGTTCTGGCGTGACGATGCGGAACGCATGGTGCGTACTAACAGCAAGGCTATGCGTGATGTGTATGCTAAGGTTATGCGTGTAGCTGAAACTGATGCGACAATACTTATCACAGGCGAGACGGGCACAGGGAAGAGTCTGCTGGCAAAGATAATTCATTCTCACAGTAAAAGAAATGGCAATCAGTTTATAAGTGTGCACTGCGGTGCTATTCCTGATACGTTAATAGAGAGCGAACTTTTCGGACATGAGAAAGGTGCTTTTACCGGTGCTGTTAAGCGCAAACTGGGTCGGTTTGAAATAGCTTCCGGCGGAACGATATTTCTGGATGAAATAGGAACTATCACTTCCCAAACACAGATAAAGCTTTTGCAGATACTTCAGGACGGAACGTTTAACCGTGTTGGAGGCGAAACAGTCATAAAGACTGATGCAAGAGTGATATCAGCCACAAACGAAGATTTAAAAGAACTCTGTAAATCCGGTGATTTCCGCAGTGACCTTTACTATCGTCTGAATGTCTTTCCTGTGGAAATTCCTGCTCTGCGGGAAAGAAAAGAGGATATACCGCTTCTTGTTGATACTTTTTTATCAACGCTTTCAGAGCGTTATGTCAGGGAGATTGATGGTCTTCACCCCCTTGTTGAGGAAGCGTTCATGGAATATGACTGGCCTGGAAATATCAGAGAGCTGGAAAATATCGTTGAACGTGCCTTTATCATCGAGCCTTCTGATGTGCTGACTCCTGCGAGCTTTCCTCAGGAACTTTTTGGCTACTGCAAAGTTGACCATGACGATATGATAGATATCTCCCGACCACTTGCTGATGTTCGTAAACACAGCATAGAGAGGGTAGAGACAAAATATCTTCAGCAGCTTCTGGAAAAAACAGGTGGCAGTATAAAAGATACAGCGGCGGCGGCGGGGATGACAGTCCGGAACCTGCATAATCTTATGACAAAATATGGTCTGCATAAAGAGACTTATAAATAAGAAATCACATTTCCACATATATTTAAACCGGAATTAATAGTTCCGGTTTTTTTATGCCCTTATTTAGTAAAATCCTTATTATACAATATTTTATGTGTTGGCACGTTTCTTGGTATATAACATAAAAATGAAAACGTGAGGTTGTGATATGAACCGTATTTTCCTTAAGGCAGGTCTCTAGTGAGCACAATAGCAGAAGTCCCCATAAGCTCCGGACAGATTAATGGAGCTACAGGAAGAACTGTTGTTAATGCAGATGATTTTCGTAAACGCTACTTCAAAGGCACTACTAAGAAGCAGTGGAACGACTGGCGCTGGCAGCTTGCTAATATTTTACGCAGCAGAGAAGATGTCGAGAAAATTGTTAAACTTTCCGAGAGCGAGGCTTGTGCTTTTGAGACATGCAGCGGGCTCCCGTTTGCTGTTACGCCTTACTATGCATCTCTCCTTACCGGTACATCTTCCTGTGATGCCGTGCGGAGAACTGTCATACCCACTCATATGGAGATGATAAAAGGCCGCGGTGAAGCGGATGACCCCCTTGGTGAAGACAGCTGTTCACCCGTGGATGGGCTCGTGCACAGATATCCGGACAGGGTACTGTTTCTGGTGACTGAACACTGCTCAACTTATTGCAGGTATTGTACCAGATCAAGGAAGATGGGTGAAATTCACAGCGGAAACATTAAAGAACGCTGGCAGAAGGCAATAGACTATATAAAAGCAACCCCGCAGGTGCGTGATGTGCTCATCTCCGGAGGAGACCCGCTTGTCCTGCCGGATGCGTCGATAAAATGGCTGCTTGAGAGCCTGAGTGCTATTGAGCATGTTGAGATGATACGGATAGGAACTAAGGCTCCTGTTGTTCTTCCTCAGAGGATAACTAAAAGCCTTATAAAGATACTGAAAAGCGTTAGACCGCTGTTTATGAGCATACATTTCACTCATCCGGACGAGCTCACAGCAGAGACTGTTCAGGCGTGTAATATGCTTGCAGATGCCGGTATTCCGCTTGGAAGCCAGACAGTGCTTCTGAAAGGGGTCAACGACTCTGTAGATACACTGAAAGGGCTTTACCACGGGCTTCTTAAGGTTAGGGTGAGACCGTACTATCTTTATCAGTGTGACCCAATAAGCGGGTCGGGGCATTTTCGCACGAAAGTGGAAACAGGCTTAAACATGATAAAGGGACTTCGTGGGCATACCACAGGGTACGCTATCCCTAACTATGTTATAGATGCCCCCGGCGGGGGTGGGAAAATACCTCTGATACCAGACTATTTTCAAGGTAAATCAGAGGGGCAGATAATGCTTAAGAACTATCAGGGGAACACCTATCTTTACCCTGACGAGGTGCTCTGAAATGGAGATGCCTATGAATATTGGTCTCGTTTATGACCTCCGCAGCGACTACCTTAAAATGGGATTCAGTGAGGAGGATACAGCAGAGTTTGACAGTGAGGAAACGATATCAGCTATAGAGACAGCTCTCTGCGAATGCGGGCACAGTGTTGAGCGTATAGGGAACTATTTTGCTCTTCATAAGAAGCTCGCAGCGCAGAAGAGCTGGGATCTTGTGTTTAACATTGCAGAGGGGCTTTACGGCATGGGGCGGGAGTCTCTCGTACCATGTGTTCTGGATGCTTACGGTATCAACTATACCTTTTCGGATCCGCTTGCGATCAGCCTTACCCTGCATAAGGGGATGGCAAAGCATATCCTGAAAGGGTGCGGGGTTGCCACTGCTGACTTCGCTGTGGTTAATAATCTAGGCGATATCGATAGTATAAACCTTGGTTTTCCGTTGTTTGCAAAGCCCGCAGCGGAAGGCACAGGCAAAGGGATTAGCGACAGGTCGATAGTCTGGAACAGCGCAGACCTGAAAAGAGTTTGTACTGAGCTTCTTGTAAGATACAGTCAGCCTGTGCTTGTTGAAAAACTGCTCGAAGGACGTGAGTTTACAGTGGGGATAATAGGATCCGGCAGTGAAGCTGTGAGCGTTGGTGTTATGGAAATATTGCCGAGAAACAAAGAAGGAATATTCGTTTATTCCTATGAGAACAAAGAGAATTGTGAATCTCTTCTGGACTATAGTCTTGTTTACGGTGATACAGCAGACAGGTGTGCAGATGTTGCCCTTAGAGCATACAGAGCACTGGGGTGCAGAGACGCAGGGCGTGTTGACGTCAGGCTTGACGGTGACGGAATAGCAAATGTTATAGAGCTTAACCCTCTGCCGGGGCTGCATCCGACACATTCAGATTTGCCTATGATATGGACTAAGGCCGGCATGTCCTACAGACAGCTAATATGCAGCATTGCAGCAAAGGCGAAGGCCAGAGTTGAGCATATACAGGAGAGTAAAGCGATATGAAAATAGAGAATATGAAAGTACATATAGCTCATACAGATGTTGATATGAACAGTAGTTCAGCCGACAAGGAGGTGCTTGATCAGGCTGAAGAAATTAAAAGTGCTCTGATATCGCTTGGTGCAAAGCCATACGTTACAGGTTATAAAAATGCCCTTAAAAAATTATCTGCACATAAAGACAGACCCGATGCGGTTTTTAACCTTGTTGAATCTGTAAATGGTACAGACAGGGATATGTACAGGGCTGCTATGTTCTTTCATAACAGCTATTACCCCTATACTGGTTCACCTTATAAAAGTCTTCAGGTTTTGAGCGATAAAGTTGTAATGAAAAGAGTTATGGCAGATTGTGATATCCTGACGCCTATGTGGCATAAGTATAATGAACCTGATACTTTTTTCCATAAAGGAGAGTATATAGTAAAGCCGCTTTATGAACATGGATCGTTCAAAATAAGCGGTGAAAGCATTGTGTCGATGATTGATGTTGACGATGCAGACAGCAAGGTAGCTGGTATGCATCCTGACAATCCGGAAATATTTTTTGCTGAAAGATACATAGACGGTAGAGAATTTAACATTTCAGTCATTGAAGTTAAAGGTGAACCCGTTCTGCTCCCCCTTGCAGAAATAGTTTTTGAGGGCTATGATGGCAAAAGAAAGATAGTCTGCGAAAAAGCAAAATGGGATGAAAATTCGGAAGAAGCATCCGGCACTGTACGTACATTTGGCACTGTAAGCAAAGGGAGCAGACTGGAAGAGAAGATCGAGAAGATAACACTGAAATGCTGGGATAAATTTAATTTATCTGGTTATGCCAGAGTAGACATAAGGGTTGATGCGCTTGGAGAGCCTTATGTGCTTGAAGTAAATGCCAACCCTACCTTAGCAAAAGATGCAGGTTTTTTTGCTGCCTGTACTGAAGCAGGGTACAGCCATAACCAAATGATAGAATTGATTATCCTTGCGGCAATGAGGCGAAAATAATGACTGAGAACAATGTCCCGGTTTTTAAACACGGGATAACTGAAGAGGATCTTGTTGATGTCTACGAAATAGCTGGCAGTAGCGGTTTCTTCAGCAAAGACGAGACGATGCTAGTGGATGAGGTTGCCAGAGAGGCAATCCAGAAAGGTGAACTAATGAGCGGGTATTCATTTATCTTTTGCACTATCGACGGGCGAAAGGCTGGATTCGCTTGTTACGGTCTCATACCCTGTACTGACGAAAGATACAGGATATACTGGCTGGCAGTAGATAACAGATTGAGGAGAGGCGGCGTCGGAACTTCTCTTATTAAAGAAGTTGAAAAAACGATAGTTTCAAAAGGTGGTAAGAGAGTTTATCTGGAAACCTCTATGCGCCCTCAATATCAGCCCACTAACGATTTCTACAGGAAGTGTGGATATATAGCCGAAGCAAAGCTGGAAAACTTTTACTTTGACGGCGACGGTATGGTTGTTTACGTTAAAATACTTTAAAATGTGGGCCGCTGAAAAGCGGTCCGTTTACTCCAGAGTTTTCTTAAAACGTATAGATGCAAGAACTATGAAAAAAACGGCATGACCCGCCTGCCACAAAAGAGGCTGGTAAAGCTCATAAACTCCCGCTCCTTTAGATACAACTCCTATAATTGATTCGAATCCCCATCTCATAGGATCCAGCACAGTCAGGTATTGTATTATTATCGGCATGTTGTCAATGGGGAACAGAAAACCGCTGAGCAGTGCACACGGCATCATAATAAAAAATGCTGTCAGCAGTGCTTGTTGCTGAGTATAGGCTGAGGCACTTATAAGTAATGCAAGTCCCAGATATGCAAGTATGTTCAACCCTACAATCAACCCTAGCAGTATAAGGCTGCCTTTTATTACAACATCAAAAACCATAAATGCAATTACAAACATTAGAGCAGTTGTTGCGTAGCCAGTAATAAAAAAAGGAACAGTTTTACCTATTATAAATTCAAGTCTACCTATTGGTGTAACCATAACCTGCTCGATGGTGCCAATTTCTTTTTCCCTTACTATTGCTATGCTTGTAAGGAGTATGCTGGTAATCATTATCATCATGACGATTAAACCGGGAACATAGTAAAGACTGCTGTCCAGATTCTGGTTGAATAGGTTTCTGTTATTAAATACCACAGGCATATTGTCAGACCCGGTGAGACGGTATAGGCGTTCAATGTTATATTCATTCAGGAGCGTGTTCATATAACTGAATATTATGCCGGCGTCGTTACTCATGGTTCCGTCAGCTATAATTTGGATATCTGCTTTCTGATTGCTTAATAGCTTCTTTTCAGTGTCTGTCTGAAATATTACAGCTCCCCTGATCTCTCCTTTGTCAAGCATGTCGTGTATGTCTTTGAAGCTATTGGTATATCGTGTTATCTTGAAGTAGTCTGATGAGCCCAGCTTGCTTACGAGCTCAGTTGTTGTTTTGCTTTTATCCATGTCTAGTACACCAATATCAATATTCTTGACATCGAGAGTAAGAGCGAACGACATGACGAACATCTGTACCATTGGCACACCGAGAACAACCATACGCATTTTAGGGTCGCGAAGCATTTGTTTAAGTTCTTTAATGAGCATTGCCCGTAATTTTAAAAGCATATCAATCGAGCCTCAGTTTTAATTTTCTGACTGACAAGAAGACCATCAGCGCAGCGTATATTGTTAGGAAAGTGAAGTTTAAAAGCATCATTTCCAGCCCCACACCTTTCAGGTAAATGCTCTTTAGCATGGAGATAAAATATCTTGCCGGGAAAAAATGTGTGAGTATCTGAACAGGTAAAGGCATATTGGCTATTGTGAATATAAATCCGCTGAGAACAAGTGTCGGCAGAAAACCTGAAAGTAAAGCAATCTGATTTGCCAGTACCTGACTTTTTAGTGTGATGCTGAGCAGTAAGCCGTAAAAGAGCACCCCAATGAGGAAGACGGAAGCTACAAGGATAACAAGTGCCGGCTGTCCTCTGAGTGGGACGTCGAAAATGACCATTCCTAAAACAGTCGCTATTATGACATCTGCAAGTCCTACTGCGTAAAGCGGAATTGCTTTCCCCAGTGTTATTTCAAGTCTTGTGACGGGGGTGCTGATAAGTTGTTCTATGGTTCCCATCTCCCACTCTTTGGCAACTGTAACACTCGCCAGCATAGATGCGATGACAACCATTACAATAGCTGTTATCCCTGGTACAAGGTTATATGTGCTGTCCAGCCCTTGATTGTACCAAGATCTGGGAGATGCTGTAATGCTGCCTGATAAACTGGCTGAGTCGGCGATTATTTGTGTATTGTAGATACTTGCTAATGCTTGTGAATAATTCAGTATCAGACGTCCGGTATTTGCATCTGCTCCGTCTATAACTATGTTTATGTGAACAGGTGCGCTGGTATAAATGCTTTTACCGAAATGCTGGTCGATAATAACCCCTGCTTTGATAATTTTCTTTTTAAGGTCGTTTTCAAGATCGTTAGTGTTCTGATAATAGGATTTGATTTCAAAATACTGCGAACCATCAAAAAGTGATAATAGGTCACTGCTTTCTTTTGACATAGATATGTCATAGACACCAATGGGGACATTTTTGAGATCCATATTCAGTGCGTAACCGAAAAGGATAAGCAGCAGAACAGGAATAGCTATGGCAAGACCAAGACTTCTCCAGTCTCTTAATATATGAATGAACTCTTTAACAACAATTGCGTTTAATCTACGGAAGCTCAATGAGCTATTCATCTGTGCCCTCCGCAGAATCTATTAACGAGACAAACACATCTTCCATTGAAGGGGGGATCTTGTTTGATTCGAAAGGGAGGTTATTGTTGTGGAAATAGTTTTTTATATTGCTGCCGGCAATTTCAGGTGAGCTTGTCCTTACGTGAAGTCTGGCACCAAAGAGAGCAGTGTTGTTTACACCGGGTAGTTTAGAAATTTCTTTGATGTATAACTGTGGTTTTTCAACTTTGACATTAATAATACTGTCTTGCATATATTCAGTTTTGAGTTTCTCCGGTGTACCTTCGGCGATCATGTTACCTCTGAAAATCAGAGCCAGTCTGTCACAGTATTCAGCTTCTTCCATGTAGTGAGTGCTGACGAAAACTGTAACACCGCTGGAGGCGAGGCTGCCTATGATATCCCAGAAAAGCCTTCTGCTGGCAGGGTCTGCTCCGCTTGTCGGTTCGTCCAGAAAAACTATTGATGGTGAGTGAAGTATAGCACATGCAAGCGCAAGTCTCTGACGCCAACCGCCGGTAAGGTTTGCAGTTAATTCGCGTTTTCTTTCTGTTAGTCCGGAGAGCTCCAGAGCCCATTCCCGCCTTTTGGTAAGCTGTTTACCGGAAAGCCCGTATATGCCGCCGTAAAAATCTATATTTTCATAAATTTTAAGGTCTTCGTATAATGAGAATTTCTGGCTCATGTATCCGATGTTTGTTTTGATTTTTTCTGTTTCCGTATTTATGTTGCATCCTGCAACCGAGCCTTCTCCCTCTGTGGGGATGAGCAGTCCGCAAAGCATTTTGATAGTAGTGCTTTTACCAGCACCGTTAGGACCAAGGAAACCGTATATTTCGCCGTACTTAACATCTATGCTTACTGAGTTTACTGCCGTAAAACTGCCGAATCTTTTTGTTATTGAGTTAGTGCTTACAGAGCTTCCTGTTTTTTTCTTTATCCCTTCACTGGCGAGGGTTAGGAGGTGTGCTGTATTGTCTTCATACTTCTGAACCGACATGAAAATATCTTCCAGGTTCGGGCGTTCATTTGTGATGCTTTTTATGAAATCACACTTATTTTTAAGTAGGCTGGCTGTTTTTTCTCTATCTAAAGCATTTACACGTATGCTGTCGCCAAAGATATGCACATCATTTTCAGGAAGTATTGTACGTATTTCTGCTATATCAGTTTTAGGGGTGTGAGTTTTTATGGATAAGATGTTTATATTGCTATCTTTTATAACATCCTGCGGAGAGCCTTCAGCATATATCGCACCATTATTCATAAGCGCAACTTCAGAGCATCTTTCTGCTTCGTCAAGATATGCGGTTGATACTATTATAGTAACACCGTCGGCAGAGAGGTCATATAATATGCGCCAGAAGTCTCTTCTGCTGACAGGGTCAACACCATTTGTAGGTTCATCCAGAAGGAGTACTTTAGGTTTATGAACAAGTGCACATATAAGCTGTAATTTCTGTTTCATCCCGCCGGAAAGTTTGCCTGCTCTGCGGTCTTTGAACGGGCGCATATAACTGAAGTCAAGAAGATTGTCTATGTGCTTGTCCAGTCCGCTGTGTTTGACTCCGTAAAGATCTGCGTATAATTTTATATTTTCATATACTGTAAGATCCTGATATAAACCGAATTTCTGACTCATGTATGCGAGTTTGTTTTTAATCTCAGTCTGTTCCCTGATAGTCGAGTGCCCGCATATAAAGCCTTCGCCGCTGTCTGGTGTCATGATGCCCGCAAGCATTCGTAGAAGCGTGGTTTTACCTGCTCCGTCCGGACCTATGAGACCGAAAATTTCGCCTTCAGGGACATTTATGCTGACATTGTTGACAGCTTTCAGTCCCGCAAAGTTCTTAGTAAGTGATTGTGCTTTCACCGCGTGGGCGTTTATGTTCATTTTGCTGCCAATATAATTTTGCCTTCTACAGGCATTCCCTGTTTAAGTTCGCGGGCAGAGTTGTCAACTGTAACTTTAATTCTGTACATAAAATTAATACGTTCATCATATGTCTGTACTGTTTTAGGAGTAAACTCAGCTTCGGACGAGATATATGTTATTTCACCTGTGTACGTTTTATTAGGGTGTGAGTCTGAGACTATTTCAACTTTTTGACCGAGTTTTATTTTTCCAAGATATGGTTCACTGACGTAGCCTCTGATCCACATGTCTGAAAGGTCGGATACTGTGAGGATTACTGAACCTGTTTGTATAAATTCTCCCTCTTCTGCGACTTTGGTAAGCACTGTGCCTGATATAGGCGACTTGAGTGTGGTGTATTCAAGCTTTTGTTTAGCTTGCATGAGAGCCTGTTCAGATATTGAGACAACTGCTTTAGCTTTAGTGATAGCTTCATTTCTTGCCCCTTCTATAGCAAGGCTGAGGCTTTCTTCGGTTTGTCTTTCAGCAGCCTTAGCTTCTTCATAAGTATGCTTCGCTTTTTCGTATGCTGTTTTGTAAAGTTCGTATGTTCTTTTGCTGACACCGTTTTCGGCAAATAAGGCTCTGAAACGTTCTTCATCTGACTGTGCCTGCGAGAGTTCTGCTGATGCGCTTTTTACTGCTGCCTGTGCTTTGTCAAGTGCAGCTTTTGCATTTCGTATTTCCTGTTTTCTGCTTCCGGCAAGCACTTCCGAAAGCTCGGCGTTTCTGTAGGCAAGCTCTGCTTCCGCAGCTGTTACTGCCAGTCTTTCGTCTACGTCATCCAGCGTAGATACAACAGCATCCAGAGGTATATCATCGCCTTCGTCATAATATATTTTATCAATGCGTCCTGAGGTTTTGAATGATAGGCGCACGCTTGTTGTTTCTGCTGTTCCGGAGAACAGGTAGGTGTCTTCGGGTTGTCTGAGCTGAGTTGTGGCAGCTTTATAAAAGACTACTCCGAGAACTGCCAGCACAACCATTGTAAGCAGGACTTTTTTCATTTTGTTCCCCTTTTGTATCCTTTTATGCCGTTCATGCTAAATATGAAAATATGTTTTGCATGCTGTTCTATTTCACTGTTTTCATGTTTAATTTCAAATCCGCTTCTCTTAAGGAAGTTTTTTGCAATAAGAGGGTGAGTTATCTGACCGACTATGCTGGATGCAAACCTCACCAGCTCTTTTTGAGGGATGTCCCCCATTATATCTTTTAATGTACTGATGAATAACTCAATAATGGCTGCAAGGTGTTCGTTGTAAATGTCTTCCATTGCTTCAGAAGGGTCAATCAGCTCTTTAGCCAGAAGTGTAACCGCAGAAGGGTTTTTCCCAACTCCTTTTTCTCCGAGAAGTCTGTGTGAAAGGAGTCTTATCATATTTCTGAGTTTATCTTCCGGTTCCATATCTTCATTAACATACATTGTTACAGGGTTCTGGTTAAAAGCTTCTCCTATTGTTTTCTGTATTATTTCTTTATAAAGATTCTTCTTGTTTCTGAAGTGATAATTTACTAGAGCAAGGCTTACGTCTGCCTCTTTGCAGATGTCTCTGATAGTTGTTCCTTTGAAGCCGTTCTGACCGAAAAGATTCAGAGCTGCTAAATATATCCTTTCTTTTGGATCTTGTTCCTGCACGGTTAACTCCTAAACGTTTGTTCTAAACAAGTGTATAGTTATTTTCGTTATAAAAGCAATAGTTATTTAAATAAATTTTGAAAATGTTTCTTAGTCTCAGGCGAAAGATACTCTGTTCTTACCGCTCTGCTTAGATTTATACATTGCGCTGTCTGCACGTTTGATGACAGACTCAGGGGTGTCATTTCCTTTACATACTGTGCACCCTACGGAGACTGTTATGGAAATTTCTTTGTTATCCCCGGCATGTATCCAGCTTTTTTCTATGAAAATCCTTAGCCTTTCAGCAACTGCTCTTGTTGAGGCTGGTGTAAGGTTAGGGGCTATAATGACGAATTCTTCGCCCCCCCATCGGCACGCGACGTCCATGGAGCGCAGTGTGCCTGTTAGTGATTTCCCTACCATTTTCAATACTTTATCGCCTGTGTCGTGCCCGTATGTGTCATTGACTGTTTTGAAATCGTCAATGTCTAAGAAAAACACGCTGAACGGAATTCCGACATCAAGCCATTCATTTATCCGGCGGGTGAGGGTTATCTCTGCATATTTTCTGTTTCCGATAGATGTGAGGGTGTCTGTATAGACTTCTTCTTTAAGCTTTTCCAGTTCACAGATAAGTTCGCCATGAGTATTTTTGGACAAGTCGCTGAACATTTCAACAGCGCCTATTATTTCTCCTTCATCGTTGACTATAGGTGCAACACGCGTATATACATGGACTCTATGTCCGTTCTTGTGGTGGAGGTAGATAGTTTTCTCTTTTGTCTCTGCCTTATCAACGGCATCCTGAAGGGGGCAGTTTCCTGTGCATAGTTCATTCCCTTCTTCGTCTATGTGTCGAAGGAGGTTGGTTGCACAGCTCTTTCCCATAACTTCTTTTTTAGTGTAGCCGGTGATATTTTCTGCGGCTTTGTTCCAGTAAGTTATGTTCCTGTCCTTGTCAACGTAGTAGATCCCTTCGGACAGATGTTCCAGAATATTTTGATAGACGTTTTCGGATACTATCATCTTATATCACCTGCATTTATTTATTATAACTCAAGTTTCGCATCTTGATATAGTGCGATAACTTGTTGTTATAGCTAGGATAACAATAGAAAAAGTCTCACATAGATGGTATATTGATTTTCCAATAACAATTACATCAAGGAGACTTTTTCTATGCTTGAGAATAAATCATGGCAGTCTGAAATACAAGCGGCATTGTGGAAAGAATTTGAGATATTCCGAGTAATGAAGGCTTTGCAACTGCGTACAATTGCCTATAGGTGCGGTATTTCAAAGAATCAGGGCGTCGAGCCGTTTTCGATTCTTGTGGCTTTAGTTTTTCTGACTTTTCTCGGTAAGAGCGTTCACCATTTTGTTTCCCATTGCCGGAACAGTCTATTTGATTTAGGCGGTAAAGATGTTTTTTATCGTTTAAGTACACGTACAAGTATCAATTGGCGGCGTTTTATGATGGATATATCGCTTAATGTGATCAGATATTTCAAATCATTCAGCAGCTGGCAGCAGCGTGTTCTTGTAATTGATGACACAGTAATTCAGAAAGCCGGCAAAAAGATAGAAGAAGTATCATGGGTGTTTGACCATAGCAAAGGTAAAAGCGTGAAAGGCTTCAGTGCTGTTGTGCTTGGCTGGAGTGATCGTGCGTCATTTGTCCCTGTAGATTTTGCTTTGCAGCGAAGCAGCAGAAAAGTATTCAAACAATCGACAGAAATTGAAATGGATAAGCGGATGCTGGCGTGGCATCGTCGACAGGAAGCAGTAAAAGACAAACCAACACTGGTAAAGGAAATGCTTAAACGGGCGAAACAGAAGGGTCTGGATGCTGGGGCTGTTCTGTTTGACAGCTGGTACTGTATGCCGAGGCTGGTGTCGTCAATTTATAATGAGATAGGCTATGACGTGATTGCCATGCTTAAAACTACACCGACATTGACTGTTGCTGTAAATGGCAAGGTATACTCAACCAAACGCTTATGGGAATGTGTTGTTCCAGATTTGATTAAGGCAACAGTAACAATTGGCAAAGATCGGGTGTCTGTATCTTCCATCAATGCTTTTTTCGGTTCAACTCTGGTTAAGCTGGTCTTCTGTCAGCCATCTGAGAAAAGTAAATCAAAGAAGCCTATTATTCTACTGTCTACGGATACATCTTTGACATCGGCAAAAATAATTGAAACCTATGGTCAGCGTTGGGCAGTAGAAGTGTTGTTTAAAGATGCCAAGAGCAAGCTTTTCTTTGGGAAAAATCAATCCAGAACCTTTGAGGCTACTATTTGCTTCCTAACACTATCGCTCGTTAGGTTTATCATCCTGAGCTATATGGAACGGATAAATGGTGATTTCCGTCACAAAGGCAGTCTGTATGAGGGTCTGCGTTATGAGGTCGAAGAACTGAATATTCTGGCGTTTATGGAAAAATTCATAAACCGATTATTATCAATAATTGATGGAGCAAAGGAAACATTTACAGTTTTTATGAATAAATTGGCTGGAATACAGGAAATGGTAAGGCTTTCAATACAGAATCTGATGTTTCAAAGGTGCGAAACTTGAGATTGTTATTGGAAAATCAATATACCATCTATGTGAGACTTTTTCTATTGTTATCCTAGCTATAACAACAAGTTATCGCACTATATCAAGATGCGAAACTTGAGTTATAATATAACATATTGTCAAAACATTTTAAAGTGTATAAGATTGGTCTCTTTTGTGTGCAAGGATATGTTGCTCTGGAAACGCTTGGTACGTAGCGTTTTATTGGCGTTTGCTATAGTTATTATTATCATGCAAATAAATAAAAATAGATAAAAAGGTTTTTTGAGGATTATACACCTTTTAAATAAAAGGGTTAAAGTGTATATTTTCATGGAAAGGAGAAGCATATGCCTGAAAAATCAGCTAAAGGTGTTGTGTTACATTTGCTTATCGGTGCTTTTCTTATCAGTTTTTCCCCTGTGTTTGTTAAGTTGTCAACAACAGCTGGCACAACATCCGGTTTTTACAGAATGTTTTTCGGACTTTTGGGGCTGTCTGCACTCTTCTTTTTCGGTGGGAAGCTCCAGCGCACCAGTTTGAAAGGGTTTATGGTTATTACCATCTGCGGTCTTTTTTTCTATTTGGATATCTATTTCTGGCATATCAGCATTTTATATGTTGGTGCAGGTCTTTCCACTTTACTGGCTAATTTTCAGGTTTTTTTTATGGCCGGTCTGGATATTCTTGTCTTTAAGCAGAAGCTTTCTAAAAGGCTGGGAGTTGCGATTTTGATGGCAGTCATCGGGCTGTATCTCCTTGTGGGAACGGGCTGGGGCGATAAAGATGATGCCTTCCGTATGGGTGTTTTTTTCGGGCTGCTCACTGCCATGGCATATTCCGGCTATCTGTTTACTTTACGCCTTGCGGGCAGCCTTACTGAGCCTGTTGATAAACGAATGAGTATGTTGATAGTTTGCCTTGTGGGAACTGTTGCCCTTGGGGTCACTGCCCTTATTTCTGGTGAAAGCCTTGCAATACCTGATGTTGAGACAGGAGTATACCTTGTGTCATACGGAGTGCTTAGTCAGGCTGTCGGATGGGTGATGATTGCTGCTGCTCTGCCGAGGACAAGGCTGACTATTGGCGGACTTGTACTGCTTCTCCAGCCGACACTGGCATATGTCTGGGATGTTGCCTTTTTTGATAAAGTTATTGCCAATACAGATTTATTGGGGGCAGGGCTTGCCATCTTTGCTATTTATCTGGGGACAATACGTCCTGCTGGAAGACGCTGAGTTAATGTTTTAACATTTTGATTGCCCGTGTTTTCTTTCTAAATTATAATTTAATTAGGGGCTGTTCACATTTATTTTAACCATATGATTACAGCCACCAATGTTACCATTGCCTCATAGTTTCTTGCAAGTTTTTCATATCTTGTGGCAATTCGCCGGAATTCTTTCATTCGCTGAAAGAGCCTTTCAACCAGATTGCGCTCTTTATACAAATGCTTGTCATATTTCCGTTGTTCTAATCTATTACATTTAGGCGGGATAACTGCAACAGCACCAGCCTGTATTATTGAAGACACAAAAGCATTGGAATCGTACCCTCTGTCAGCAATCACATAAGCAGGTGAAAATCCTGCGATGAGATTATCTGCCTGAGCGTATTCCGACTCCTGTCCTCCCGTAAGGATAAACCTTACAGGGTTGCCATGTGAATCCACAGATGCATGAATCTTAGTACTCAGACCGCCTCTGGAACGCCCTTGGCATTCTTGGTTTTGGCAGTTTTTTTTGATGCACCATGTTGATGAACCCTTACAATACTGCCGTCTACCATAAGGTACTCAAGGTCTGCATCTCCAGACAGCTCTGCAAATACTTTCTGCCAAACATCCTTTTTAGCCCATCTGTCATAACGTACGTATACACTATGCCATTTGCCAAAGCAGGGGTGCATGTCACGCCAAGGACTACCTGTTCTGGCTATCCATAAGACTGCTTCTACAAAAAGACGGTTATCTTTAGCTGTTACTCCGCTGTCGCTCTTTTTTCCGGGGAGCATATCTTTGATGCGTTCCCATTGTTCATCTGATAATTGAGCTCTATACATAAAATACTCCAATTATTTCATTGGAATATATATCGGCATTAATTTAAATGTGAACAGCCCCTAGTTATAAACAAATTATCATCTGGTTATTATTATGCTTAAATCTCCTTCGACACGTATCCTGATTGTTGTGATGTTCTTTTGGGCAACGGCTTGGGCTGAAGTCTCCTGCGCCTATCCAGTGAAGGTTTCTGATTCAAAAGTAAGTGTCAATATAGGTCTGTCTGTGGAGTATTACGAAGATAAAACTGCAACACTGACCCTTAAAGATGCCATCAGGCTTAATAATGAAAATCAGTTTCGTTCGTCTGTTAAGCTGCCTTTGAATTTTGGATATTCCAAAAGCACGTACTGGCTGTCTTTTTCTGTTATGGGGGATACTGCATCAATGTCAGGCTGGGTTTTGGATATTCCTTATGCTCCTCTTGATTATATCACGGTATATATCCCTAATGGAAAGGGGAGTTATGCGGAATTTCGCGGAGGGGACAAAGTCAGATTTAAAGACAGGCAGGTTGAGTACAAAAACGCAGTATTTATGCTCGGGCGTGATCTGCTCCCTTATCAGGAATATTATATTAAAGTGTCGTCAGGTGGATCTCTAAATCTTCCGATTTTCCTTTGGACAGGAGCCGGTTTTACCCAGCATGTAAACATGGTGCAGACAGGGATGGGGATATACTTTGGTGTCATGTTTGCTCTTCTGCTTTATAACGCTTACTTATATTTTTCGATACGGGACAAAGACTTCTTGTTTTGTATCTTGATTATACTTGTTTATTCAGTTGAACAGGCAAGCTACAGCGGTATGGCTGCGCAGTTTCTCTGGTCCGATTTGCCTTGGTGGTCAAATAACAGCCTTGTCTTTTTCTCTATTCTTTTGTTTTTATCTATTACTGTTTTTACAAAATCTTTTCTGAAGCTGAAAGAGTATTCCAAAACTTTAAACATCATAATGAAGTTATATATCAGCTATTATGTTGCGCTGTTTCCGGCTTTTTTTATTATGGGCTACAGGATTACAAGCATTGCAGCTGCAACAGTGGGTATATCACTTATTATTATGGTCTTTCTTACTTCCCTCATTGTATATTCTAAAGGCTATAAGCCTGCCAGGTTTCTTCTGCTTGCATGGACTCTCTTTCTGTTAGGGCTTGGACTTATGCTTCTGAAGCTTCTGGGGATTCTTCCACCTGTTTTTATTACAGAGTATTCTGTGCAGATAGGTTTTACAGCTAATGCTGTACTTTTGTCATTTGCTCTTGCGGACAGAGTTAATATGTTGCGCAGAGATAAAGAAGAAGCACAAAAAGCAACTCTCAGTCAGCTTGAAATATCTGAACGGATAAAATCTGAATTTCTTGCTGAAACAGAGAAGCTTGTGGATGAACGCACAAAAGAGCTGGAAGAAGCTAATCAGAGGCTGGTTGAGCTTGCCTCTATTGATGTACTCACAGGGCTTTATAACAGAAGGATTTTTAATGAAACTCTGCAAAAAGAATTCAGTAGGGCAAAAAGAACAGGTTCCCTTATCTCAATTATATTGATCGATATTGATTACTTTAAGAACTATAATGATTATTATGGACATCTCGAAGGTGATGCTTGCCTTGCTGAACTTGCTGACATCTTTACTAATTCCGTTAACAGGTCAACAGATACTATAGCAAGATACGGTGGTGAGGAATTTGCTATTATTCTTTGTGATACCCGTCTTGACGGAGCATTAAAAGTTGCTGAAAGCATACGCTTTACTGTGGAGGAGTCCTGTATCCCTCACAAAATGTCACCGATAGGATATGTAACCGTTAGTTGCGGTATCGCAAGTATCACGCCTTTAATGCAGGATAAGCCTGAAGACCTTCTCAGCAAGGCAGATCAGGCTCTTTATAAAGCTAAGAGTTCCGGCAGAAACCAAGTTGTCACCAGCAGTTATTGAGCTCTGAAAAACATTTCGTATAACGTAAGAAATATCTCCACAACAATAAGGATTACAATATACCACTCAACACGTAGAGAGTGGGATTTGTTGATAAGCTCAAGCTGTGTTTCCGCAGTTACAGATATGAGCTCAAGTTTTTTTTGCAGTGCAGAGTTTCTTTCTGATATTTCAAATTCATCTTTCAGTTTCAAATAGAATTTCTCCAGTTCTGGGTGGTCCCATAGCACCTCTGGTTTCTCACTTACTTCCACACGCCCCACAAGCATCTGCTGAATGAGCAGGGTGGCTCCTATCCGGTGGATTATCTCTTTTGAGCGTATTTTTTCGTTGTATCCTTTCATCAATCTGCGGGCAAGAGGTTCAATCTCTGTAAATACGCCGGACATTGCTGTTTCGTACCTTTCCAGCATCACGCTTTTCGCCATGATGTCAGACATTACAAGCACTCTTTCCCATGTGAGATCTTTGAGTGTGATGTGGTCGCCCGTTATATTGTCTTCGGCTGCATGAAGCTGTATTTGTATTGTTTCATCAATTTTAGGTGAAACGGGTGTTTCCATATGTGGCGCTATAACATCCATAGCTCCCTGAAACTCTGTTTCGTTCAGTCCGATTGTAACCACTACTCCAAAGCGAAACGCAACGACCCATTGGTTTTTTCCTACAAGAAAGCTTGAAGGCAGATAGGACATTCTCTGACCAAGATCAATCCTTTTTGTCAGAATTTTTTCACTGACATATGTTGCTGTCATGGACAAGTTCATATTTAAACCTCTTTAAGATATGTAAGGATATCCCTTTTTTCAGAGAAATCAATTTAAGCTTAAGACCGGATTTTGCCCAATCAGCAGCATAGAAAGCACAAAGGCAGCTGATGTTGAGGAATTAGTTTTTTTGTATAACCTGATAGGCGCTTATTCGGAATACCGTTTCAGCATATTCCCGCCGATAAGAAAGGCTATGATAGTCAGTGCACAAAGTACAAAAAACGATGTTAACGCATTACCCGAAAGGGACTCTGCGCGCATCAGGATATTTGTATGGCTCAGAGGCATGATGTAAACAACCCATTGCACAGCCTTTGGCAGATAATCCACAGGGTAAAATGTGCCGGAAAAGAAAGCCATAGGCATGATGATGAAGTTTACTATCAGAGCGTTTGACTCCAGATCTTTTATTAAGAGTCCGGTTATGACACCCACTCCGGCGAAAAAACTCATGTTAAGAACGAGTGCTATAAAAGACATCCATGTAAAAGGGAATGCTCCGAACATTAGAAACCCTGCCCCCATTATAAATATCACAGCAACGAAACCACGCACAATTCCTGAAAGCACAAGCCCGCCCATCACAGATAAACTGCTGACAGGTGATGTTATGATAGTCTGAAAACTTCCAGAGTGAAGCCTGCCGATACTTACAGAGGTCATAACAAGGTTGTATGAGTTATTCATGGAGCTCATGCATATTATCCCCTGAAGAAGAAATGTGGTATATTCCATACCGCCGACATCAATCCTGGAGCCGAGCCCCAGACCGAATGCTGCCAGATATACCACGGGGGAAAAGAGACTGTAGAAAACATATCCGAAGCGAAAGAGTTTGCTCTTCAGCAGCAGCAGTTCTCTGTAGAAAACCGCATAAGTACCAGATAAAACAGTTGTCACGGGCAATCCTCCTTCATGTCCAGAAGAACATCCTCAAGCCTTGGTTTGTGGATGCTGTAATCATTTATGTTGTGCTTTTTAACATATTGAATCAGCTCTGCATCAGACGGGAACATTTTAGTCACTTGCGCCCTGCCTAAAGCCATGTCAACAGCAAGGGAGCCAGCCTGTTCAACCAGTTTCGCCGGGCTGCCGGTTTTAACCAGTTTGCCTTTCTGCATGAGCGCAACACGTCCGCATAATTGCTCAGCTTCGTCAGTATAGTGGGTTGTGAGCAGGACTGACTTACCTGATTCTTTAATATGTCTGATCATCTGCCAGATATCTTTTCTGATAGACGGATCGAGCCCGATCGTCGGTTCATCCATGAATATAAGCTTAGGGTCACCCAGCATAACTCTTGTGAGCATTACACGTCTCTTCTGCCCGCCGGAGAGGTCAGAAACGCGTTCTTTTGCTTTTTCAGCAATCCCGAACTGGCTCAGTACGTCTGCCACTCGTTTTTTTGCGTTTTCTACTTTATGCAGTTTGGCATAAATATATAAATTGTCCTGAACACACAGCTCATTGTCAAGATTGATCTCCTGCGGGACAATAGCTATCTGCTCTCTGGCAAAGAAGTTGTTTGTAAAGATATTTACACCCAGCATTTTTGCCGACCCGCTATCCGGTTTGGTTAATGTTGACAACATCTTAATAACTGTTGTTTTACCTGCTCCGTTTTCACCCAGCAGACCGAAAATCTCTCCTGTGTGAATATGAAAGCTGACACCGTCCACAGCCTTTATCTTTTTATAAGTTTTTTTAAGGTGGTCAGCACGCAGCAGTATCATGCCACACCCATAGGGACAGCAACACGGTTATTGTTGACGTCTAGTACTGTTGAGCGGACATTGAAGATGCCCGAAATATTTTCTTCGGTCATTACTTCCTGCGGTGTGCCGTCTTTACACACAGTTCCATCTTTAAGTGCGATTATCCTGTGGCTGAAGCGGGAAGCGAGATTAAGATCGTGCAGAACCATAATTACTGTCAGACCGCATTCTCTGTTTAGCTTTTCGAGGAGCTCCAGCACCTCAAACTGGTGATGTACGTCCAGATAGGTTGTCGGTTCATCCAGAAGCAGTGTTTTAGGCTGCTGTGCAAGAGCCATAGCTATCCATGCCCTCTGGCGTTCGCCACCGGAAAGCTGCCCGAGTCTTTTAAACCGCTTATCTTTGAGCCCTGTTGATTCAATAGCCCAGTCGACGGTGTCTCTGTCTGTTTTATCAAACTTACTCATCAGCTTTTTATGAGGGTTTCTGCCATAGGAAACCAGACAGTGAACAGGTGTGTCCATCGGTGCTGTCGGTGCCTGAGGAAGTATCCCCATGTTGCAAGCTATCTCCTGTGCGGAGTAGCTGTCTATCGTTTTATCATTTATATAAACTTTTCCGCTGAAAGGTTTTATCAATCTACCCATAGTCTTTAAAAGGGTTGATTTGCCCGAACCGTTCGGACCGATGACAGAAGTTATATTTGATTGACCGAAGCTGATTGAAATATTTTTAATTATCGGTTTTTTATTATATCCGGATATCAGGTTTTCACATGAAAAGTATTTCATTTCCGCACCCTCCTATTCAGCAGATACAGAAAGAAAGGAGCTCCGGCGAATGCCATTATTACACCCACAGGCAGCTCATAGGGGCTGAAAAGAGTTCTCGCCACGGTATCTGCGATTATAACTGTCAAAGCTCCGAATACAGCGCTGAGCGGTATGAGTATCCTGTTGTCAGAGCCGACCATAAGCCTTGTTATGTGGGGGATTATGAGCCCGACAAAGCCGAGCATCCCCGCAACACTCACAGCAGAGGCTGCAAGCATTGTGGCTAGTATGACCATAAAGAGCTTCGACTTCTCCACGCTCATCCCCAGCCCTTTTGCCACATCGTCACCCAGAGCCAGTATATTCAGGTATTTTCCGCATACGAATGCTCCCAGTACGCCTATCACAGAGTAGGGGAGTATCATTTGGACATGGTTCCAGCTTCTGCCATTTAAGGCGCCAGCCATCCAGCTCAGAGTCCCCTGAACCTTGTCGCTCTGGAGCACCATAAGCGCTGTCATAAAAGCGCCAAGAAAGGCTGAAATGGCAACTCCGGCGAGAATAAGCCTCAGCGGGTGTGCTCCGTTTTCATAGGCAAGCATATATATTAATGCAGCTGTGCCCATAGCCCCCAGAAAAGCCGCAAAGGGAACGAGGTGACTTACCGCCGGATAAAGTATCATAACAAACATCGCAGAAAGTCCTGCGCCGGAGGAAATGCCTATTATACCCGGATCTGCCAGCGGGTTTTTGAGTATCGACTGGAGTATTGCACCGGAAAGCGCAAGGTTTATGCCCACTAGTCCGCCGACTATTATTCTGGGGATACGGATGTTCATTACAACATGATAGAGTCCGCCTGTTTCAACTCCTGAAAACACCCTTACAAAGTCGTCAAATGCAATATTAACTGTTCCTGACATGACACTGTAGGTAAACCCGGCAACAAGGAGAGTTAGCCCTGCCGCTGTGGTGATGGTTCTCTTGGTATTTTCTGTCATGCTTATTGTGCTCACTTTATTATATCTCCGTACATAAGCTCGGAAAGTTCTGCAACGGCTTCCCCAGTGCGTACAGTTGGGTTAACTCCGTATGTTGCAAAAGGGAGCTTAATTGTGTGCCCCTGCTGCACCGCACGCAGAGACTGCCATGCGGGGTGCTGGAGAAGGCTTTTGTCTTCTGAAGGTGTCATCAGGTCTTCATGGGTGATGATGAATATTATGTCAGGATCCTGTATCAGCGTATACTCAAGGCTTACAGGTACGAATCCCTTAAACATCCCCCCTTTTGATTTCTCTTTTGAATCTTTTGCGATGTTGATGCCGCCTGCCAGCTCAAGCATCTGCCCGACAAAACTGTCCGGCATTGCCATGCTGAAGCTTTCAGTGGAGCCGAAGAGCACGAGAGCTTTCTTTTTATTAAGCCCTGCTGTTGCCTTTTCTACTGCTTCAAGCTTTGTATTTATCTTTTCCCATGACAATTTTGCTGCATCAGAATTTCCTGCTATTTTGCCGAATATTTCCATATGGTGTTTTATGTCGCTGACATTCTGGATAGTGAAGATTGCCATTTTGACTCCGGCGGATTCAAGGCTGCCGCGTATCCCTACGTGATAAGGGAAATTCAGACCTATAACGAGATCCGGCTGCATGGTGACTATCTTTTCTATATCCGGAGAGTCTACTCTGCCCATACTCGGAAGATGTTTCACTTTTTCTTTAATATAGCCGGGCATAGTGCTGCTTTCAGCGTATGCTGCGGGAGTTCCGCCGGCTGCTATGAAAAGCTCAAGGTTAGAGCTATTCAGCACGATTACTTTTTCTGGTGTTTTTTCCAGTGTAATGGTTTTGCCTGTGTCATCTGTGAAGCTTATCTGCGCAGAAACCTGCACAGCCAGAAGCATCATCAGGGAAGCAAGGAGTGTTATGATCCGCATTCTGCATACCTCTTTTTCAGTTCCATAAATTTTTCGCGCTGCTCGGGCTTGATCTCGCCTTTTTCGTCTCTGCCAAGATAAAATTTGATACCCGCATCCCCCTGCTGGTCGTATATCTGAATGGAGTGACTCTCTTTACCCATGAATGGTCTGCTCACGAAGTATATCCCGTCAAATTTATCAGCTATGAGATGTCCACCCACTGGATTTCCTTTTTCATGCAGGTTGAAAAAGCCATGGGAATGTTTCCCCTTTGGCAATGTCCCTTTTACTTCAAAGATAACGCTGCCGTTAGTCACTATCATCATGATGTCCCCCCAGCCGGAGACAGTCTCCACAATGTCATCAAAAGCGTCTACAGGAGCGTATGATGCTTCTTCCGGTATGGCTTTTAGTATATCTCTTTCAGGTACATTCAGTTTTTTTGCCGCAGAGTAGGTTGCAGCTCCTTTATTTTCTTTTAGATAATTTATTATATTTTCCATTGTTCACCTGTTCATTTTTTAGTTTTGTGCCGATATTCTGGCAGTTTGCGGTATATATTCCTTGTCTGTCGCCAGTGAAATGACGTCGATCATAGCCTGTGCCATGTTTACATACCAGAACTGCCCCTCAGGTGTCAGCTTCATGAGATTTTCTCTGACAGTGACCAGTCCTCTCTCCTGCCAGGAGTTTACTAAAGGCTCGAGGAGGGATCGCATGTCTGTTCCGGCGGCTCTGTTTAAGGTGTCGAACCTAAGGTGACCACAATCGGTCTGGCTGACTATCATGTTGAAGAGTCTGCTGTTTTCTGTTGTGCGTGTCATACCCATGAGCGGTTTGATGCCGTTCATCACCATGTTTATGTATGGAGTCAGTGACGGGTGGGTGAAATATCCGCAAGAGGCTGTTCTCCCGCCTGCACCCGCGCCGTACGCATGCATAACACACCCCTCTTTGGACATGCGGTTATACAAGCTTCTGTCTCTTGTGCCTCTTGTCCAGTGAGACATCGAAGCCTGGGTATAGGCAAGGTTCTGCATCATCTTATATGCCTTTATATGGTATATCGCCTGTTCCTTTGTGGAGGGGACTGTCGGCAGGCTGCCGCTCTTGACCTTTTTATCCAGTCTGCTGTCGTCAAAGACATTAAGCTGATAAAGAGCCATGCCGTCCACGCCGAGCTCGTCTGCTATAAGGATATCTTCCATAAAGTCTTTTTCGGACTGATACGGCAGACCATACATGAGGTCGATAGATACTGCTGCGTGATTATATTTCTTCATCTCTTCAATCTTTCTGGCGACTACATCGCCATCGTCCACACGCCCTATAACTTTTCTGGCGGCACTGTTAAATGACTGAACACCAAGAGAAAATCTGTTTACTCCGGCATTCAGACATGTTTCTATCTTATCTTTGGTAAATTCGAAAGTCCTTGTTTCAAAAGTGAATTCACAGTCATTCGCAATCGGTATATACTGATTAATTGCATCAAGAATACGCTCAATCTGGCTGTTATGCAGAGCACCCGGAGTTCCACCGCCGATGTATACTGCATTTACGTTGCCTTTGCCGAAGAGTGGGAGTTCTGCGCTGAGTTTTAACTCTTTTACAAGGGTTTCTGTGAAGCTTTCCATCATGTCGTCTTTTGCCAGATTTTTAAAGAACCCACAGTAAGCACAGCGGGTTTGGCAGAAGGGGATGTTGATGTAGACCGCTTTTGGTACAAAAGAGGGTGAAGAGGTTTCAAATTTCCATACAGATTGGGTTTCTTCGGGGCGGATAGGCGCACCTTTGCCTCCGGCATGTACCACACGCTTACGGTCGTATCCTCTGGTCAGTCCATCCTCATTTTCATTTCCGAAGATCAGCTGTCTGGTCTCCGAATCAATTTCCATATGCCAGTTCAGGTTCATTTTATCCCTCTGTTTATCTTTGCAATGAGTTTTTCGGCAAAGTCCCAGCATTCTGTTTTATTCATTGTTGTGCGCGGACTTTTCCGCTTTTTTAATTCTTCGGGTGAAAGGTTAAGTATGGTATAAAACTTATTTAGTCCTTCTTTATCTTCGTCCGTCATCCTGCTGTGAACCATTTCTCCGTGGAGCATTGTTCCGCCGATGCATTTACTGCCGAGCTCGCATGCGTATTTTGTCAGCATGGTTATTCCGCCTACTGCTTTCCCGTTCATAAGAACAGGCTCTGTTTGCATAGCTACTCCGAAAATTGCGGAATGTGTTGCAGACAAAGAGGAAACGTTCTCTGTGATGAAGCTTTCCATCTCCGGCAGAAACTTATGGCTGTAAATGCCGGAACCGAGGAGCACAAGGTCGTGCCCCCCGGTTAGCTCGGCATTATTTACATTTACAGCGTCGGCAGAAAAACCTTCTGCTGAGAATCTTTGGGCTATCCATTCAGATATTTCTCCGGTAGAGCCGTATCTGCTGGCGTAAATAATTGCTATTTTCATTTAGAATTCCAGGCTTGCTTTCAGAGTATAGTGTCTGCCCGTCTCCTCGAGAGTGGACATAGCAAGCTGATATTCTTTGTTGTTGATGTTGAGTGCTTCCGCAGTGACCATAAATCTTCTGCCGCTTTCAAAGGCATATGTGTAGTCAAGCTGGAGGTTATAAGTTGTGTAACCACCTGTCTTTGTTACGTCGCCGGTACTGCTCTCCTCTTCTGCTCTGCCTGCATATCTGGCGTATATGTCAACACCGAATGCTGACTGTCCGAAAGCTCTGTCATAGGTTACACCTGCACGCCCGAATGTTTCAGGCATACCGTTTTTAGTTGTGGAGAATCCATCGGTTTCATATTTTTTATGAAGATATGTACCTGTCAGGTATGGTCTGAAATCGGCTATCCTGTATCCTGTTGTAAGTTCTGCGCCTTTGGTTGTTGCCTCATCAACGTTGGTGAAAACCCTTGCATCAGAGCCGTTTCTTGTTGTCAGGATAGTTGTTATATAATCCTTTGCTTTGTTGTAGAAGAGAGCTAAATCTGCATCAAACTTCTTGTTGTCAAACCTTACGCCGACTTCAAAGTTGTTGGACACTTCAGAGTCAAGGTCTGGATTAGAATATGTAGGCGTGGTTGAGCCATGTGTCGTCCCCATGTAAAGCTGCTGCAAGTTTGGCGTTCTGTAACCTCTGGAGTAAAGAGCTCTGAAAGCAGTATTTTTCACACCTGTATACACAAGGGCTAAGCTGCCCACTGTACTGCTGTCGTTAGAGTCATTTTTTTCGTAACTTGGGTTGTCAGTATCGGTCAGTTCTGAGTCTATGGATGTATATCTGAGACCGCCGCTGAGGATGAAATTTTCCCCGAGCATTTGTTCATCATGGATAAAAAATGCTTTACTGAGCTGCTCTGCTTCACTGTGATAGCTTGAGTACACCGGAGCGCCGAAAGTTTTCTTACTCTCGTCCACATCAAGCTCATCTTTCATGATCTCAACACCTGCAATCAGCATGTTTGTATCTGTTATATCAAAATCCACCTGTAAGTTGACACCAGTTGTTATGAGATCATTTTCAGTGTTTGAGAGTGATTCCATTGTTGTCGTCACAGGTCCCATAGCCATGGTCATATACATATTATTGTCGAATTCTTTCAACGTTTTCTGCTGGTATGCGTCCAGCCTGATTTTGGAAATTGCTCCTATCGGCTTTTTGTACTCAGCATAAACTGATGTCTTACGTCTGTTCCAGACAGGCAATTCCATATCCATTGCAAAGGTAGGGGCATCTTCAAGACCTGTGCTGACTTCGTTGTTTGAGCGGTAGCTTGTATGTTCAATACCTATATCAAAAGCATCGTTCTGATAGCCCACAAGAAAACGCATGTTTGTATTTGAGAACTCTGTATTCTCTATTTCGTCACCGTCGGTGTCTTCCCTGTTATTTGCCTTTGTTTTAGTCCCTTCGCCGCGGTAGTAAAATCCGTTTGTGGAGCCGTACAGCGTTACATAACTGCTTATCCCGTCAACGCCTGAGTTGTAGGTTGATGAGATCATCCCCTGGATGGGCTTGTCTGCATATCTTTTGCTGATGATGTTGATAGCGCCGCCGATAGCCTCGGAACCATAAAGAACAGATGCCGGTCCTTTGATAACTTCGATTCTCTCGATGCTGTTTATATCGATGAGTAGAGGCGCGCCGTCCATAGATTTCTGTTCGGAAATCTTGATACCGTCCACCATGACAAGTGCACGTGAGCCCGATTCTCCCCTGAGGCTGAGCCTGTAGATACCTGCTGAGCCGGTTGATGTGAGCTGCACTCCTGGGAGGTCTTTTAAAAGGTCTGCAACAGATGTTACTGTGGATTTCTTTATCTCTTCCTGACCTACGACAGAGAGGCTCATAGGAACCTCTTTGGCAACCTTTTTCGTTCTCGTTGCCGTTACTTCAACTTCTTCTGTTTGCACATTTATATCCGAAGCCCATACATTGAATGTACACAGACAAACGGACATAAGAGCAAGAATACTCTTTCTCATATATCTCTCCTGTATAAATGTTTGGAATTCGGGATTCTCTTTACATTTAGCGGTGCTTGATAGCACTCAAAAAGCCATTATCGGCTATTTTTGATCAGTTTTGTTTCCTCAAACATCTGAATGTAACCGCATTTAGGGCATTTGATTTCAACGTTTTTCACAACCCCTTTCATGAGAAGTCTTTTACACCTTTTACATCTTATTTCAATGCATGTGCAGTCAGTGTTACAGTTCATTACGTCCTCTTTTCTCAATTTAACTTATATCGTATTGGTATCATAATATTCAGTTCATCTTCTGAGTCGTTTGGTAACGGCAACACAGATTTAACAAGCTTCAGAGCCTCTTTGTCCAGTATGCCGGATCCGCTTGATCTGGCTATCTGAACAGCAGCGGCTTCCCCCCCGGGGCTAAGCTTCAGAGCAACTACCGCGATCCCTTCATGCCCTTTGCGTTTTGCCATATAAGGGTATGACTTGTTTGCCTCAACTTCTGCTATAAGTGCGTTTGCGTATGCGTCTGCGTTAAAGCGGGGTTTTGCTGGTTCCGGCGGTTTTTCTTCAGTTTGTATTACATTTTCTTTAACCACAGGCACTGCTGCTGTAATCTGCTTTGCCGGATGTTCCGGAGCTTGCTCTTTTATCACGGGTTTCACGGCAGCTTTTTTCTTTTTCGCAGGTTCAGGTTTCTTTTTTATCGCTTTTTTTTCTGGTTTTTTTATTATTTCAGGCTTTGGCTCCTGTTTTTTTTGTAAGGTTTCCGGGGTTGGTACCTCAGGAGCCTCAGCCTGTTCTGTAGTCATTTTTATGAGGCTTACCGAAAGTCTTTTCGGTTTGTCCGGTTCTGCCGGAGTTTTTGTTTTAAGCTTATAAACAGCCAGAGGTATGTGTACTGCAAACGCAAAAACCACAGCTATTGCATATACTTTAAATTTTTCATTTATCATTTTCAGTCAGAAACGAAACAGACTCTGCACCGGAATCCCTCGCTATGTCCATAAGAGCTATTATCTGTTGAAAATCAACATTCTTGTCGGACGCTATAGAGACTTCGTGCATATTTTTATTTTCAAGTTCACATTTTAAGAGATATTTAAGTTCTGGAGCTTCAATGAGTCTGTCGTTAAAATATAGTTTACCGTCGTTTTTGACAGCAATGACAATCGGCTTGTCTTCCTGAGTATGTGCTGTGCTGCTTGAGGGGAGGTCAGTTTCAATGGCGGTTGACTGGAAAACTGATGTAAGCAGAAAAAAGATAAGAAGAAGGAAAACCATATCTATCATAGGGGTCATGTCAGGTGAACGATCGCCTTTTTTGAAAACATCAAATTCTATCATTGCACTCTCCGAACAATCTTACGATTTCCTCCCCCTTGATTTTCAGATCTATTGATTTGATAACAAATTGTTTTTCAAAAAAATGATAGAAAATCAAAGCGGGAATTCCCACAAAAAGCCCTGCTACTGTAGTAAGCAGAGATTCCCATATCCCAGAGGCGAGGAGGGCAGGGTTCACCGCACCGCCTGTTGACGAAGCTACCGCCTGAAAGGCAGCAACCATTCCTACCACAGTACCGGAAAGCCCAAGCATAGGAGCTATACGACCAATGAGTTCCATAATGTGCAGATTCTTGTTGAAACGCTGAAGCTCCTGAACTCCTTTGTTGGATACAATGTGTTCGAGGTCGTGTCTGGAACAGCGCAGGTTATTAAGCACTTCGAGAAAAACACGTTCCAAAGCGCCTTTGGAACCGTTCAGAACATTTTTTGCATCGCCGAATCTGCCGTTTTCCACCAGTTGTTTTGCCTGACGGTACTTCTCTGCATCTGATCTGTTTGATATGTAAAACCACAATCTTTCGAAAAAGATTGTAATAAGCAACAATGAACAAAAGAACAGCGGATACATAAGAAATCCGCCTTTTTCGATTAAGAGTGTTATAAGCATTGTTTTCCTGTTTTTTAAAGTGTCTGGAATTGATAAGATATTGATTATCATTATCAACTCATGTTGTCAACATTTTTTGCTCTGCCTTTTTTGGTTTAAAGATGTAGTTATTGATAAAAGAATTGCTTAAGAATACTTTATGTGATTATTGTTTCGCCAGTTTGTTTAGATGTGTTATATTTGTCTTGGGAAAAATAACCGGCTCTGTAGTAGTTAAAGTATTGAAACAAATTTGAAATATGATAATATAGAAATAATTAATGGTTCCCCGCAGAATCATTAAGTAGGCAGCACAAGCACGCCACTTGTGCTTCGTACAATACTCCCTAGAAAAAGGCAGCACATTAGGCTGCCTTTTCTTACGCTTTGAGCATCTTTCTGTTTATCCTGAGCATTGTCCATGCTGTTTTGAGCTGTATGACAGTGAAAGGGAGCATAACCATGAAGTACGCTGTGCTGAAGCGTTCCACAAGTCCGTTTTTAATCAGTCCGTAGAATATGAAAAACATACCGAATACAAATACTGCAACTCCGGGACATATAAGTGAATAAATGCTGGCACTTTTTTCAGTACCGTAGAGATAGTCTTTGAAATATCCTATACGTTTCATCACAACATAGCCTATAACACCGAATGCAGCCTGAAGAGAAACTATGACAGATGTAAATACAAACAACACGGAGGGGTTTCCTTCTGAGTCGAAGTTGTGAGAAAGCCCGAAGAACATACGTATCATGGTGATGCCGACAATAGTGAGTATAGGTATCGCTATCCAAAGTGTTGCGCTCCCCTCCTTGCTTATCCCGTAGCGGAAAATTGATTTCAATCCTAATGTGATCTTTACGAATGTCAGTGACATGGCGAGAACCAGAAAAAATATTGATAAAAATAATGATATTGCTGATACAGCTTTAATGTGAGTCATTGCAGCAGGAGCAGCGAAACCGACAGCTACCATAGAGAACGCAAAAATCCCGAGCATCTGTGAAAGGTTATTGTTTTTGGCGTAGTCAAATTCGCCCTTTATCATAAAGTCCGTGAAGTAGCTCACAAATATCTTCATAGCATATATACCGATAGCGGCAAATGCAAGTATAGCGCCGGGGAACATATATTCCACTATGCTCCATAGATTTGGCACTACAGCGGCGAAAAAAGCGAATGAGCAGTTGACTGTCATGGCGAGTGTCAGCGGAATTGCCATGAATGCTACTGCCTGATGTGAATTTTTCATTTCATGGTATTTTGTTGTTTTTCTGAATTTACGGTATTCGATAATGTTCCATATGAGCAGCCTTATGTGCATGTAGAAGAAGAACAGCATCGCAGCATATGTCAGAGCTATCATCGCTGATATTGCTGGATTTTCTCCTGTCAGCACTGGGTATATAATGTCAAAAGTTGCTACCGGTAAACCGGGGTGATCCAGCATGAACATGAAATATATAAAAAACGAGACCGTCAGCCCGCCGGCACCCAGAGATGCGAGAAAGTAAACAGGGGTGTAATTCTCCTTAAGGTCTTTGATCATTGCCATTGGTTCCTCCATGAAGATGATGTTAAAGAGATACTACATCCTGAAGGTGTAGGCAAGTAATATTTGAATATTAGAATATATTAGAATTGAATACTGTATGAGAGTCCGTGTTTTTCTTTCCGGAGAGTCATTGTTCCTCCGTGTTTTTCGATTATGACGTTGGCGATTACTATCCCCCAATAGTCAAAGCTCTGAGAAAGCACCTGATGGTTCCACGGCTGGAGCATGGTATCAAGTATTGCTGCCGGGACTTCAACGCCCTGAACCTCGACTATCACAGTGAAGTGACTGCCGTTCTTTTCAGTTATAAAATTAAAATCTATGGGCACATATTCGTCAAAATATCTTATGGAATCTTTGATGATGTAGCAGAGAGCCATCTTGAGGAACATTTCGCTCCCCTCAACCTCAAAACTCCCTTTAAACTTAGGGGTTACTGTAAGGTTGTACTGGTCAAGAAAGTTGTACAGAAATGCGGAGAAGTTTTTCGAAAATGTTTTGTCTGCAATCTCTTTTGACAGGGAGTGCGTAAAACGTACGATATCAAAACGCTCTTCCGACTGCATTGAAATTGCATTGGTGTAGTCGTTATATCCCGTAACTATCTCTTCGATAAGTTTACATTTTTGCTCAACAATGTTCCATTTGTGCCCCATTGCGTCATTGATACAGGCTTCCTGTTTTATCTTACGCAGGAATCCGGCGGCAACAGTTAGTGCGTTCAGTATGTTATGCGAAAGGTGTCTGGAAAATCCGGCAACGATAGCTTTTTCTTCCAGTTTTTTCATATGCTGTTCTATAAGCAGTTTCTTACTTATATCTTCAAAAATTATCTCAAAGTGTGTTTCACCATTGCTTACGACAGTCATGTAGGCGTTGACTGTGATATAGGCTCCGTTGGATATTTTAAGCTGCATCTCAAGGTTTGACGTCTTCTCTTTGGAGACAATTTTTATGGTTTTAAGATACTCCTCTCTGTGTTCAGGGTGCACCAGTTCCAGAAAATTCATATGATTCCACTTTTCGTGCGAGAAACCCGTAGTGTCTTCAAACTTTTTATTTGCATAGGTTATGACATTGTTTAAATCGATTTCAACAATGCTCTCGCCAGCGGAATTGATTATATTTTCAAGCTTGTTTTTAAGAAATTCAATCTGATTATTTTTATTATCAATGAGGTTGTAAAGCTCGACCAGTCCTTTATTTGCTTCGCTGAGAAGTGCATTTTGCTCCTGAAGCATGGATATTTTATCTATACGTGGTGAAATAGAATATGTTTTAATAGAGAGCTTTATGGCTTCGAGCATGCTTTCAGGGGGCAGGTCAGGAGAGATGCTGACGTTATTTTCAGGTATAGTTGATGTTATGATTATATTTAGTCTTGCTTCTTTGAGCACATCCGAACTGTCAGTAATTATTACATCAGCGTCGTTGATGTTTTTTGTAAAGCTGAAACATTTCTCAAGGAGTTTATCAAGCTCCGGATGAGAAAGCAGCTTTTTATACAGTATCGGTTTCAATTTCTTTAGACAACTCCCCTCTGATATTATCAAGCACCCTCTGGTCTGTTATCTTCTTACCGTGTTTATCTACAAGATAAAAAGAGTCCACGACTCTGTCAACATCGGTTGATATCTTTGCTCTTTCAACATTTAGCTCCTGCTTGTTAAACGAACGCAGTATATCGTACAATAATCCAATTCTGTCTTTGGCATATATATCTACTATAGTGTAGTTCGTTGAAACGTCGTTGTCGAACACGATTTTATCTTTTTTTATGAATACCTGGGCAGGACCTTTGATGCTGCTCTCAGACTGAGTGATCTGACGCTTGATGTCCCGGCCGTCCTTGATAGTATTTATTATACGTTTTTTAAGTGATTCCTGTTTGTCTTCGGGCATCTTTCTGCCTGAGAAGGGGTTTGCTATCATGATATTATCTATGGTGACATCGTTTTCCATAGTATATATTTTTGCCCATTTGATGTTGTATGAAAATGATGATAAAGCTCCGCAGATGTCACTTAGCAGTGCTGGTCTGTCTTTCGCACAGACAATCAGCTCTATTGTGTCAAGTTCCTCTCTGGCATCGATCTCAACGACGATATCATCATCGCTATGAACATTTTCAGCAAGCTGGAGGTATCTTATTATCTCGAAAGCTTTTGTAGAGTAGACATATTCATCATCAAGCTTCTCGGATGCTGCCAGTATCTCCGGAATGTTTTTACATCTTTCTGCGACTTTCTGCCTTCTTCTGGCAACGACAGCTTCAAATTCTTCGACCAGATTCTCTTTGTTTATAGCTGATTCTGATTTGGCATAGAGTTCTTTCAGCAGGTTATTTTTCCACTCGTTAAAAGTTGCTCCGCCTACAGCATTCATGTCAGCGTATGTTAACAGAAACAGAAGCCTGAGCTCTTCGTCAGAGTTGAGAAACGATGTGAAGTGTTCGATAACGTCTATGTCGTGTAGGTCTCGTCTCTGAGCTATGTGGCTCATAAGCAGGTGGTGTTCCACGAGGCTGCATATGGTGTCTGTGTCGTCCATCCCCATGCCGAGCCTTTTACATATGGTGCGTGACATTTTAGCTCCGAGCAGGCTGTGGTTCTTCCCCTGTCCCTTGCCTATGTCATGCAGAAGAATAGCGATAGCCAGAAGATCCTTGCGCTGAAGGTTCAGCAGAGCCTCCTGATAAGAGTTCAGAGAGGGGGGGATGCTCGCTGCTATTTTATCTATGTAGCTCAGGGCAAGTATTGTGTGCTCGTCAACTGTATAATGGTGATAATAATCAAACTGCGGTCGGCATTCCAGCCCTTCAAATTCAGGTATCATAGCCTGAAGAACCCGGCATTTGTACATATCGGACACTATCCTGAATGAATTCGGGAACAGGCTTATTGCCTTTAAGAAATTCTTGCCGTACTCTTTTATAAAAGCAGTATCAATGAGATGTATATTATCTCTTATCAGTTCGCAGGTAGAGTCAGAGATTTTAAGCCCTCTGCTGGTGGCGAAAGTGAATATGGAGATGAGCTTTCTGGGGCTTTCTTTAAATATGTCTTTTGACAACACTGTAAGGGTGTTGGCATATTGAGCATAGCCGTCTGAAAGTTTGTTTATGTAAACTTTTTTGGTAAGTTTTTTTGTTGGGAGCTTCAGCATTGTTCTGTTGATAACTTTGTTGGTTATCTCTGCTGTTAGTTTTGCCTTTATGTAGTAATCACGCATGAAAAGTTCAACTGACTGCACGCTGTCCGTTCCGGCGTAGCCGAGTTTGCTGGCTATCTCCATCTGGGATTCCAGAGTCATTACGTCATATTTTCTGTTGTGAAAATAGTGGAGTTCGTTTCTGACATTAAACAGGAAGCTGCAGTTTTCCATAAGCCGGTCATACTCTTCCTGAGTTAGTATGTTGTGCTTAACCGTTTCCGACAGGCTGCTTGTTTTGTATAATATCTTACATATCCAGTAGATAGTATTGATATCTCTGATGCCTCCGGTTCCTTCCTTTATGTTTGGCTGAAGCCGGAATATTGAATCACGGAATTTACTGTTTCTGTTTCTGACACCGTCAATCTTCATCATCAGAAACTCAGCCTTACCCTTTTCCATGACTTTGTCATTAATGGTTTTAAGAAAACTCTCATAGTCTTTTTTACAGCCGAAAAGCAGCCTGTGGTCGATGAAAGAGGTTCTTACGACTTCATCTTCCATAGCGGCTTTGGCAACATCCTTGAGCCCTTTGATCTGTATCCCCGGGTTAGTGCCTATGTCCCACATAAAGGTTGTAAAAGCGTTCATGAACTCTTCGTGCTGATGGGTGGCTTTGCCTCTATGCAGTATAAGTATATCAATGTCGGAGTGAGGCGCCATCTGCTCTCTTGCGTATCCGCCGAGTGCAAGCACGGCTATGCCGTCTGTTTCCCCGACCTGCTGCTGCGCCATCTGGCATACTTTAATAACAGTTTCGTCAGTCAGTTCAGTAAGCCTGCGTGCAAGCTGCCACGAAGAGCTATAGGAGTGTCTGTTCTTTTTAATTTCCGCCCAGGTATCGTTGTAGTAGTTTTTAATTTTTTCGATAGTTTGCATAGTTTGTTAATCAATCGTAGAGGAAATTAGTGAAATAGATATCCTTAACTTTGATATTGGGGTAGTGCCCTGTGATTTCGGATTGGATAATTTTTTTCACTCTGTTTCGTTCCGCCTCCGTGTTCATCTCAGATGTTTCGAAGTTGGACATGACCCCGTTAATAAGGGTTATAACCTGCTTTCTGGTATCTATCATCTTGTCTGCACTTGGCTGATCTTCCGCCTGAACGGTCAGGTCATACCTGTAATAGTGCCTTTCCATGCCACCGGCGCTGGTTATGAGGTCTCTGAACTCTACATTATAGATACCGCTGCCGTATCTTTTGACTACATCATAGTCTTCGAAGGCGTTAGTCTGTTTAGCTTTCCCTGAAACGAGAAATTTCAGACTGCCGCCGTAAACGTATATAAGATATGCAATAACCGCGAGTATAATAATTGAAGCAACAAAGATGATAGTCCTTTTCAATAAGTTAAAAAGTTTATCAGTATTCATAATTGTTATAATATAACACTTCACTTTTTAAGTAAATCAGATATATTCCAGTAACATGAGAAACAAAAAAAGCACTTCCCGTTTAAAGAAAGTGCTCTTTTCTAGTAAAACCTACTGAGGACATATACATTAAAAATGCGTACATTCATATATACATTCGGCTGTAAGGTTAATCAAGTTGAAAGTGAGAAAATTGTCAATGAATTCAAAGATTATAATTTAACAAGTGTAGACACTGCAAATGAAGCAGACCTTTTGATATTTAATACGTGCGCTGTTACAGAAAGAGCAGAGAACAAATTTCACAGCATGGTGCGTAAAGCCAGAGGGGCAAACCCCGATGTTATCATTGCTGTCACAGGTTGCGCAGCAGAGAAGGACAAGGATAAGCTGAAGGCGCTGGGGGCCGATATTGTCGTGACAAACTCCGGCAAGATGGACATTCTGGAGCATATTGTTAAGAAAACTGATCATCTGGACAGCATATTTGAAAGCAAAGGTTTTCTTGAAGCGGATAATATCTCTATGGCGACCAGAACCCGTGCTTTTGTAAAAATTCAGGACGGCTGCGACAGTAACTGTGCATATTGCATAATACCTTCTCTGAGGGGCCTTCCTGTCAGCAGGGCGTCAGAAGCTGTTATTGCAGAGGTAAAAACGCTGGTGAAAGCAGGATATAAAGAGATAGTCCCCGTGGGAATACATGTGGGGAAGTACGGACAGGATCTGAAAGAAGAGATAGACCTCCCCCATCTTATTGAGAAGATAATAGCTATTGAAGGTGATTTTCGTGTGCGTCTTACGTCAATAGAGCTGAACGAACTCACAGACAGAATGATTCAGATGCTGGCGGAGAATACAGAAAAGATATGCCGTCATTATCACATACCACTTCAGAGCGGATCTAGCCACACTCTTTCCATGATGAACAGAAAGTATACCGCAGAGGAATATATAACGAAGCTGAACAGACTGAAAGAACTTGTGCCTGGCTGCCTGCTCGGGGCAGATGTGATCGTTGGATTCCCTGGTGAAACAGACGATCATTTTGCTGAAACTCTGGATACTTTGAAAAAGTCAGGTCTGGAACATTTGCATGTATTTTCATATTCTGACAGGTCTGGAACAAAAGCATCTGAGATGAGCGATAAGGTCAGCGGTAAAGTAAAGTCTGAACGTGCTAAAAAACTTCGTGCTTTTGCAGAGAATGTTAAATTTCATGCAGCAGAGCAATGTGTGGATAAAATTTATAAAGTTCTAACACAAAAGGATAATACAGGCATAACCGACAATTATTTCACAGTTAGGTTTAAAGAAGATGTTGAACCCGGAAGCTTTTTGGATGTATTAATAACCAATGCTTATAAAGACGGAAGTCTTAAGGGGGATATTTTAGATGCCGGAAAAGATATTAGTGATAGGCGGAGTGGCAGCGGGAGCGACCGGAGCTGCTAAAGCCAGAAGAACAAGCGAAGATGTCGATATTACCGTTGTGGAAAAAGGGAAATACATCTCATTTGCCAACTGCGGTTTACCATACTATACAGGGGGCGTTATCAAGGAACGCTCCAGCGTACTTCTACATACAAGACAGTCATTCGGTAAACGGTTTAATACAGATGTGCTGACCAGAACAGAGGCTGTTGATATCGATCCGAAGAGTAAGACAGTCCTTCTTAAAACATCGAAAGGGGAAATTGAACGACCATACGACAAGCTTCTGCTTGCTGTGGGCGCAAAAACTTTTATCCCGCCTATAGACGGTGTGGAAGATGTCCCTTACTTCACTATGCGAACAGTTGAAGATGCTGACGGTGTTAAGGATTTCATCCAGAAACATAATCCCGAATCTGCACTTGTGATAGGAGCAGGTTTTATAGGTATCGAAGTTGCAGAGGCTATGCTCCATTGCGGCATTAAGCCCACTGTGGTCGAGGCGCTGGATGAGGTAATGCCGAACTTTCCTCATGTTGTTGCTATGAATCTTCGTGAGAAGATGCTAGAGGACGGCTGTGAGGTTATCGTTAAAACATTCGTAACCAAACTTGAAAAAAATGAAGATATAATTAAGGCGCACCTGTCTGACGGACGGGTGCTTGAAACTGACATGGTTATCATGTGCACAGGTGTTAAGCCTGCTGTTGACCTTGCCCTCAATGCTGGTGTGGAGCTGGGGGAAAGAGGCGGTGTGGCTGTTAATGAGCGTATGGAGACAAATGTTACAGATATATACGCTGCCGGAGATCTTGTGGAGAAGGTGAATCTCATTACAGGCAAGAAAGTTCTGCTCCCTCTGGCAGGTCCTGCAAACAGGGAAGGGCGGACAGCCGGAACAAACATGGCCGGCGGAGACATGACCTTCAAAGGGGTTCTGGGCTCTGCCGTTGTGGGGTTTGAGGGGTTTGTAATGGCGCAAACAGGTCTCACATATGAACAGGCTCTTCAGGCAGGATTTGACGCTGACTATGTTTATACCGAAGATGTTAACCGTGCTTCGTATTTTCCTGTTCACGGGCATATTTTTATGATGACTGTCTTCGATAAAAAGACAGGGAAGCTGCTTGGTGTCTCTGCCTGCGGTCCGGACACAACAGAGAAGAAGATCGACCATGCCGCTGTTGCTCTTTATGCGGGGCTTACAGTTTATGATCTGGAGCATCTGGAGCTGTGCTACGCTCCTCCTTTTGCATCGGCAAAAGATAACCTTAACATTGCAGGGTTCGTTGCTTCGAACGAGCTGAGAGGTTCCGGTTATCTTGTCAAACCTGAATGGATTCTGGAGCAGGTGCGTAAGAATACAGGGCTGCAGATTCTGGATGTCCGCACTGCCGAGGAAGTGGACGAATACAAAATCGAAGGCGCGAAGCATATTTTTGTTAACGATCTGAGAGAAAAGATGGATATGATAGACAAAAGCCGTCCGGTTTATGTATATTGTGCTGTGGGTTTCAGAGGTTATCTGGCTGTAAGGAACTTGCGGAATCGTGGGTATGAAGCTTATAATATCACTGGCGGGATCGAAGCCTATAAGAGATTGGTCAGGCTCTGATAAATAACTATCTCTGCCTGACGTGTGATGATGATAAACATGAATTATAGTGGCTCAGGCAGGTTTTTTGGTATATTCTGTCTGCCAGTATCTTAAACATATATGAGGTAAATATTTGATGGAAACAGTAGTGAAAACAGAGTTCGAAGACATGAAGCTCATTGCGAGAGGCAAAGTACGTGACATTTATGATTTTGACGATAAGATGCTGATCGTTACCACAGATCGTCTTTCTGCTTTTGATGTTATCCTCCCCAACGGTGTTCCCGGTAAAGGAAAAATCCTCACAGAGATAGCTCTGTTCTGGTTCGAGCAGACAAAAGGGATCGTGCGCAACCATATCATAACAGCAGATATCGACGAGATGCCTGCGGTGTGTAAAAAGTACAGAAGCGTTCTCGAAGGGCGTTCCATGCTGGTACATAAGTGTAAGCCTTTTCCTGTTGAGTGTGTGGCAAGGGGCTATATCACAGGCTCCGGCTGGAAAGACTATCAGAAAACAGGCGCTGTGTGCGGCATAAAACTTCCTGCGGGGCTTGTTGACTCTGAGCGTATGCCTGAAACACTTTTCACACCGGCGACAAAGGCCGAGGTCGGCGACCACGACGAGAATATCTCTTTCGATAAAATGGCGGAAATGATCGGCATGGCAAAGGCTCAGAAGCTGAAAAACCTCACTATAAAAATATACGAAACAGCTAGGGATATCGCAGATAAGAAGGGTATCATCATTGCGGATACAAAGTTTGAATTTGGCGAACTTGACGGCGAGATAATACTAATTGACGAAGTTCTTACACCGGATTCATCAAGATTCTGGTTCAAAGATAAGTATGAGCCCGGCAAACCGCAGCAGAGCATGGATAAACAGGTGGTGAGGAACTATCTGGAGACACTGGATTGGGACAAGACTGCCCCGGGACCTGTTCTGCCGGATGAGATTGTGAAGAACACAGCAGCGATCTATCGTCAGATAACAGACATCCTTAAAGGTTAATAACTTATAAATGGCGCAGATAATCTCTGCGCCTTAACTTTCTGCATTAAATGCTGGTAGTGACTTTTTCCTGTTCCGTTTCATTAGGAGATGTTTTCTGTGCATTATCCTTTAGCTTTTCAGCTACAACTTCTCTGTATTCCGGTTCTATGTCCGCACTGAGGTCATAGCTGACTTCTCCGAACCGTTTTGCATACTCATATCCCCATACAATCATCATGTTTAATACCGGCTCAAAGCTCCTGCCGAAAGGTGTCAGGCTGTATTCAACTTTTGGAGGAACAATAGGGTAGACCTCTCTGTGTACCAGTCCGTCTGCCTCCAGTTCTCTGAGCTGCTGCGTTAGCATTTTCTGTGTTACGTTCGTAATTTTTTTCTGAAGTTCCCCGAAGCGCCTTGTCTTTTTTAGCAGATGCCACATGATAAGAAGTTTCCATTTGCCTGCAATAAGATTCATAGATACTTCGATCGGACACGAGTGCTCTTTTCCCTTAACGTTTATCATAGTTTCCTTTTGGTATGTATAATACAAAATAGTGCATACTTGTCTTTTAGTTTCCTGTTACACTATATTAAGAAATGAAGGAGGCGGCAATGAAAACATTCAAAGCGATAGTTACGGAAGAGAAGGGGGGTGAATATATATCCTCTGTAAAAGAAAGAAATATAGATGACCTGCCTGAAGGGGAGGTTCTTATAAATGTTAAATATTCATCTCTGAACTTTAAAGATGCACTTTCAAGCTCAGGCAACAAAGGGGTCACCAGAAACTACCCTCACACCCCTGGTGTGGATGCCGCAGGAGTTGTTGAACACAGCTCAGACCCGAAATTTGTTCAAGGGGAAGAGGTCATAGTGACAGGCTATGATCTGGGGATGAACACCAGCGGAGGGTTTGCAGAATATATCCGTGTTCCGTCCGGCTGGGTGGTCGAAAAACCTGCTGGTATTTCTCTTAAAGAGGCAATGATATACGGCACTGCGGGCTTTACGTCTGCTTTGTCTGTCGATAAATTGTTAAAGCATGGAGTAACTCCTGATAAGGGGAAAGTTCTTGTAACTGGAGCTACGGGCGGTGTTGGTTCCGTTGCGGTTGCCATGCTTGCAAAACTTGGCTTCAGCGTAACAGGTGTCACCGGAAAAGCTGACAAGGCTGATTTTCTGAAGTCACTTGGAGCGGACGAGGTTATAAGCAGGGAAGATGCACAGGATACCAGCAAAAGACCTATGCTGAAAGGTGTTTACGCTGGTGTCGTGGATACAGTAGGCGGAGATATCCTTGCCACCGCTCTGAAGAGTACAATGTATGGCGGAGCAGTCACCACTTGTGGTCTCACTCAGTCTCCTGAGTTAAACACCACAGTTTTTCCGTTTATTCTGCGGGGGATCTCTTTACTCGGTGTCGATTCTGTTGAACTTCCCATTAACGTCAAAGCATCTGCATGGCGAAGAGTTGCGACAGACCTTAATGTGTCGGAGATAGGTAAACTTGCCCATGAGATAACTCTCAATGAGTTACCTGCTTATTTCGAGAAAATTCTTGCTGGAAAAGTTTCAGGCAGAATTGTTGTCAAAATCTGATAGCGGTCTGTAATCTTTCTGGGCAGTATAGAATATGTTATAAAACATTGGTCAGAGCCTCACTGCTGCGTGGGGCTTCCGGCGGTGGGGAGAGAATCAGCCTATGTACAGAAACCCCATGGGGAAAGACCCGTTGCTTTTGTGTGAACATACTTTGCGGTTATGTTGGTGATAATACCAGTTTTGTTCTATTTTTAAGCTCGACTAAAGGCATCTTTTTTCTCTTTTTTAATATTTATTGAGAATTATTGTGAAATTATCTAAAAAATAAGATGAAAAAATAAAGGATATATTTACACTGTATTTTATTTTATGTAATATACCGACTGATTGTTTTATTTTTTGCAGAGATCAAGGGGTAAAAATGCAGATGAATACGTGTAAAGGTTTTTTGCCTAAGATGGTGCTTATCTTTTTGTTTCAAGGTGCCATTGCTCTGGTAATCTTCCTAACTAACTATCTTTATTTAAAAAAAGCTTCAACCATGCCGGCAGCAGAAGTTCAGACTTATCTTTATGATTCACTGTCTAAGTCTGTTTTCAACTCTCTGTCACTTTTATCGGTAGGGCTGATTATTGCTGTTCTGGCAGCATATTTTATCAACAGAAATTTTCTGAATGGCATTTCCAACATAGAACAGACGCTTTCAGAGATTGATAAAGGGCAGATGGATGTGCGTGTTGACGAAAACTCGGTTGGCGGACTTTGTGAGATGGGGAAACTTATCAACCATATGGCGGCAAAATTTGATTCCACCATATCGAGCTTTCACTTTGCCTCGAATAACATCGGGAGTGCTTCGAAAAATCTGATTGATATATACGGTTCTGTCAATGAAATGGTTAACAATGTAAATGACAGTGTGGTGAGTGTGAGCTCAGCAGCAGAGGAGCTGAATGCGACAGGGCACAATGTGCTTGATATGTGCCGTGAATCTTCAATCAGCATAGATAAATGCAACGATCAGGTTGTATGCGGGAAAAGTGTAATAAGCGAGAGCAGGAAAAGCATGGAAGAGATATCAACCGGTATTAACTCCATTGTGGATGTTGTGCACGGTTTTCAAGTGCAATCCCACGAGATAGGTCAGATAGTTGTTGCTATTAATGAGATAGCAGAACAGACAAACCTCTTAGCACTGAATGCCGCAATTGAGGCGGCAAGAGCAGGAGATCATGGGCGCGGCTTCGCCGTTGTGGCGGACGAAGTGCGTAAGCTTGCCGGAAAGACATCAGACTCTACAAAACAGATTGAAGACGTCATTAAAGATTTGCAGGCAAGGATAAACGAAGTAAACCATTCCGTGAAGTCCTCTGTTGACCTTGTAAATAAAGGTATTGAGCTTTCGGATAACTCGGTTGAGGCAATTGAGGAGATCAATCAGAATATTATGTATGTCGCAGAACAGATCAGAGGTATTGTTCACTCGAAAGAGGAAGAGGCGCATGCTCTGGGAGATGTCACAAGGAGCACTACGGACATAAGTGGTCAGACAGCGGATATAGTTAAAGTTGTTCATGAGTCTTTTCTTGCAGGAGAAAATCTGACTGGGCTTGCAGGCAGTATTTCATCAAAGACACGGGGTTTTAAGTCTAAGAAGATGGATAAATTCATGCCGTGGACGAAAGAGATGGAGCTTGGCGTAAAAATATTTGACGATCAGCATAAGAAGCTGGTTCAGATGATTAATGATCTTTATGACACAATGCAGCAGAATAAAGGTGCTGATGCTCTGCTTAAAATATTAAACGATCTTGTAGAATATACTGTTTATCACTTTGATAATGAAGAGGAGATGTTTGCGAAATATAACTACAGCAGACAGAAAGAGCATATAAAAATACATACGGATCTTAAGAACACCGCAGTTGAACTGAGAGAGAAAATTCTTGCTGGAGAAGCTGTTGTCGGGTTTAACGTTATACGTTTTCTTGAAGACTGGCTGATGAACCATATCCTCGGTGAAGATAAAAAATATGCAGAACTGTTTAAGTCAAAAGGTCTGTAGGCATCATAGGAATATAGATCATAAATGAAGTACCTGTTCCCGGGGTGGACGAAACTTCGATCCGCCCTTTATGCTTTTCAGTGATTTCTTTTGCGATAACCAGCCCAAGCCCGGTTCCTCTGTTTTTTGTAGAGAAGAACGGGGTAAATAGCCTGTTGAGTATCTCTTCTGTTATCCCAGGACCATTGTCGATTATGGAAATTTTCAGCATCGGCAGTGCCCAGTTTTCCTTTTTATTAATGTATTTTATAGTCGGGTCTATGGACAAATACAGAGATATCTGACCTGTTTTCTGAGCTTCACATGCGTTTTTTATAAGGTTATTGACTGCCATGAAAAGCTTCTTTCTGTCTGCGATAATGTTTTCCAGAGAGGGTTCTATCTGGACTGACAGCTTGATGTCCGGAAAGAGGACATAGAGCGAGTCCTTAAGCTCTTCCAGAAAGGCAAGAATGTTGAACTCCGAGTATTCAATCTCCATCTCCGAAAGCATCCTGATATTCTGCATAATGTGCTTTATGCGTTCAGTTTCGTTGAGGATAATTCCTGCGCATTTGCGGATATATTCGTCACTGCTTTTGGCTAGGATGAGCTGTGATGTGCCGTCTATTACTGTGAGCGGGTTTTTCATCTCATGTTGAAATGAACTGATATCGAAAAGTTCTTCAAGGTTTGGTCTGAATTCGTCTACATTGATAATGAGCACACGTCTGACAGGCGGACCTGGTTCTATGGTTTTTATACCGAAAAGCCTGTGCTGAAGTTTGATTGTATTTTGTCCGGCGTTAATATGTTCAAGGATAAATCTCTTAAAATTTTTTATGCCTGCTTCGATGCCTGTCTGCAAAAACTTTTCACCGGCATTATTCATGTCTGTGATCTTGCCTCCGGATATCTCGAAATACGCAGAACGCAGATTGCTGAAATTGCAGTCAGGCATAAATTACTCCGTCATTGTCATAGGCTTTTCAAATGGTTCAAAAGTGTAATCACCACTGAAACTGTTTGTTATTTCGTGTGTTTCTGCATCCACACGGAAGTATGCCACATCTCTGGAGACAGGGAACAGCATTTTTCCGAAGTTGTCCTGAATTGACTGAGTGAACTTTACCCATGCAGGAAGAGCAGTGTTCGACCCTGTCCGCCATCTGCCAATAGGTTTAAAGTCGTCAAATCCCACCCATACTCCGCTTACGAGGTCAGGCATATAACCTACAAACCATGTGTCTTTGTTGTCATTTGTTGTACCGGTTTTACCTGCTATCAGTTTGGGTATAACCTTTGCTCTTTTAGCAGTTCCGTTCACTACAACATTTCTCATCATATCAACCATTATGTGTGCTGTTCCTTCCTTGAGAACAGGGATGGGGTCGGAAGGTTTATACTCTTTTATGATCTCCCCTCTGGCATTTTCGATTTTTGTGATGAAAAAAGGATCGTGTCTGACTCCCAGATTTGGAAATGTTGAAAAGGCGTAAACCATCTCCATAAGGGAAACAGCGCCGGAGCCTATGCTTACAGAGAGGTCTCTGTTTATCTGCTCCTCTATGCCAAATTTGTGTGCCTGCTCTATGATTTTGTCGATTCCCACTTTTTCTGCAACTTTGATAGTGACAAGGTTACGCGATTTTGTGAGAGCTTCTTTAAGGGTCGTGTGTCCGAAGAATTTACCTGAGTAGTTTGCCGGCTTCCAGAATTCGCCTTCGCCGTCAAGCTCTTTGATAACCGGTGCGTCAAGAACCTGTGACATGATGTTCATTCCGTTTTCAAGGGCTGCGGCATAAACAATAGGTTTGAACAGACTGCCCACCTGACGCTTTGCCTGAAACGACCTGTTAAACATGGATTTGCGATAGTCAAAACCACCCACCATTGCGTATATTTCCCCCGTGGCGGGATTTGCAGAGAGCAGAGCTGACTCAAGGTCAGGTTCCTGCGTCAGTCTGTAATGTTTATTTTCTTCATCCAGAAGTGTTACATATACTATATCGTTTTTATTGAGTATTCTTCTGAAATCGGTATTGCGGTAATAGCTTGATTTGTAAGGTCTTGCCCACCTGTTTTCTTTGATGTAAAGCCGTCCTTCACCGTTAAGGGTGGTCAGCCAGACATCATCCTCTTCTACCTTTGTGACCAGTGCTCTTTCGAAATTCAGCTCTTTCAGATAATTTTTCTGCATCTCCAGCACTTCTTCGAGATGATCGACTTCAGGGTTATACGTTGCTATTTCGCCTCTGAAACCAAGAGCTTCTGACATTTCTATGAGGTTGGCTTTTATGGAGTCTTCAGCTTTTTTCTGCATGTCTAAATCCAGGGTGGTATAAACCAGCAGACCCGCTGTGTCAACATCTTCAACCCCTTCATGCTCTTTAAGGTGGCGGATTACATAGTCAACGAAATATCCGGCAGCCATATTCTTCGGCGGGATCTTATCGATGATAATATCTTCTTCAAGTGATGTGGTTTTATATTCGTCTTCAGTTATAAAGCCTGTTTCGTACATACGGAAGAGGACGTGGTTTCGTCTCTTTTGTGCTTTATCAGGGTTCAGGTGGGGTGCATATATCCCCGGCGCTTTCGGAACGCCAGCTATCATGGCTTCTTCCGCCAGTGTAAGCTCGCCTACGTGTTTGCCGTAATAGTTAACAGCAGCGGCTTCCACCCCGTACGCCCCCCGTCCGAAATAGACCTGATTAAGATACATCTCAAGTATTTTCTTTTTTGACAGGGCTTTATCAATACGATATGCAAGTATCGCCTCTTTCACTTTTCTTTTAAGTTTTTTTTCAGGGGTGAGGTAGATGATCTTCACGAGCTGCTGAGTGAGGGTGCTCCCCCCTTCAACGACACGTCCAGCCTTAACGTTGGTTATAAAGGCACGGAGAATCCCCATAAGGTCAACCCCCCCGTGTTCATAAAAACGGGCATCTTCGACAGCCACAACTGCATTCTGAAGCATCTCCGGGATGTCTTCTATCGGCAGTGGATAGCGTCTTTCAGAGCCAAGCTCTGCTATGGTTTTTCCGTTTCTGTCATATATAATAGTTGGTCTTTTATACTCATAGTCTTTCAGGTCTTTTATGGAAGGAAGCTCACGGCTTAGTTTATAAATGTAGCCGAAAACACCGCCGGAGATAGCTATAGTCATTATCACACAGAAGATTATAAAATATTTAAGAACTTTTTTGATCATTACTTTACCTTTATGAAGACCGCCCGTCTGAGCGGATTATTTATTTTTTGCCGGAAGTATATTCAAAGAGCATGTCGCGTACCCGTGCCGCTTTTTCAAACTCAAGGTTCTGGGCATGTTCCTGCATAAGTTTTTTCAGGGCTTCGATGTCCGCTTCACGGCGTCCCGATAATGTTATACCTATATCATCATTAATATCAACTGTTACGTAGTCTTTTTCGTAAATTGATTCGAGTATGTTGCTTATCTCATTTTTAATTGTTTGCGGAGTTATGCCGTGCTCTTTGTTATATAGGAGCTGTTTTTCCCGCCTGCGTTTTGTTTCGTCCAGTGCTGACTGCATGGAGCGGGTTATCTTTTCAGCGTAGAATATCGCACGTCCGTTAACATTCCTTGCTGCACGTCCGATGGTCTGTATGAGCGATTTTTCAGAGCGCAGAAATCCCTCTTTGTCAGCATCAAGGACAGCGACAAGGCTTACCTCCGGAATATCCAGCCCCTCACGCAGAAGGTTTATCCCCACCAGAACATCAAATTCTCCCAGCCGAAGCTGTTTGAGGATGCGGATGCGCTCAAGGGTATCTATCTCTGAATGAAGGTATTTTATTCTCACGCCCATGTCGTCGTAATATTTGGTAAGCTCCTCTGACATCCGTTTGGTCAGGGTGGTGACGAGGACGCGTTCACCTTTTTCTGCTGTTTTGCGTATTTCGTTATAGAGATCGTCAACCTGATTTCTGGATGGACGAACCTCAATAGGCGGATCCATAAGCCCTGTGGGGCGGATAATCTGTTCAGCAAGAAGCCCCATTGATTCTTTTAATTCGAAATCGTCAGGTGTTGCGGAGACGTACATTATGCGGTTAACACGCTCACGGAACTCTTCAAACTTGAGCGGTCTGTTGTCCAGAGCCGCAGGCAGGCGGAAACCGTATTCCACCAGTGTTGTCTTTCTGCTCCTGTCGCCGTTATACATCCCTTTGATCTGCGGAATTGTCATGTGGGATTCGTCCACAATGACGAGGGCATCTTTGGGAAGGTAGCTGAGAAGGGTAGGAGGTGTGTCACCGGGCTGTCTGTTTTCAAGTATCCGTGAATAGTTTTCTACACCGTTGCAGTATCCGGTTTCCAGCATCATTTCTATATCGAACATAGTTCTCTGGGTTAGCCGTTGCGCTTCCAGCAGTTTGTTCTGATTTTCAAATTCTGTACATCGCTGTGCCAGCTCTCTCTTAATAATAGAGACAGCATCTTCAATGGTTGTGCTGGTGGTGACATAGTGGGTATTCGGGTATATTGCAACTTTCGGTCGTTCTTTAATGGTTTTGCCTGTTAAGGGGTCAAATTCGCTTATTCTGTCCACTTCGTCGCCGTAGAATTCAATCCGGTAGGCAAGGTCGTCTTCGTGAGCAGGGAAAACTTCCAGAGTATCCCCTTTAACGCGGTATGTGCCGCGGTGAAAGTCGTATTCGTTTCTCTCATATTGTATTTCAACAAGTTTTTTGAGAACAGTCTCCATTTCAACATCTTCATTTACTTCAAGGTGTACAAGCATCCCGTGGTAAGCTTCCGGTGAACCGAGACCGTAAATGCAGGAAACAGAGGCAACAATCAGAACGTCACGTCTTTCAAGAAGGCTTCTTGTGGCTGAGTGACGCAGTTTATCAATATCCTCGTTTATAGAGGAGTCCTTTTCTATGAAAGTATCTGTCTGAGGTTTATATGCTTCCGGCTGGTAATAGTCGTAATAACTGACGAAATATTCCACAGCATTGTTAGGAAAAAACTTCTTAAATTCACCATACAGCTGTGCAGCAAGAGTTTTGTTATGAGCTATGACAAGGGTTGGAACATTAAGCTGCTGCACAACATTTGCCATAGTATAGGTTTTACCGGAGCCTGTTACACCGAGCAGAACCTGCGCATTTTCGCCGGATTGATAGTTTGCCACAAGCTGACGGATTGCTTCCGGCTGGTCGCCTGCGGGTTGGTAGTCGGACACAAGTTCAAAACTCATATCATTTGATTTTTAACATCCTTTTATTATCTTTATTAACAAAGAGTCCTGTCTTATCGAGCTGTTCCATAAGGGGAACCAAAAGCTTTCTGGGCAGACCAAAGTGGTTTTTCATCGCAGTAAGATCAACATGACCGTTCTTTTTACATTCAAAAGACGCTTTTTCGATAAAAGAGTTCAGAAGTTCCATTGTGACATGATTGTTTCCTTCAATATTTTTTGCAAGACTTCTGTTGCAGAGATAGTGAAGGCATTTCTGTACCTGATTAACCGGAATATTCATTTTTTCTGAGAGCAGCGTACTGTTTGACATGAGCGGGTCGGATTTCATCTGGTTCAGTACGGATATAGCCAGCTCCTCGAAGGGGTCTTTCTCCCTCTTTTTCAAGGTTTGTCCGTCAAATATATAGTCCTGTTTCTGCGCTCTCTCTATTATGCGGTTTATTATATCAAAACGCACAGGGTCCGGGAGCTGTTCGCATGTATGCTGAATCTTGCTGATGGCAAGAACTCCTTTTTTATTAAGGGATTGTATCGTATTTTCGACAAAAGTCTCCAGATTTCTGCTGTCCAGAATAAAACCCTGAAAGTTGGCTATGTTTAGTTGAGCCAGTTTCATTGCAAGCTCATTGCGTATCAGACCGGAAAATTGTATCGGCTCAGGGAGTTTGATCCCGCAGTGGAAAATCTCAACTGCTTTTTTAAGAGCGTTGTCATAGTCGTGAACGCTGAGGTAATTGAGTATTTCGCCGGCAAATTTCCTGTCGGGGAATGTTTCCTCTATACCCAGTACCCTGCCTCCGGCAATACTCATCTGCGGGCTTGCAGACCTGATAATGAGTGGTTCGTCAAAATATGGAATGACCGGTCTGTCAAGTCTTATAAAACAGTTGGCTCTTTCGCCTGCTGCGAGTTTCTTATTGTCATAAAAGAGGAGCTTCCCTTCGCAGGAGAGTGCGCCAATGTATATGGAATATGTTTTGTTGTGCCTGAGGGATACTTTTTCATGAAGCCCTTCGAACACAGTGATATTTGCGAAAATACCTCTTGTGGAAATTATATTTTTGTTGTCACTGAGGATATCGCCGCGGTTAACATCATCTATGGAAAAGTCAGGAAGGTTGATGGCTGTTCTTTCCCCTGCGACAGACTTTTTCACTGTCTTGTCGTGGACTTGTATTGCTTTAATCCTCGCGGCTTTCATGTTTCTGATATTGAAAAGCAGTGTATCCGGTGCAACCTGCCCAAACAGCGATGTGCCTGTAACTACTGTTCCGCTCCCTTTAATGGAAAATACACGGTCAGCACGAACAACATAGCACCTTTTCTGAATCTTCTGATGTATTTTCGTAGAGCATCTGCCGATTGCCTCTCTTAACTTTTCAATAGATTTCTGATCATTTATATTCGTATGCACTATGTCGCTTATTTTTATGGCGCATGCAGCGAACAGTTTTCGGACGCCATTTTCGGCGGATTGTATCTGCTCCGGAGATGCGATATCTGTCTTTGTCAGAGCGACGACACAGTAGCGCACGCCTATTGTCCGTATGATGTTGTAATGCTCAATGGTCTGCTGACGTACCCCTTCTCTGCTGTCCACACAAAATAATACGGAGTCAAACCCAACAGAGCCTGCAATCATTGTTTTGATGAGTCCTTCGTGCCCCGGCACGTCAACGAATGATATATTTGCCTGTTCCGTTTCCATACCTGCAAAGCCAAGCTCTATGGTTATCCCTTTCTCTTTTTCAGCTTTGAGTCTGTCAGGGTCTTTGCCTGTGAGGGCAAGTACAAGGGATGATTTACCGTGGTCTATGTGTCCGGCAGTTCCGAAAATTAAACTTTTTTTCATACCGCACCCTCCACAGCTTCGCATACAATTGTATATTCCTGTTCATCGATTGTACGTATGTCCAGAACAACCTTATCATCTATTATTCTTGCCACAACAGGTGTTGCTGCGTTTCTTAAGCATTTATCAACAGCAGAAGACCGTTTACCTGAGTGTACTATTATACCGTATGAGTCCTGTTCAGCAAGAGGGCAGCTCCCTCCGCCGACAGTTGATTTTATCTTTATGATTGTAGTTTTGCAGGATAGCATAGAAACGAGTTTTTCGGCTCTTTTGAAAAGGCTTTCAGGGGGTTCGGTGAGCATTCTGTTTACAGGCAGTTCGTTGTCGTTTCTTTCGAGATATTTCCTGAATGTTCCCTGAAGGACAGCAAGTGTCAGTTTGTCCACCCGCAGCATTCTCATGAGAGGGTTTTTCTTTATCTTTTTTATCAGGTCTTTCTTACCGGCTATGATCCCAGCCTGACATCCGCCGAGCATCTTGTCTCCGCTGAAGGAGACTATATCAATACCCTTTGAAATAACTTCGGGTATGGTCTGATCTCCACAGACGCTTTCAGGAATGATTTTTCTGAAAAGACCGCTGCCTGCATCGTAATATGATATGACTCCCTGATGTTTCGCCTCTCTGGCTATTTCATCAAGAGATGTTTCTTCTGAAAAACCGACTATTTCATAGTTACTCTTATGTACTTTCATAAACATTGCAGTCTTGCTGGAAACGGAGCCTGCATAATCTGAAATACGTGTTTTGTTTGTGCTGCCTACTTCCACCAGCTTTGCACCGCTTCTGCTCATAACATCGGGCACACGGAATGATCCGCCTATTTCAACCAGCTCACCCCTGCTGACTGCGACCTCTTTATTCCGGGCAAGAGTATTCAGGATGATGAATACTGCCGATGCATTATTATTTACAACAATTGCATCTTCTGCTCCTGTGAGTTCACATAGGTACTGTGCTGTATGGTGATATCTGTCCCCGCGCTTCCCATTGGCGACATCATACTCAAGGTTAGAGTATCCGGAAGAAATCTCTATCGCCTCTTCAAGGACGGATTTATCTATGGGGGAGCGCCCAAGGTTTGTGTGTATGGGGACGCCTGTGGCGTTGATAACTTTATGAAGTGTCCCTCTGGTCAGTTTATGATATTCTGATTTAACTTCTTGAATTATTATTTGTAAATCAGGCACTTCGGTATCTTTGTCGATTATATCACAGCGTATATTCTCCAGCACGTTCCTTGCTGCTTTCTTCAGGAGAACGGAGTTCAGACCGGTAAATTCTGGTGCAGATGCCAGCTTGTCTATCTGAGGAAGTTTCCGCAATTTTTCATTATTGTTATTCATAATATATACCTATTGAGTTGTCGAGTTTACTACACTCCGGCATAATTGACAAATTGCTTTTACAAAGTATTGAATTTGCACTGTGAACTATGAACAAATATATTAACTTGAGATTAAATTATTTAATTATTATTTGATTAAGTCAACGCTATGAAATCTTTGTTGACTTGAGGAATTTCTTTGACTAACTTGGTAGTAATTTATTACTACGGAGAAACAATTATGAAAGTGTTAGACATGAGGAAGATGAGTATCTCCATTCAGGTGCTTGTCCCGACACTGATTGTTCTTATCTTTGTATTTGCAGTTATTTTCTTTGTGACACAGAGAGCAAACACAAAAATCGCAGAAACAATTTCTAATAAAAGATCCAGTGAAATGCTGAGAGTGCTTGAATATGTCGTAAATGCAGACATTGCTGAAGAGGGGGCAGTGGGAGATGTTTATGATGATATTCAGAAGTTTGTTTCCAGTATGCCTCTGGGCGAAAATGGCTATTTTTTTATTATGGATGTAAAGGGGAATCTTCTCTATCACATTAACAGTAAAATGAAAGGTGAGAATATCGCCGGTTATGATTTTGTAAAAACCATGCTCAATACCACTGAAGGGGACATTATCTATGACTTTAAAGGTAAAACAAAATGTGTCTCTTTTAAACATCTTAATTCTAAAGGGTGGGTGATTGCAGCAGGTTATGAAGTAAATGAACTTTACGCTCCTTTCAGGCAGGTTGAAAAGATAATACTCGGACTTTGTCTCTCCGGGCTGTTTGTGTTGAGCGTTATGCTTATATTCATCATTAAAATGCTCCAGCGTAATATAAAACACACTCTGGATTCATTTATAGAAGTTGCCAAAGGCAACCTGACACGCCAGGGGAAAGGTAAAAAACTTGTTTCATGCTGGGAGGCAGTTGACTGTCACGACAAAAATTGCTCTGCATATGGTGTCGAAGGGCTGCCTTGTCACCTTACTGTTGGAAGTGAAGCACCGAATTTCAACCTCCCTGTGGAATGCACACGCCTTACCGATGGCACACACAACAATTGCAAAGAGTGTGATTACTATACAGGGCATCTGCGGAATAGCAACGAACTGCTGGAGATGGACAGTTATAAAGAGTCTATGATATTTAAGCTTACCAAGTCCCTTATGGATATTAAAGAGACTGCTGATAAACTGAATACAGGCTCAGGGATACTTTCAAGCTCAACAGAAGAGCTGAGTGCAAATGTTTTACAGCAGAATCAGGAAGTCAGCCAGATTAACACTGCAATGGAGCAGATTAATGCAGGAGTGGAGGATGTTGCGCAGAAGGTAACTGAAACAGAAACACTGGCTTCTGACAGCCGGTCATATGCCGAAGAGTCAGAAAAAAATACCCTTGCTGCAAAAAACATGATCGGTGATGTCGTCTCGTCCAGCTCAGTTCTTATAGAAAACATAAATATATTAAAAGAAAATTCTGAGTCCATGAACAGCATTCTGGGGCTGATAAACGATATTGCAGATCAGACAAATCTGCTCTCTCTGAACGCTGCTATTGAGGCTGCCAGGGCAGGTGATGCAGGCAGAGGATTTGCTGTTGTGGCAGATGAAGTTAGAAAACTTGCCGAAAGGACTGTTGATTCTGTTAAAGAAATCTCAGGCATTATTAACCAGAATAATCAGACAGTTGATAAAGCTGTTAAAGATGTTCAGGGGAATATCGCCCAGATATCAGGGGTGGCGGATTTTATGGAAAAACTGAACGAATCATCAATTCTGACAAAAAATAATGCAGAAACTACCGCTGATAATATTTCTCAGGTTGCAGCAGCTATACAACAGCAGGCAGCAGCAATAGCACAGATGGAGAATGCTATTAATCAGGTTTCAGTCGGGGTTGCGGAGATAGCTTCTGCTACGGAAGTTTTATCTGAGATGAGCTCGGATCTTAAAGATGACGGTGAAATACTCGAAGGTGAAGTTGATAAGTATAATTTTGATTAGAGTGTTGTAATATAAAATAAATTTGATGGCATCAAACCGTCATTGCGAGGAGCATTGTGACGAAGCAATCTGAATATGCATAGTGTCGCTGCCGCTGTAAGATTGCTTTACTCCGTTCGCAATGACTTTTGCAATATTTATAAATAGTTTAAGATCGGCAGAAATGCCGGTCTTTTTTTTGTTTCAAAATAATAACCTTAAAGGTATGTTTAATATATGTTCCTGAGAGATGTATAGAAGGAGAATAAAAAATGTATCAGATAGATGAAAAACAGATGAACGCTGACCTTAAAGAGCTTTATAATCGTGCAGAACCCTCTGGAGAGGAGTATGAAACATCAAAATACGTAAAAAGCCGTCTGGAGAGTATGGGGCTTTCATATAAAGAGGCGTTTGTTACCGGTCTTTTCGGTACGCTTGATGTCGGCGCTGCAAGAACAATAGCCATTAGAGCTGATATGGATGCGCTCCCTTATGATGAGGAGGGAGGAGAATACCGTCATCTTTGCGGGCATCATGCTAATATGACAACTTTGTTGACAATACTTGAAACTCTGGTTAAAGTTAAAGCTAAACTAAATGTGAATGTAAGGTATATCTTTCAGCCAGCTGAAGAAACCGTTAACGGATCCGTGAAGATGATTGAAGCAGGATGTATGGAAGGGGTGGACGAAATTTTTGCCACTCATACTCAGCCACATGTCGAGTTTGGTAAAGCAGCCCTTTTGGAAGGGCCTGCAATGGCTGGTGCCAATCACTTTGATGTAGTTTTAAAGGGTATGTCGACTCACGCAGCAATGCCTCATATGGGGACAGATACCGTTACTGCGGCTGCAGAATATATAATAGGATGCCAGACGATACTTACACGTAAGAAAAGCCCTATACTTAACGGACTTATCTCGTTTGGTGCTGTCAACGGCGGTTTTGCGGCAAATATTCTTCCGGAGGAAGTCCGACTGAAAGGGACTTTCCGTTTTTTTGACAACAGTGTCCAGAAGCTTATTGAGCATGGAATGCGTGTAAGACTTAAAAATATTGAATATTTCTACGGGGTAAAAGGTGAGTTAGCTGTCCACGAAGGGACGCCGCCCGTGATTTGCGACAGAGAAATAACAGAAAAACTAAGAAACATAGCAGAGGCAAAAGGGATAGCCCTTGGAAGCCACGAAAAAGAGATGGGGGGAGAGGATTTTGCATTTTATCTTGAGCTTGCCCCCGGAGCTTTTATATGGCAGGGCTCCAGACAGGGGGAGAGCCACCCGCCCCTCCACAATAAAGCGTACACTGTTCCCGAAGGGGCAACCCTTCCGGCTGTCAGGCTTCTTGTGGAATATATATTGTCTCACTAACCGGAGAGGATGTGACATCTGATATTGCAATAGAAACGCTTAAGCTGAGGTGTGTCCGAGGTGTTGAAGAAACCGTAATGGAGAAGATATACGCCGGAGCGGGGACGCTTACAGGCGCTTTGAAGCTTGATATGGGCGCACTGAGAACATACGGCATAAAAAAGGAAATATCAGAGAATATTGTAACATCGAATATAGACAAACAACTTTTTAAATCCGAACTGAAGGCTCTGGAAGAGTGCAGGGCGGATATCTTATGTATAGATGACGAGGACTATCCGGAAATGCTCCGGCAGACAGTGGGCGCACCTTGCCTGCTTTTTGCCAGAGGCGACACAGCTTCTTTTAAGCGTCCGGCTATTGCTGTGGTTGGTTCAAGAAACGCCAGCCGTGCAGCATGTGACTTCAGCAGACGGTTAGCCTGTGATCTTGGCGAGGCAGGGTTCAATATCGTCAGCGGATTTGCCAAGGGGATAGACATTCATGCCCATCTGGGAGCAGTCGAGAGAGGGGTAACAACAGCAGTTATGGGGTGCGGAGTTAATCATTTTTTCCCGCAGGATAACTTGAAGCATCTTAATAAAGTTCTCGCCAAAGGCTGTGTGGTCACAGAGTTTTTGTCAAACTGTCACCCCGCCCAGAGGAATTTCCCACGACGAAACAGAATAATAAGCGGCTTGTCATTTGGGGTGATAGTTGTAGAGGCGTCTGACAGGAGCGGTTCGCTGATTACTGCCAGATTAGCCGGGGAGCAGGGGAGAGATGTCTTTGCCGTACCTGCTTTTCCCGACAACAGAAATACAGCCACAAACGCCCTTTTGAAAGCAGGTGCAATACTTACAGAGTCGTATTTCGATGTCATAGAAGAGTTAAAATACCAAATAGGCAACCTTAAAGAAGTTGACAAGCAAGAGACGAGTGTATTAGAGTTTGGTAGTCCTGAGCAAGCAAAGCTCTTCGACCTGCTGATGAGAGGCACGCTGAACCCGGATGAACTCAGCGCCATGTCGGGGTTTGATATTGAGAGCGTTGTAATAAACCTTGCGCAAATGGAGCTTGAGGGGTATGTTTTCAGGGAAATCGACGGTAAGTACCGGGCTGCCGGAGGACTCAATGGACAAAATTGTCATAGCACTCAATCTGGTGATTGATTATCTTGAATTTAGCGAAAAGACCACGGAGAAAGATATCAAAGATTACCTCTTTAACACAGGATTTGACGATCATGAGATCAGGCAGGTTCTGACTGTTCTGGATATAAGTAATTTTGATGGAAATCTCTGGTTCAGAGTTTTTACCAAAAAAGAGAAAAACACACTTTCAGCCGATGCCATAAGCTATTTGCAGAAACTGCACTTATCAGGTATCCTTGACCCCCTTGGTCTGGAAGATGTTATAGAAAGTGCCATTACAGGTGAAGGATACAAGGTTGACGTGGAAGCGATAAAAAACCTTGCTCTCTACAGCCTTATGGAACGCAAATCACTCTATGCCTCTGGTGTGGATGAATACGAAGACTATTTGAATTGATACGGAAGTAATATGCCCAAAAATCTAGTTATAGTGGAATCACCCGCCAAAGCGCGGACAATCGAAAAATACCTCGGAAGAAACTTTAAAGTGCTTGCGTCTGTGGGGCACGTCAAAGACCTGCCGGCAAGCAGCCTTGGTGTTGACCTCGACAATGATTTTGAACCTAAATACTCTATTATCAGAGGGAAGAAAAAAATCATAGACGAGCTTAAAAAAGTAGCAAATTCTGCGGAGAATATCTATCTCGCGCCTGACCCCGACCGTGAAGGGGAGGCTATTGCATGGCACATAGCAGAAGAGCTGGGGAAAAAGAACAAAGGTAAAATTTACCGTGTACTCTTTAATGAGATTACCAAAAAAGGTATCGAAGACGGTATCAAAAACACCGGTCCCATAAACGAAAACAGGACAAATGCACAACAGGCGAGACGTATCCTCGACAGATTAGTCGGATATCTTGTCAGCCCGCTTCTGTGGAAATCCCTTAAATACGGACTTTCTGCCGGGCGAGTGCAGTCTGTTGCTCTCAGGCTTCTTGTGGAGCGTGAGGAAGAGATTGAAAAGTTTAAACCGGAAGAGTACTGGCTTATTGACGTTACCTTTAAAGGCGGTCAGAAGGCACTCCTTAAAGCAAGGCTTGAGAAGAAGAATGGTAAAAAATACAGAGTTCCTAACGGCGAAGAGGCCGAAGCTGTTCTGGCTGCTCTGAAAGCCGGTTCTTATAACGTTAACGAAGTTATCCGCAAGGAAGTCTTTGAACGTGCACCTCTCCCTTTTATCACCTCAAAGCTGCAACAGGAAGCCGCAAGGAAACTTAGTTTCTCTGCAAAGCGTACTATGATGCTTGCCCAGCGCCTTTACGAAGGTATAGAGCTCGGCAGTGAAGGACCTGTGGGTCTTATCACATATATGAGAACGGACTCTACAAGGGTTTCTCCTGATGCTACAAACGAGGCGAGAGGATATATTGAGAAACAGTACGGAAAAGAATTTCTCTCTAAGGGTGTGAAAGGCGGATCGAAAAAGAAAAACGTTCAGGATGCCCACGAAGCAATACGCCCGACATCTGTGGCGATCACTCCTGAAAGCGTCAAAAAAATTCTCGATACTGACCAGTATAAACTTTACAAACTGATATGGGATAGATTTGTGTCCAGCAACATGGCGGATGCTGTCTATGACCAGAACACGATACATATTGCAAACGGACCCTATCTGCTTAAGTCACAAGGGAAAGTAATGAAATTTCCCGGCTTTCAGACACTCTATATCGAAGGTGTCGATGAGAGCAAAGAGAAAGATCAGGAGGTCATCTTTGATGTAAAAGAAGGTGAGACTCTTAATCCTGAAAAACATGACAGCAAGCAGATGTTTACACAGCCGCCTGCAAGGTATTCTGAAGCGACACTTGTTAAAACACTTGAAGCTGAAGGGATAGGTCGCCCGTCAACTTATGCTTCTATTATTTCAACACTCATCGACAGAGAGTACGCAAATATGGAAGAGAAACGCTTTAAGCCGACAGAGCTGGGGCGTGTTGTCTGCTCACTTCTGATAGCAAACTTTGACCGCATATTTGAACCTAAATTTACAGCAGGTATGGAAGAGGATCTGGACAGTGTGGAAGCCGGCGAGCTTACATGGAAAGGTGTTCTCAGAGATTTCTATGCTAAATTTAAACCTGAGCTTGAAAAAGCGGAGAAGCAGTTTTCCGCCAATCTGAAAATAGAGATGAAGTGTCCGGTATGCGAAAAAGACCTTACCATAAAATACGGACGCAACGGCAATTTTGTGGCGTGCACCTCTTACCCTGAGTGTAAGTTTACGTCTAATTATGAACGTCTTGAAGACGGCTCTTTTAAACTTGTCCCGAAAGAGGAAGACAAACCTTCCGGCATCGAATGTGAGAAATGCGGTAAAGAACTTGTTTTCAAGAAAACACGCTTCGGCGAAGTATTAGCGTGCCCGGGCTACCCGGAGTGCAAAAATATAAAGAACTATGTCACACTACCTGATGGCGAGATCAAGATCCTCGCAGCCGGAGAAGAGATCGGCACTCCTTGCCCTAAATGTGAGGCTGGGCTGACTATCAAAGGCGGAAGGAACGGCATGTTTATAGGGTGCAAAAATTATCCTGACTGCGACTTCACAGCGAACATGGAAGTCAACGAGCAGGGGGACATCATCCCTAAATATGATAAAGTTGACGAAAACGTTAAATGTGAGAAATGCGGAAAACCGATGGTTCTGAAAAAGAGCCGTCGCGGTAAGTTTTTCGCTTGTACCGGTTATCCCGAATGCAAAAATGCTAAATCAACAATAGTGCTTGAAGACGGTACTATCTCTGTAAAGGAATAAATGGGTAAAACAGTTTATATAGCTGGCGGCGGTCTTGCAGGCTGTGAGGCCGCTTACTATCTTGCTGAAAGAGGTCATGAAGTTAAGCTGTATGAGATGCGCCCGCTTGTGCAGACCCCTGCACACGAAACCGAATTTCTCGGTGAACTCGTATGTTCCAACTCCCTGAAAAGCACACTTCCCGACACATCCAGCGGACTTCTCAAAGAAGAGATGAAAATACTGGGCAGTCTCGTTTTAGCGGTTGCGTATCAGTGTCAGGTCCCTGCCGGAAATGCTCTGGCTGTGGACAGGCTGGACTTTGCGAAGGGGATAGATGAAATTATCCGCAATCATCCTCACATTGAGGTTATATCGGAAGAGCTTACCGACATCCCTGCTGACCGTCCATGCATAATAGCCACCGGACCTCTGACATCCGATAAGCTAGCAGAGAAGATCAAGGAACGTTTCGGCGGTGGGCTTTACTTTTTTGATGCCATTGCCCCTGTGATATCCTTTGACTCTGTGGATATGGAAAAAGCATTTTTCAAAAGCAGATGGGAAAAGGGCGACAACGATTACCTCAACCTCGGCATGAACAAAGAGCAGTACGAACTTTTTTATAATGAAATGATGGCTTCCGAAAAGACTGAGTTTAAAGATTTTGAAAAGCTGAACGTATACGAAGGCTGTATGCCTATTGAGGAGATGGGGGCTCGTGGACCCCAGACACTTACTTTTGGCCCTTTTCGCCCTGTGGGGCTCAGGCACCCTGTTACCGAAGAGAAATACTATGCTGTTGTCCAGCTCCGCAAGGAGAACAAAGAGGGGACAGCTTATAACCTTGTCGGCTGTCAGACCAAGATGAAGATCCCTGAACAGAAACGTGTTTTCAGGCTTATTCCCGGACTCGAAAATGCTGAATTCTTACGTTTTGGCAGTATTCACCGCAATACTTATATTCATTCCCCGGGAAACCTTAAGAGAACATTTCAGACGACAGCAGATAAAGATTTATACTTTGCTGGACAGATCACAGGTGTTGAAGGATATCTCGAATCCGCCGCATCAGGCATTTTGGCAGCACATTCCATCATATACCCTGAGTTCGAAGGATTTCACGAAGAGACAGCTCTTGGCGCACTTGCCCGTCATGTCTCCGGTGAAGTAGCTGAGAATAAAAAGGAATATGTTCCATCAAACTTTCATTTCGGTATGCTCCCAGGTCATGGGGAAAAAATTCGTGATAAAAAATTGAAAAAACAGATGTATGCAGACCGAGCTCTGGAGCATTATAAGCATCTTTGCGACTGATCTTATATAGGTCTGAATATAATTATCCCTCTCACCTTTGTCATGTATTCTCTGAAAGGATAATCAACAACTTTACCCTTAAGTGATGATGCATTTCTGAAAAACTCACCGTTACTGTTTCTTATAAAAATGCCTGTGTGAGTTGCATCAAGTCCCGCTTTGTCGCTGTAAATACCTATATAATCTCCGGTTTTGAGTGTTTTGATAACTTCTTTATCAATGATCGAAGCGGGAAGATAAGTTACCATTCGCATGGTTTGCGGCAGATTTTTGAGCCAGCTGTTTTTGTCTGACCTGCGGTTAATGTATTTTTCCACAGTTATGGTACCAGCTATCTCAGGCGTTATGTCTTTTACGGTATTAAGATCGCCTGATATCCAGTCTGTAAAAAAATGTTTTCTGTTAACGTAATCGACTTTTCCGCTGAAATATCTGACTTGTTTCAGGTTCTTTATGAAATTCTCGGCATTGTCGGACAATCGCAAAGCTTCCACAGTGTCCAGAAAGGTGAAGCAGTCAACCCCATTAAGGTTAACGACAAGTTCTTCTTTTGAGTCAGGGCTTCCCTTAAGGGTTCCGTCTGCATACGGGGTACCCAGAAGTTGTTGGGATATATAAGCTATCCTGTCTCCGGCGCTGCTTATGTGAGAAGACTTTGACAGAATATTGTCAACTTTGCCAGTGTCCCACCCGACCAGAAGCAGAAGTGCTACAGTCAGCAGAATTAGTTTAGATATCTTCTTCACTTATAACCTTTATCCCTTGTCTGCGAAGCAATGCTGTTGCAACACCTTCGCCGGGTTGTTTTGTACCGTCGAATTTACCTGTATAAATGCAGCTGCTTCCACAGGAAGGGCTTCGTTGTTTTAAAACAGCAAATTCAACATTATGTTCTCTGGCAAGTTCGAGGGTCTTTTTCGCACCGATCACAAAAGCACCTGTGTGGTCACTCCCTTTGCTGCCTCTTACTATTGTATCGCCGTCCAGCACATCTGAACCGCTCATACCCTGTATCTCACATGCCTCTCTTGGAACAGGGAGACCACCCAGAACTTCAGGACATACTGGGATAACTTCGTATTTTGCCATAAGGTCGTTAATTTTATCAGAAACTTCAATAACTTCTGCATTGTATCTGACGTTTTCGCCTAAGAGACATGCACTTACAAGTATTTTTTTCATTCAGTCATTATTACACAAATTTTATTTTTTGCGAATAGCAAGATTGCATAAATGATAAAAGCGTCCGATAATAAGTTTATGCAGATAGATAAAGCAGTTTCAATATTCCTTAAATTTATGCAGCAGGAGAAGGGAGCGTCCGATCATACTATCAAGAATTACTCCCGTGATCTTGCAGACCTGTGTATGTATCTGGAGGATTCGGCTATTGACGACATTCAGGATGCTGATTTTTTCACTTTGCGGGGGTTTGTGGCGATGTTGTTTGACAAGGGGCTGGCAAAGTCAACTATAGAGCGGAAGATAGCCTGCCTCAAATCTTTTTTTGCATTTATGCAGAAGAAGAACCACACGGATGATAATCCTGCACGGATGCTGAAGTTTCCTAAAAAGGAGCAGAAAGCATTTAAAGTTTTTAATATTGACAGTATTATAGCTCTTTTGGATGCTCCGGATAAAGATAAGCCGGCTGGTATGCGTGATGCGCTTATTCAGGAACTTATGTATGGAACAGGGGTTCGTGTCAGCGAGCTGGTGGGGCTTAATCTTTCAGATATAGACTTCGGTGGTATGCGTATCCTTGTTCGAGGTAAAGGGAAGAAAGAGCGTATTGTTCCTATAGCAGACATGCATATTGAGATGATCAATGATTATCTTGATGTTAAAATGGATATTTGTAATGGCTATCTACCTGATAATGAAGCAATATTTATTAATAAATTTGGTTCCAGACTTACAGATCGTTCCGTACGCAGGATCGTTGAGAAATATCTGAAGATAGCCGGACTGCCTATGGATTTTTCACCTCACTCATTCAGGCATTCATACGCTACCCATCTCCTTGAAGGGGGGGCAGACCTGCGGACTATTCAGAGTCTTTTAGGGCACGAGTCATTAACCACCACCCAGAAATACACACACTTGAATCTGACGGAACTGCTCCGTGTTTATGATGCCACCCATCCTTTTGCATCCGGTAAGCATGATTAGTAAGCCTGTAACTTTAGAATGACGGAAAAGTGTCATTGCGAACGTATGTGAAGCAATCTTATGCCGTTCAGGATGTAGTATATTCAGATTGCTTCGTCACTTTGTTTCTCGCAATGACGGGAAGGGTGTCATTGCGAACGTATGTGAAGCAATCTTATGCCGTTCAGAATGTAGTATATTTAGATTGCTTCGTCACTTTGTTCCTCGCAATGACGGAAAAGTGTCATTGCGAACGTATGTGAAGCAGTCTTATGCCGTTCAGGATGTAGTATATTCAGATTGCTTCGTCACTTTGTTTCTCGCAATGACGGGAAGGGTGTCATTGCGAACGTATGTGAAGCAATCTTATGCCGTTCAGGGCGTCGTGTATATTCAGATTGCTTCGTCACCTTGTTCCTCGCAATGACGGGAAGGGTGTCGTCGCAGCTGGGGGCGACTGGTTCAGCTAATGAGCTCGAATTCTCCTGTTTCTTTATTAAAGTTGTAAACTTCGCCTTTGGAAATAACATAATACCAACCATATATATGCAGTTCACCTTTTTCATACTTTCTGCTTATGTATGGGTAACTGAGTAGATTTGCCATCTGTTTGACTATATTTATCTGCTCTGTTATCCATGCTTTGTGTTCTGGGTCTGCATCTGGGTGGCGCAGGTGAACTTCGCTTTTTACTCCCTCTATCTGCTCCAGCCAATGTGCAACATTCGGCAGCTGTTCGAGCTGTGTCTTATCAAAATAGATTGCGTTGCATCCGCCGCAGTTGCTGTGTCCACAGACCACTATATTTTCAACATCCAGAGCATTGACTGCATATTCAATAGCGGATGTTGTAGCTGCATATTCTTTTGCTACACGGTAGTGTGGGACAATATTTGCTATGTTGCGGACGACAAAAAGCTCACCGGGCAGGGTCCTTGTGATCAGCTCCGGTACAACGCGTGAGTCTGAACAGCCGATGAATAGTGTGTGTGGCTTTTGTTCGCTGTGGAGTGATTCGTATAATTCTTTTCTCTTTTCGAAGCTTATCTCTCGAAACTTGATTGCACCCTTAAAAAGCTTATCCATTTGGTGCTCCTGTATTACTCATATATTAACAAATCAGTATAGCAAAAAAAAAGGGCTGACGGAATAGTTCCTTCAGCCCATATGTAATAATATTTAAGTAAATTAGATTTTTGGTCCGCCTGCTATGATTTCAGCATCTGTGCCTGCTTCATACTTTTTAAAGTTGGCTTTAAAGTTTTCAGCAAGCTGAGTGAGCTGTGCTTTATACGCAGCCTTATCCTTCCAGCTCTCCACAGGGTGAAGAACGTCAGTGGGGATATCACCGAGGGTTTTAGGGATACCGAAACCGAAGATCTCGTCTTCCATAAACTCGGATTTATCAATTGCACCGGATAGGATAGCTCTTATGATCTCTCTTGTGTGGCTGATTTTAAATCTTGAACCTATACCGTGAGGTCCGCCTGTGAGACCGGTGTTTACCAGATAACATGTAACGTTATTCTCAATGATCTTTTCGCCGAGAAGTTTAGCGTATACAGACGGGTGCCAAACCATGAAAGGCTCTCCGAAACATGAGGAAAAAACTGCTTTTGGCTCTGTCACGCCTTTTTCTGTCCCTGCAACTTTTGCCGTGTAGCCGGAGATGAAGTGATACATTGCCTGAGGTACAGTGAGCTTTGATACAGGTGGGAGAACACCGAATGCGTCATATGTAAGGAAAATTATGTTTTTCGGCATACCGCCTTTACCTGAAGGCTCGATGTTGTCTATGGACTGAAGCGGGTATGAAGCCCTTGTATTCTCTGTGATGCTGTCGTCGTCGAGGTCTACGTTTCGTCCATCGTCCATTACGACATTCTCAAGAACTGTGTTGAATTTCTCTGTTGTGGCGAAAATGTCCGGTTCCATTTCACGGGAAAGGTTGATGACCTTTGCATAACAGCCGCCTTCTATGTTGAAAACGCCTTTATCGTCCCATCCGTGTTCATCGTCGCCTATGAGAGCTCTTTCAGGGTCTGTGGAGAGGGTTGTTTTGCCCGTACCGGAAAGACCGAAGAAAAGTGCGACATCACCGTCTTTGCCTATATTGGCAGAACAGTGCATAGACATAATCCCCTGCTTAGGCAGAAGGTAATTCATAACTGTGAATATGGATTTTTTCATTTCGCCGGCGTATGCTGTACCGCCGATGATAACTACTTTTTTCGCGAAGTTGAGGAGAACAAAGTTTTCGCTGTTAACGCCGTCGAGCTCGCCTTTACATTTAAAGTCAGGACAGCATATGATGGTGAAGTCAGCTTCGAAGTTTGCAAGCTTTGTTTCGTCTGGTTCCTGAATGAACATGTTCTGAACAAAAAGGTTTTGCCATGCGTATTCGTTGATTGCACGTACTCTTATTCTGGAGGCTTCATCTGCACCTGCGTAGCATTCCTGAACGTATACGTCCTTCTGCTGAAGATAAGCACAGAGTTTATTGTATATATTGTCGAATTTTTCCTGAGTGATTGGGACGTTACCTTTTGACCAGTTGACATCACCTTCTGTAGTGTCCTCTTTAACTATGAACTTGTCATTAGGTGAACGGCCGGTGACTGCTCCTGTGAGACAGACTATAGCTCCGCCCTTGGCAATTTTACCTTCGCCATTTTTAATTATTTCTTCATAAAGTTCTGGTGCTGTGAGGTTTCTCTTAACCTCGCCAAGATTGGTGAGACCGTAAACCTCAAGTGCCTTTTGATCTTTATTACTCACTATGTCCTCCAATTTATAATATGGTTCTGCAAACGTATGTGGAGTTTACTTTAAAGTGGGGCTATCATCAAGTCTAAATTTAAAACATTTTTCGCATGCTAAACCCTCTCTGGCGCTGGTTTGCGTGTTTTTTTACTGTAATACCTTTTATTGTGTATTTGAATATTGGGTATGCAAAAATAAGAAACATAAATAGGTTTCTTATGTGACAACGAGTTAAAAAAGTTTAAAATTGAACTAATCGTTTGTTTGAATCGATATGGTTTGCGTAGAAAATAATATGACTGGGGATGCAATGGAGCATATGTTTAATAACAGCCTGTGGAAAAAGAACAGCTTTACAAGCGATGTTTGGAAATAAGGGTATTTTCTTGCAATTATGCAGACAGGTGAATATAATCATGCGGATATGGATAATTTTTTTTTAACTGCTGATGAGAAACACATCAAAAAAGAGAAAGAAAAAGCACGTGAGCTACGCAAAAAGGGCTGGTGGAAGAATAAGCTGGCTGAAGGGAAGTGCCACTACTGTCAGGGGGATTTTAACCCTGCTGAACTGACGATGGATCACATTGTACCTGTTGCCAGAGGTGGTTTCAGCACCAAAGGTAATGTTGTTCCTGCGTGCAAAGAGTGCAACAGCAAAAAGAAATATCTGCTCCCCATAGAGTGGGAAGAGTTTCTGGCTGGTATGGGTAATAAATAATAGTTTTCAACCATTGCGTAATTAATCAGGATTATGCCCGCAGTGATATATATGGAGTAAAAAATATGGCTATGACAGGACAGGAGATACGCAAGAAATTTCTGGAATACTTTGCAGAACACGGTCACGAGATAGTGAGCTCATCGTCGCTGGTTCCACACGATGACCCGACACTGCTCTTTACCAACGCAGGTATGAACCAGTTTAAGGATACATTTCTGGGCAGAGAGACAAGAAGCTATACTAGAGCCACTACCAGCCAGAAGGTTGTGCGTGCCGGCGGTAAGCATAATGACCTTGAAAATGTCGGTGTAACATCACGTCACCATACTTTTTTTGAGATGCTGGGGAATTTCTCTTTCGGAGATTATTTTAAAGAGGATGCGATAAAATTCGGCTGGGAATTTCTCACAAAAGTTGTCGGTCTGCCGGCAGAAAAGATGTTTGTGTCTGTTTATAACGATGATGAAGAGGCAGCTCAGATATGGCGTGATGTTATAGGGCTTGATGCCAAGGATATTGAGTACAGAGGCGAAAAAGATAACTTCTGGGCTATGGGGGACACCGGTCCCTGCGGTCCGTGTTCTGAAATACATATCGATCAGGGGGAACACACGGGATGCCAGTCTCCTGACTGTGACAGAAACTGTGAGTGCGACAGGCACCTTGAGCTGTGGAATCTTGTTTTTATGCAGTATAACCGCAGCGAAGACGGTACTCTTACGCCACTTCCTAAACCTTCTATTGATACAGGTATGGGGCTGGAGCGTGTAGCATCTGTTGTGCAGGGAGTTACCAGTAATTATGACACAGACCTTTTCCTGCCTATTATTAAATATATAGCTGATCTCGCAGGGAAGAAGTACGGGGACAGCGAAAAAGATAATGTCTCCATGCGCGTTATTGCTGACCATAGTCGTGCAGCAACTTTCCTCATAGGTGACGGAGTTCTGCCTGCTAATGACGGGAGAGGATATGTTCTTCGCCGCATAATGAGACGTGCCATGAGACACGGGCGGATGCTAGGTCTTGAGGGCGCCTTCTTTTATAAAGTGTGCGGGTTTGTTGTGGATTTCATGAAAGGACACTACATCGAGCTTGCGGACAAAAAACCTTACATTGCAAAAGTTGTAACTAACGAGGAGCAGTCGTTCAGCAGAACCCTTAATACAGGGCTGAAAATTATCGATGAACTCCTTGAAAAGAATAAAGATAGTAAAACCATATCAGGAGAGGACATCTTTAAGATGTATGACACATTCGGATTTCCTGTGGATTTACTTGCTGATATCGCTGAAGATAATGGGTATGTCCTTGATAATGCAGGCTTTGAGCAGGAGATGCACACTCAGCAGGAACGTGCGAAAAAGTCATGGTCCGGTAGCGGAGAGCAGCGTGTTGCTGACGTATACATCAAGCTGGCAAGCACCCTTAAGAGCGAGTTTGTAGGGTATGAAGAACTCGAAGCTGAGTCGGAAGTAGCTGCAATTATCAAAAATGATGCTCAATCTGAAACAGCGGAAGGCGAATGTGACATCATCCTGACAAAAACACCTTTTTATGCAGAAGGGGGCGGTCAGGCTGGCGACATCGGCTATATAAAAACTGATACTGCTGTTTTTAAAGTGACCGGCACACATAAATACGGTGACGGGATGATAGCCATGCGGGGCTTTACAGAGCTGGGCGTAATCAAAATGGGAGAGACTGTCAAAGCACAGGTGGATAAAACTGCAAGAAGGGCAACTGAGAGAAATCATACATCCACACATATTCTCCATAAGGCTTTACAGATGGTTCTGGGCGACCACGTCCGTCAGGCAGGCTCACAGGTTAACCCCGAAAGACTGCGGTTTGACTTCAACCACTATGCTCCGGTCTCTGCTGAAGAGATTATGCGTATAGAAGAGATAGCAAATGAAGAAATTCAGGCAAATACAGCCCTGAAAAAGACATATATGAATATTGATGATGCTGTTAACTCCGGTGCCATGGCTCTCTTTGGTGAGAAATACGGTAACAAGGTGCGTGTTGTTGAAATCGGTGATTTCAGCAAAGAACTTTGCGGCGGGTGTCATGTTGACCGTACCGGTGATATTGGTCTTCTGAAAGTGACAAGTGAGGCATCAGTTGCCTCCGGAGTGCGCAGGATAGAGGCTGTGACAGGGATGGCTGCCGTTGCGGGGATGCAGAAACTTGACGCTCTTGCGAAAGACGGTGCGAAACTGCTTAAAACCACTCCGGACGGACTCTACGAACGTATGGTGGAGCTGACAGACAGCCTGAAAGATAAAGAGAAAGAACTTAAGAAGATAGCTGATCAGATGGCATCCAAAGACGCCGCAGGGCTCATGGACGATGTTAAGATCGTCAGCGGTATTAAGGTGCTTGCAGCGAAACTTGCAAACGGAGACGCAGACGCCATGCGTAAGTTTGTTGATACTGCCAGAGACAGGATAGGGAGTGGTGTTGTTGTCGCCGGAGCTGTCACAGACGACAAAGTTATTTTTGTGTGTGGTGTGACAAAAGACACCACAGGCAAAGTCAAAGCTGGTGATATCGTTAGAGAAGTTGCGAAGATTACCGGAGGAGGGGGTGGCGGACGTCCTGACATGGCGCAGGCTGGCGGGAAGCATCCTGAGAAGCTGGATGAAGCCATTGCAAATGTTGAAAAGATAGTGGAAGGTCTCGTTGGTTAAAAATTGTACCGCAAACTATATAGAAGAAAAACTTAAAGGTTATGATAGATATAAAATGGCGGTGACTGAACGTGTTGCCGCCGTTTTGGTTCCTGTGGTTAATATCGGTGATGACTGCTGTGTCATATTTACAAAACGTCTGCGAGAGCTTAATCACCACGGAGGGGAGGTCTCTTTTCCTGGTGGACTGAGTGAGAATGTTGACACCAGTCTTCGTGAGACTGCACTTCGCGAGACCTATGAGGAGATTGGTGTCAGACCGGACAATGTCCATGTTGCGGGTGTGCTGGATGATGAGCTTTCCAGGTGGGGGCATCGTGTTACGCCTTATGTGGGCGTGGTTAAAGACCCGGTGTTCAGCCTTCAGGCTACAGAAGTTGAGAGGCTTTATAAAGTACCTGTATCGCACCTTCTGCGGGATGATGTATACTATAGTGAAAGGTGGATGCGTGACGGGAATGTGCGCACTGTACATTTTTACAGATACAGGAATGATATCATATGGGGATTGACTGCAAAGATATTAAGAAAATTTATTCTTTTCATGAGTAAGTGACCATAAGATATGTAAAGTCTTTAATAGACAATGCTGTATATTTCGTCTATTCTTATGTTTATAAGCAAAGTATCTACATCGGGAGGCTTTGGTGAAAGCAGAATATGTAAACCCTTTTATATCCAGCACAATTAACGTTTTCGAAACAATGACAGGGCTTTGCCCGGTAAAAGGTGATCTTTACATTAAGTCGGATCAGAATCTCCATTACGATGTTTCCGCAGTGATAGGTATTGTCGGCGATGTTGTCGGTTATGTTTCGGTCAGTATGCCAGAAGGTCTTGCAATGCAGGTCGCCTCTATCTTCCTTATGGAAGAGAAAGAAGAGGTCGACACTGATGTTGGCGACGCCATAGGTGAGCTCATTAATATGATCGCAGGCAGTACAAAAAAGATTTTTACCGATAAAGGTAAGAAATTCAGTATATCTGTTCCTAACGTAATCACCGGACGGGGGCACACAATTCAGCGTCCGACACATATTATATGCGTCGGGGTCAAATTCACTCTTGATGATCAATCATTTGTAATTGAAATTGCTTTGAAAGAAAAGAAATAAGGGCTATTATTAACTGTGGAGTTAAGTGACACGGCTCCATAAATATATTCTTTTTTCCAATTAAGGGGGAAGAAATGAATCCTTCAAACTTTTCATGTATAACCAAATCTGATTTTGGTGAGTATAACTATGACCTGATATCAGAAAAGCACAGCAGAATATTCGGAAAATACAAGCAGGAGAATGAAGTCCTTTTTGATTTCAGCGGGCTTGTGATCGGGCATATTCCTCTCCATATGATCAAATTCCTTTCAGACGAAGACCTTGAAAATTTTATCAAATACTTATTTGATGTGCTAAACGGCAGACGCAAAAAAAAGGCTTATATCAAACCTGACAACCTTGAGGCAGCGGATTTTCTTATAGGTAATTTCAGCCTTATATCTGCTGTTACTGATGACCGTCCTTTTATATACGACAGTATATGGGGCTATCTTCAGGAACGTGACTATAAAAACCTTTTTATTCTTCACCCGATATTTAATGTTGAGCGTGACAGCAAAGGGAACGTGGTTAAAGTATCTGAGACCTCTATAGGCTCAAGGAACGAATCATTTGTAATGGTATTTCTTGAGAATAAAGAGGGAAACATCCTTAAAGACATCGCAAAGGACATTCAGGAAATATACGAACACACTATTGTTGCTGTTGATGATTTTCATAAAATAACTGAGCTGCTTCATAATTTGTCTACAGAGTACCGCTCAAGTTCTATAGATGTTTCACGTTTCATACACTGGCTGCTTCAGGATAACTTTATCTTTCAGGGGGCACGTGTAATTGATATAGATCAGGAAGATAAATGCTCAACTTGCAACAAACTGGGAGTTTTCAGACTCGACTCTTCCGAGCCTGACTACGCATCTATCAGGTCATACATAGAAAATGATAAATTTAATTTTGTTGAAGGCTATCCTGTCGTTGTGGATAAGGCTTTACGCCGTTCACGTATGAAAGAGAGGGGCTACCTTAACAGGATACTTTTTCTGGACAAGAGTTCCGGTTTTACCCGTGTGATATGCATTCTCGGGCTTTTTTCACGTAAAGGGCGACATACGCTGCCTTATGATATTCCTATAATTAAAGAGAAAGTGAAAGAAACGCTGAACCATTTTAACTTTGTGCATGGTTCGCACGATTACAAGTGGATCCGCGATCTTATTAATACATTTCCGAAAGTTGAACTGTTTAATTTTACGAAACAGCTGATGATCAAAATGCTGGAGCTTATTATTTCTATGCAGGGGACTAATCAGGTTCGGATATGTTATATGGATTTCCGCCCGCTGAGCAATCTTTTCTTCTTTGTGGCTCTGCCGGAAGACAGGTTTTCATACGAGCTTGTGAAAGAGATTGAAACATACCTTATGCAGCAGTTTGATGCCAGCGTTCTGGATGTATCAGTTCGTCAGGACGAGCACAAAAGGTATTTTCTGCATTTCCATCTATATGTGAAAAATATCGAAGTGCTTGAAAATATAGACGAAGGAAAGGTTAAAGGCGGCATTTATAATATGATGCGCACATGGGACTCTAACCTTTATGATGTTATACGTGAAAGGCTTGGCGGTTCTGAAGTTGATACTGTTTATCATAAGTATGTAAGCATGTTCAGTGAAACATATATAGCAAGAAACAGTGCGGAAGCGTCATTCGGCGATATTAAAATTCTGGAGAATCTTGAAGGGGTTCGTTCCAGACTCTATACAGATAACGGTACAGCCGTACTTAAAATTTATTCCGGAGCAAGATACCTCCTCACAGAGCTGATGCCTATACTGGACAACATTGGCTTGAAAGTTTACGAGGAAGATACTTATAAGCTTGTTTACGGAGATGAGAAACATTATGTCAATGCAGTATATTTTGCTGATATTGATGATCCAGAAGCTTTCTGTGCTGAGTACGGTACAATAATCCCTGAACTGATAAGCAAGATTCTGACAGGTTCTGTAGAAAGTGATAAACTAAATGGTCTTTCCATGAGCGAAAAATTAACTTACAGGCAGATCGGGCTGTTACGCGGACTCAGAAATTTCATACGTCAGATAGAGAGCAGTTTTACACTGAAAACGCTGAACAACTCACTTATACATAACTCTGGTGTGGCAAAATTGCTGGTTCAGCTTTTTGAAGAAAAATATAATCCTGCAAATAAGAAACCTAACATAGAGCCTATTTCCGATAAAATTATGGAAGGGATAGATAGTGTTATGTCTGTTGCGGAAGATAAAGCTCTGCGGTATTACCTGTGGGTGCTTGGAGGCATTGTCCGTACAAACTACTTCCGTCTGCCGGAACGCGAGTATATGTCCTTTAAAATAGCTTCCAAAACTCTTGACATAATACATGAGCCGAGACCTATGTTTGAGATATTCGTTCACTCTGCTCAGATGGACGGCATACATCTGCGGGGTGGTAAAGTTGCAAGAGGTGGACTGCGGTTCTCCGACAGAATTGACGATTATCGTACAGAAGTGCTTGGGCTTGTTAAAGCTCAGATGGTCAAAAACGCAGTCATTGTCCCTGTCGGATCCAAAGGCGGTTTTATCGTGAAGCACAGGCTTGCTGACAAAGCTGCTGACAAAGAAAATGTTATTAAACAATATAAAAATTATATAAAGGCATTGCTGGACATCACCGACAACTATGTTAATTCAAAAGTTGTTCACCCTGACAGGGTTAAGATATATGACCAGCCTGATCCTTACCTTGTCGTGGCTGCCGACAAAGGCACTGCTACATTCAGCGACCTTGCAAATTCAGTTTCTGTGGAGCGTGGATTCTGGCTTGGTGATGCTTTTGCATCAGGAGGCAGTACCGGCTATGATCACAAAAAAGTAGCGATAACTGCGAAAGGTGCGTGGGAAAGTGTTAAAAGGCATTTCCGTGAGATGGGTAAAGATATACAGACTGTCCCTTTCACTGTTGTCGGAATAGGTGACATGGCGGGAGATGTTTTTGGTAACGGTATGCTGCTTTCCAGACAGATAAAGCTTCAGGCGGCTTTCAACCATATGCACATCTTCATAGATCCTGATCCTGATCCTGAGAGCAGTTTTAAAGAACGGCAGAGGTTGTTTAAGCTTGCCACTGCTGCCACATGGAAAGATTATGACACGTCTTTAATCTCTGAGGGGGGCGGCATCTTTGACCGCTCGGCGAAGAAGATAACTCTGAATAAACAGATGAAGCAGATGCTTAATTGTGATAAGTCTGTTGTAACCGGAGAAGAGCTGATTCATCTTATTCTTCTCATGAAGGCTGAACTCCTCTGGAATGGAGGTATCGGAACATATATCAAAGCATCTACAGAAACGAATGCTCAGGTGGGTGACCCCGCAAACGATAATCTGCGTATAGATGCATCAGAATGCAATTTTATGGTTATTGGTGAAGGGGGAAACCTTGGTATCACTCAGCGGGCCCGCATCGAACTGGACATCAACGGCGTCAAAGTGAACACTGACGCTCTGGATAACTCTGCCGGAGTTGATATGAGCGATCATGAAGTCAATCTTAAGATTATGTTTGATAAACTACTTGCTGCAAAACTTATCGAGAGTGTTCCTGCCAGAAATAAATACATAGAGAAACTGACCAAAGCCGTTGAACAGCATGTCCTTTCGGACAACTATCATCAGTCTATGGTGGTAAGTTGCGGAGCTATGAGATATAGTGAAAATCCTGTTGTCTACAGGGAGCTTGCGAGATATCTGCGCGATATAGGACTTCTTGACTTCGGTATAGAAAACATTGAGTTCGTCTCACAGGACAGAGCTCCGACCAGACCGGAGTTGTGCGTGCTGCTGGCATACTCTAAGATTTTCCTGTATAACAGTATCGAAGCGGATCTTGATATTGAGCACGAGCTTGTGAAGAGAGAGTATATGAATTACTATCCTCTGGATACACAGCAGAGGTTTGGTGAGAAGCTCTTTGAACACTCACTCAGAAGAGAGATAGCGGCAACTGTCGTGGTGAACAGACTTACTAATCAGGCAGGGGCGACATTCTTTTACGAGCTTTATAAAAATAATAATGTCAGCTTTACAAAGCTGGCTGAAAGCTACCTCGTGGCGGAGGATGTGCTTAACTGTATTCCTCTGCGTCAGGAGCTTGAGAAGCTGGACAATAAGGCAGAGGCTAACGCAATTTATGTTGCTCTGATTGAGATAGAAAAAACTCTCAAAGTTGCAACTGCGTGGTTTCTTGAAGAAGCCAACAGGCAGCTTATCAAAGATAATAAAGAGATCTTTGAAAAAGTCGTTGCGGCTATACCCCGGTATATATCTGCGGATATGAAAGAGAAGTATGATGAAATGGTTACCTCACTTACAGACAGAGGTATCCCTCAGAAGCTTGCGAAAGCTGTTTGTAATATACGATACAGCAAATCCGCTTTTGATATATTTGATCTGGCTGTTAAGAACGGTTCAGATGTTAAGGATGTTCTTTACTGTTACTATGATGCGGGCTATAAGCTTGGCATCAACGAACTTACAACAGGAATGAAAAATGTTAAGATTCGTGATGAGTGGGAACGGGTAAACCTTGAAAGCATACTTATAAGGGTAAAATTAATACAGAAAGACATAACAGCGCATGCATGTTGCAGTGAAAGAAAATGGCTGGATAAGCTGATATCTTCTGAACCAAAATTCTTTGAAAACTATAGGAATTTTCTTGCAACTGTTCGGGATGGCGAGATAGACAGCCTGGTTCCGTACAACGTTGTGCTTGATATGTTTCATAATTTGATCAGGAAGGTGGATAGTCAATGATTAGAAAGCTGCTGATTGCGGTTTTTATTATAGTTATAGCCGGAGGTAATGTGTTGGCACAGCAGATAGAAAAACTGGACAATGGACTCACGCTTATTTATAAGCAGATACCGAATGTTAATGTCGTGTCTGTGCAGGCATGGATAAAAACAGGCTCTGTTAATGAGACCCAGAAAGAGAACGGAATATCTCACTTTCTGGAACACATGGTTTTTAAGGGGACAGACAAATTTGCCCCCGGCGATATAGACTCCCTCGTTGAAAGCAGTGGCGGTGTCTTAAACGCTGCCACCAGTAAAGATTATACTTTCTATTATGTAACAGCCCCTTCACATAAGGCGGAGGTCGCTTTTGACACTATCTCTGAGATGGTCTTTCATGCGAAGTTTATCCCTGAGGAGATTGCTAAAGAGAAGCCCGTTGTTGTGCAGGAGATAAAGAGAAAGTTTGACAGACCGACAGCGGAGATGTGGACTGATTTTGCTGAAATAATGTTTGGCGGTACTCCATACAGCAGAGAGGTTATCGGGACAGAGGATAATGTTAACGCATTTACGAGAGATATGCTTGTTGACTACTACAACAGGTATTATCACCCGGAGAATATGACACTAGTTGTTGTTGGGGACACTGATTTTAAAAAGGTGAGAGAGCTTGCGGATAAGTATTTCAGCTATAAACGTCAGGTGAGCCCGGGGCATAGGTACAGCAAAATCACAACTCTTGACCTTAAGGAAAATATAGAGAAGACTATAAGCAAAGACCTTTCGCAGGAATACGGCATAATGAGCTTTCCGGCTGAAGGGCTTATGGAAAGCGATGTTTATTCACTTGAGGTTCTGGGAGAAGCGCTTTCCGGCGGCGAGTTTTCCGCTCTTAATCTGCGTATGAAGTATAATAATCCTCTGGTTAACAGTATTACCGGAGGCTACTACGGGGTGCGCACAACCGGTTGCTTTATCTTTACATATAATGCCCAGCCTGGCAGGTCTGATGAAATAAAAAGTGAAATTCTGAAGATTATTAATGATCTGTCTGATATACTTACTGATGAGACAATAGAAAAGGCTAAAAACAGATTAAAAAGCCAGTCTGTGTTTCAGCGTGAAAAGTCATCCAGCGAGGCGAATGATATCGGTTATTCATATACTGTCGGACGTCCGGACTATTATCACGATTTTCTTGAGAACATGAATAAAGTCAGCAAAAAAAGTATAATGACTTCTGTTAAAAATATATTTGACAAAAAATACCTTTGGCTGAGAACGTTGCCTGATAAGGAGAAATAGTTCTGTCATGATTGAACTGCCTATGAGCGGATTCGCAGGAAGACGCGAACTTAAAGATAAACTTGCAGAGCTTTTGTCACAAGAGCTTGTTGACGAATCACTTATTATAAATGTGTACGGTCCCGAAGGGGTCGGAAAAAGCACTCTTGTAGCCGCTGTTGTGGAAGGTCTGCACAAGAAAGCATTTATAGCGGATATTGATATGAATATGCGATGTCTGCGCTTTCCGGAGAATGCTCTGTTTGCCATCAGGCAGGAGATAGGACCTGGGATTGCTGATAGCTTTGCACTGTTTGACCTGCTTTATTTAATGCGGATTGAACGCATACACGGCAAAACACAAGTTCCCCCTTCAAAGTTTTTTTACCACAACTCAGCAGTTCTCAACAGCGTTTTTGAAAAATACAAATCAGATTCACATTTTAGCCGTAATTTCTATAAAGCTGTTGAGGATGGACTTCTCGACGAGTGGTTTGAACTATATGCCAGAAAAGCGGTCTTGCGAATGTTTCAGGCACAAAATCAACTCAACTGGGAATCTCTGATCACTGCGTTTGCTCAGGGGATGAAAGACTATAAGAAGAAAACCGGCAAGGACATGATAATCATCGTGGAGAATGCCGACGATATCTTTGAGATAGATGACAGCGGAAACAGCTGGGCAGTTACTATTGCCGACAAAGCTCAATGTGGTAAATTCATATATTTATCAAAAACCTGCCTGCATCCGCAAAAGACAGGTGAGCACTCGCTTACTTTGCATCTTGATAATTTCGACAACGATGACGGGCGCGCATATTTCGATTCAATAGGGATAGACAGGGAAGCGGTTGTTGACACAGTGCTTGAAAATACAGGAGGGAATCCTGCCCTTGCGAGCTACTGTATTGAAACATCCGATATGATGGAAGAACGCGACGGTCGACCTGCAACGCCTGATATCTATGAGTCCGATGCGGAGAGCATTGTGCATCTCCACCTGAGTAATCTTAAGAGTGATGTTGCGGTATTTGCAAAAGTTATGAGCGCCGTCAGGCTTTTTGACACAGAGCTGTTTGAAGCTGTCCGTGCAGAATTTGCAAGAGATACTGACAAGAGAACTCTGCCGATGAAAGTTTTTACTGACATGCGCTTTGTCGAAAGGCTTGGCGGAGGATTTTACGCTGTACAGAGAGCCTATAAACAGCAAGCAATGAAAGCCCTTGATCCGGAAACACTGGAGAACATAAATTATCTTGCTTATCGTTTTCATATGTCTAAGCTTAACTCTCCGGAGGATTTCCTTAATTTCCCGTTGCATCTCTATGAAGCACTCCATCATGCTAAGGCTACTTTGGATATAGATGGATTTATCATGTGGTTCAGAGGGATAGAGAAAGAATACCTCTCTGCTGAGTTCTTTAATATGTGGCTTGGCATGTACGAAATAGTGAAAGAACACGTTGCGGAGGTGCTTGGCTCAACCCACGAAGAGACTGTAAGCTTCAGTAACACCCTCGCATATCTCTATCTGCGTGCTGGGAGACCGATCAACGCAGAAGATACAATGAAAAAAACTCTTGATGATTTTATTGCTCATTTTGGAAAAAATACTGCTGAGACAGTTCTTCCTATGAATAAACTTGCTTCGATTTATATGCAGACGGGGGATTATGACGCAGCGGAATCTATTTATGCAAACGGACTTAAAATACGCGAAGATGCCCTAGGTAAAGAGCATAGGGATGTTGCAGACAGCTTACTTCGGCTTGCAAACTTATATAAGCAACTTGATAAAAAAGGCGAGTCCCTTGCATTTGTCGAGCGTGCTGCTGTCATACTGAATAAAGGTAAAGAACAAAACGATGATGACAGGCTGGAAGCAGAAGAGAATATGGCAGAAGTATATGCTGAAACAAAAAATATGGCGAAAGCTGTTCAGATATATAAGAAGGTCTGTGCGCTGAAGAAAGAAAAGTTCGGTGAATATGCCAAGGAAACTATTAGAAGTCAGGTGAAATATGCTGAATCTGTTCTCAAAAACGGACAGCCGGGAAAAGCTGTCAAAGTTTATGAGGATGTTCTGGATAAAACTGCAAAAACCTTTGGAGGCAAAAGCAAAGCTGCCGCTGCCGCTGTAAACGATCTGGCTTTTGCTTATCAGAAGAATAAAGAATATGATAAAGCTGAAGAGATGCACAAGCGTGCACTTGAGATAAAAAACGAACTTTACGGAGACAATCACCCGAGCACTGCAACCACAGTTTCAAATTATGCCCAGCTTCAATATCTGGTGGGGGATCTGGCAAGTGCGGAAATTGGCTATAAGAAAGCAACGAAGGTTTATGAGACTGTTCTTGGAAGAGTACATCAAAAAACTGCTCTTGGGTTTAATAATCTTGGCTTCCTTACTTCAAGGATGGGACATTTTGATATGGCTGAGAAATATTATCTGGATGCCCTGAATAGCAAAAAGGCTCTTGGAGAAGAAAAAACAGTATCTTTTGCTTCAACGCTAAATAACCTCGGGGAACTTATGTTCAGGATGGGACGAAAGGAAGAAGCAAAGGGCTATCTTGAAAAAGCACTGGAGATATACAGAGATGCGCTTGGTGATGAACACAGCACTACACAAGTGATAATCAAAAATCTTGCAGTAGTTAATAAGTAATATCTTTCCTCACGATTGATTTTATCTTTAATATTAAGACTCATCATAGAAAAAGCCCGCTTTGAGGGCGGGCTTGGTAGTTTTAAACTTTGGAATAACTAGAAAGTAACTTCTGCGCTTCCTTCCCATAAACCGTGAATGTTGCAATAGGATGTAGCGATAAGTGTTCCTGCTTTTTCAAGTTTGATTTTGCAGGTAGAAACAGGTTCAGCATAAGCTGGTCCCTGATTTGCGCCGGCAGCAGCTTCACCGTGAGCAGAATACTCAAATCTTCCGAGGTTTATTACAGGACCCTCGGCAGGTTTGAAGTAGAGTGATATCCAGCTAATAAAGTGTTCTGTTGTATTAGGATGTGGGATCTCTTTCCCCACGGAAACTTCAACTACAAATGGTTCTCCGGCTTTAATACCTTCAGGTACGACAATTACCGGAACGTGTTTTTCAGATTTGAAATCTGCTGTTTTTACGAATTCTCCGATTGACATATTCAGCCTCCTTTATTGCGAGTAATTAATTTTACTTACAGATACACAATATCACAACCCAAAATTAAAATCAAACCTGATTAGTCTTTTTTTGTGATTTTAATATGCTCATGTTGTGAAATACTCCGCAGAGCTGTTGTGTATGATGATCGCACAAGTAGTATACTCAGAGACCATTTCATGGTTTTCTGTAATGCTGACACCTATTTGTGAGAAGTCTAATATACTGTCGAGCTGGTTATTCTGTGCCAGGTCAGGACATGACGGGTATCCGAAACTGTATCTTCGCCCTGAATAGCCCAGAGATATTATGCCGTGTGCTGTTTTGGCGTCTGCATGGTCGATTTTCAGATCCGTGCGTATCATTTTATGAGCATATTCAGCCATCGCTTCTGCGAATTCTGTGAAAAAGCCGTGAAACTGATAATATTTTTTGTATTCGTTGTTTTTAAATAGCTGCTGGCAATACTCCGCCGGTTTACTGCCTGCTGTGACGATATGGAATGCCACAACATCCTTTACACCGGAAGAAACAGGGTGAAAATAATCTGCAAGGCATACTCCATTCTCTAAGTTCTGCCTTGGGAAGACGAATCGTGTCAGTTCACTTCCGTCTTCATTATAAACGATAAGCTCTTCACCGTCTGAATTACACGGGAAATAGGCGTATCTTATCCCCATTTCGAGGAGCTCTTTATCTTTGATCTCCTGAACAGTTTCGTTAAATTCAGGTATCACAGTTTTAGTAAGGAGTTCTTCATATTCATAATCCGGCATGTTTTTTTTGCTGTAGCCCCACCTGTGAGAGAAGAGTGCAAGCTTGTTCATGTATTCAAGTATGTCGTCTGCTGTATAGTTCTCTGCTGTTTTAACTCCGAAGAATGGTGGTGCTGGCGGTGTCTCAAGCTTAGGGCTCTGCACTTTTTTAGGTTTGGCAGAAATATCTGCGTAGGTCTTTTCCGGTGCGATGCTTCCTTCGCTCTCTCCGCTGAGAACTTTTAAAGCGTCAAATGCGTCACGGCAATAACTCACCATGCCTGGCATAATGGGCATACAATCATTTTTAACAAATTTTTCAGTGAGGGCAGCCCCTCCGAGCAGTACCTTTTTGCTAAGCCCCTGCCTGTTTATCTCGGCGATATTCTCACGCATTATGTTAGTAGACTTAACAAGAAGCCCGCTCATCCCGATGGCGTCCGCATCCATCTCAACAGCTTTTGCGATCATCTCTTCAACTGAAACCTTTATGCCGAGATTATAAACTTCGTAACCGTTATTTGAGAGTATTATATCAACAAGGTTTTTGCCTATGTCGTGTACATCACCTTTAACAGTTGCGAGGACTATGCGCCCTCTTGTTTCGGTATCGCTTTTCTCCATAAAAGGCTCAAGCACTGTGACAGCGGTTTTCATAGTTTCCGCTGATTGTAAGACGAACGGCAGAAGCATTTTGCCTGCTCCGAAGAGTTCGCCTATCTCTTTCATAGTGTCGAGCATGATGTTGTTTATTATTTCTATGGGCTTCATAGTCTGCATCAGGGCTGTCAGTGTTTCTTCCAGTCCTGCTTTGCGTCCTTTCTTAATGAGGTTTTTTAGCATCTCATCAGGCGGCAGATCAGTTTTCTCCTCCTGCTGAACAATCCCCTCTTTTTTGCTGAAATGTTCTATAAAGGCCGAAAGTGCTCCTTCCTGACCTGCGAGGAGGTCTTTACTGACTTTAATGTCTTCTTCCGGTATGGCAGCCTGCGGCATAACTTTTGATGCGTGCACAATTGCCATGTCAAGCCCGTGTTCAACGGCTTCGTGAAGAAAAACGGAGTTGAGTATCGGTCTGCTGTCTTTTGACAGACCGAATGAGATATTAGATAGCCCGAGGGCAGTTTTTGCCCCTGTGAGCTTTTCTTTTATCATTTTAATGGCTTTATTTGTCTGTATTGCGGCATCAACTAGTGTTTTGTCTCCGCTGCCTATGGAGAATGTCAGTGGATCGAAAATAAGGTCATTGGGGTTCAGACCGTATTCTTTGGTAAATATATTATATATGCGCTCTGCGATTTCGAATTTTTTTTCTGCGGTCATCGCCATGCCGTCTTCGTCGATGGTAAGTGCTATGACAGAGGCGGGGTGTTTTTTTACTGCTCGGAGAATGATATGCAGTTTTTCCCCACCGTCTTCAAAGTTTATAGAATTTATTACAGGCTTGCCCGCACAGGACTTCAGAGCTGTTTCAACAACGTCCGGTTCGGTGGAGTCTATCACCACTGGTGCGGTGAGTGTTTTGTTCAGCAGATGCATAAACTTTGCCATATCTGCTTTTTCGTCACGTCCGGCATATGCAACACAAGCATCGATAAAGTGTGCTCCGGTTTCCTCCTGCTCTTTCGCGACTGCAAGCATACCGTCGAAGTCTTCTGCGAGAAGCAGTTCACGGAAGGCTTTACTGCCGTTTGCGTTTGCCCTTTCTCCGATGAGTGCAGGAGGGGGAGTCTGCATGAGCGTGGTGGATACGTATAGGCTTGAGGATTCGCCTGTGTACTCTTTAGCCTGTGGCTTGTTTGGTTTATATTTGTCTGCTATGGGGCGCAGTGCCTTTATATGCTCCGGTGTTGTTCCACAGCATCCTCCGAGTACACCGATGGGGAACTCCTGTACCATTCCTTCCACAATTTTTGCCATTTTGTCCGGTGTCATGTCGTAAACCATCTGTCCGCCTCTGTTTTCAGGCAGACCGGCGTTTGGTATGCACGAGATACGTCCGTTGAAGTTCTGCGCGAGGTCGTTTATAGGGTTGTGCATGAGGTCAGGTCCCGTAGAACAGTTAAGTCCGAGGGAGAAAACAGGATATTCACGCAGGAGTGTTACGGCTGCTGATATGTCTGTCCCCATCAGCATTGTTCCGTTCTGCTCTACTGTGATGGAAACCATAACAGGTGCATCAGAGTTTTTTTCGGCTTTGACGTCTATAACGGCATTAAGTGCTGATTTTATTTGTAAAAGATCCTGACATGTTTCAATAATGAAGAGATCAACGCCCCCTTCAAGTAGAGCTTCCGCCTGTGAGTGATACATAGTATATAAATCGTCGTAACTTATCTGTCCGAGACTGGGGAGCTTTGTACCGGGACCGATTGAGCCGGCTGTGTATTTCCCGTATTTATCTGCCGCCCTTCTGGCTATCTGTGCACCGAGAAGGTTGAGTTCATATGTTCTGTCCTGAAGGTCGTACTCAGACATGACAAGCTCTGTTCCGCCGAATGTATTTGTTTCTACAACATCAGCCCCAGCTTCAAAATACTGCTCGTGTATCTGCTGTATGATCTCAGGTGCGGCAACGTTCAGCCATTCGCTGCATCCGTTATAGCCCTGCCAGATTTCGTCTGTGATTTCGTAGTTTTGTATAGAAGTGCCCATTGCACCGTCAAAAAGAATTATTCTGTTTTTTGCAAATTCATTAAACATATATGTTTCTCCACATGTTGAGTGTGTTTTGAATTTAAACTAAACGATACGGCATGTAAAGTGCTTGTTCGCTGTTGCGGAGCATTGTTTAACGTCTTGTGGCACATATTTGTTGAAAAAGATACTGTTGAAGGGTAGAATCCAAACCGATATCTACTAACTTAAAGGATGTTATTTATGAGTGAAAAAGAAAAAAACAACGTGATGCGTTCCATAACAATGAGCACAAAAATGGAGATGCCGATATCTCTCGGTACTTTAGAATATATAGCAGGGGTGGACCCGAAAGAGACATGGTCAATAATAGGCGACGATGACGTCGATACGGAGTCTTTTGATAAACTCCGCGAAAAGCATTTTGATTCTATCAAACAACAGGAGTCCACAAAGGAGTTTCAAGACAAGCTTAAGAAGATGATGGAAGAAACGATTAATCTTTATCAGGGCATCCTGGGCGGAAAGAGTGACAGTGTAAAACCATATACTGAAGGCAGGTCTTTCAACTTTATCCTCGGTATGCCGAGAACAGGCGGAACAACACTTTATCAGGGGCTTTCAGATGCTTTCGAGTGGCCGTGGGAAAAGCTACTGTTCTCTATGACTCATAACTTTATGCCAAACGGCAGGTATTGCGTCGGACAGCCGAGCTCAGAGTTTGACATGGGGTGGAGGCTTCCGTGGAATTTCCATAACCTTATTTTCGAACTTTGCCAGTTTCTTGTCTACGCTAATAACGAAGCCCCCGACAGCGAACATATATTCCTCAAAAGCACAGCTCTCAGTTATGCTGTGAAATTCCTGAACTTTTTGTTCGGCGACAAGGCAAACTATTTTGTCACAACACGCCACCCCGGAGCTATTACTATGAGCTGCGGAAAGGATGATATCACGAGGGAAGACCATATGCAGAATATGCTGCTCTGGACAAACCTTTATTCCACTATCCTGCGGGAATGCAGACCTGTGGGCAGGGTGAAGGTTGTAGAGTATGGTGCTGGTCTTACAGAGGTGATAAATGCAGCATTTGAAAAACGCGAAATGGGTGAGCGTCTTGAAGAAACATCTTTCTTCGAGTATGACGATTACGATAAAGAATTTTATGAAAGTGAAAATGTTCAGCGTATGTTTGAATATGTCCAGATGTCATGGAAGCTCTTTGATAAAGACTTCCCGCTTCCTGAGAAATGTATATAAACATAAAGGGCGGTCATCTGACCGCCTTTTATTATGGTGTTGAAAGACAGAACACCACACATTTATGCGTTTATGAATGAGCTAATCACAGCTTTAGAGCTTATAAGTCATTGCGGGGAATGTAATGACGAAGCAATCTCAGGATTAACTAACGAGTTCAGAGACTGCCGCAGCTCTGCGGGCTTCGCAGTGACATATTTTGCGTATGCTCTGGATGTGACAACGAAGTTGTAGCTTCGTGTGTTAAGCACGTTTGAAGCAATAGAAGCGGGGTTACCCGTGAGAATCTATATCACTTTGTACCAGATATTCATACTCTCTATATCGCCGTTAATATTGGTGTTGTTGTAGAGTGTTCCGCTATAGCTGTAACCGCATCTGGCAAAAGTTTTATTCATGCCGTATGAGACACTCCTTGCAATAGTGAAGAATGATCTTATGCCTCGCTGTTCGAGGTCTTTTTCCATCTGCTGTAGGAGTGAAACCGCAAAGCCTTTCCCTCTGTGTTCGGGAAGTGTGGCAAAATCCGTCATCTCCGCCAGACCTGATTTGTTGTCAACTTCGGCACTGGAGGTGGCTATCATCTCGCCATTTTCAAATACGCCGTAATAGGTGACGTGACTGTCCATCATCTCCATTATAAAATCCCTGTAGTATATCGGGAACGGATAAGATTTGAAAACTGTTTTATATATTGCTATCTGGGCGTCGATGTCGTTTTCGTTCAATGATCTTATCTCGAAGTTTCCCGAAGTTTCTTTACTGTCGCAGGATAATGCAGTGGATATAACATCTTTGATTTCGTCCATATTCTGAACATCTCTGCGTTTTTCGGAGAGGTATTTTGCAACGAAGAAATACTGCTCGTACATACTGTTTTCAAGCTGCCCTTCAGTCACATAATTCTTCTTTTCAAAGAGAGCAACTCTTGTCTTAGGCACTTTCGCTATAATTTTGGAATAGCCCTGTTTCCTCGCTAGAAGTTCGACTATATCGACAGTGGCATTCCCGTCTTCTTCTGAAAAGCTTAATATATAGGCTCTGTCGTTATGTTTCCCGTGCTGGATCTGAGAATTTCCAACGGTGATTATTTCATCCATTTGAGTTTCTCCTTATGATTCTTTCGTTATCGGCGGGGATGAGTGATGTTTCATCATCATAGTCAGCCATAAGTTTTTCCACACCCACCGGTGGAAGGTATTCCCTCCCTTCGGTTTTTAGTTCCAGAGTGCATGTTTCGCATTTTCTGTCACAAAAGACAGGTTCATAGCTGTCCGGCTCTTTATATGTGCAGATAACACCTTCATAGTTTCGAAGTATTACCTTGTTTGTTGCGTAGCTGACCACATAGTTAGGCGTGACAGGTATCTTTCCACCGCCACCAGGTGCATCTATGACATATGTCGGCACAGCAAAACCGCTGGTGTGTCCTCTCAGGGATTCGATTATCTCTATCCCTTTGCTGACAGGTGTTCTGAAGTGTGAGAGCCCTTCAGAAAGATCACATTGGTATATGTAATAAGGTCTTACCCTGTTCTTCACTAGCTTGTGCATCAGAGATTTCATTATATAAGGACAGTCGTTGACACCTGCGAGAAGAACGGTCTGATTGCCCATAGGGATTCCCGCCTTAACAAGCTTTTTTAATGCCTGTCTTGATGAGTCAGTAAGTTCTCTGGGGTGATTGAAGTGAGTATTTATCCAGAGGTTGTCATATTTACTGAGAATGTCGATCAGATCCTCAGTAATTCTGTACGGAAGAACGACAGGCATTCTTGTACCAATCCTGATAACCTCCACATGCTCTATACTGCTTATCTCGTCAAGCAGCCACTCTATGGCACTGTCTGACAACATGAACGGGTCTCCGCCGGAAAGCAGTACATCACGCACCTCTTCATGTTCTCTTATATATTCAAGCCCTTTTATAAGGGAATCTTTAGCTGGGATATGATCCTGGTCGCCGACTTTTCTTTTTCTTGTGCAGTGGCGGCAATACATTGCACACATGTTGCTAACATGGAACAAAACTCTGTCGGGGTATCTGTGTGTTAAATTTTCAACAGGGCTGTCGGAATCCTCTGCCAGAGGGTCACCCATTTCGTATGACTCAACATGCAGTTCTTCTGTGGAGCAGCATGACTGTTTAAAGACGGGGTCATCTTTATAGTTTTCAATGTCAATTAGTGATGCATAGTAAGGTGTTATAGCCATAGGGAATTTTCTGAGGGTTATTTTCATCTCTTTCTTTTCTTCGGGTGAAAAAGAGATGTTCAGAACATCTTCAAAGTCTTCAACGGTTTTTATAGTATGTCTGAACTGCCATCTCCAGTCTTTCCAGTCTTTTATGACAGCTTTTGAACTTATGTTCTCTGCGATTTCCTGTTGAGATTTAGTATAAATACTCATAGTACCTCCGAGTTTTGGGCATTATAATTCATATATGAAATATTTCAATATATAATTTGCATATTGTTGTTAAACTTCTGTGAATATGTAAAGAATGTTAATTTTGTTTTTATATGAATTAAAAGCATACAGGGGGGTCTATCTGTTTATGTAAAAGGAGACATTATGAATAAACGCAGATTTTTCATTCAGCTTATATTTCTGGTTGTGATTATTACTGGCGGAGTCAGATTTATGATTTACATCCAAGAACTTAAGCAAGGTATCATGACCGGTACAAGACCGGGGGTTGTTGAGGGATTTCTACCTATCAGTGCTCTTATGTCATTTAAAAAGTTCATTATGACGGGTGCATATGACTTCATACACCCAGCGGGACTGACACTTTTTATATTTATTATTCTGGTGAGTATTATATTTAAAAAGAGTTTCTGCAGTCATATATGCCCTGTGGGTTTTATTTCAGAAAGTATATCGCTCTTAAGTAAAAAAATCAGAATCAATAAGTATCTGTTTCATATACTCACCGTTGTGAAGTACGGGATTCTTGGTTTTTTCGGCTACATGATCCTATGGCAGATGTCTGTCAGGTCAATTGACTCATTCCTTAAAGCACCTTTTAATATAGTGGCAGATGCTAAGATGATGTATTTTTTTATGCCTCCGTCGAGAACCACTATTATTGTGCTCGCTGTGGTGCTTCTTCTGACACTTATTTCAAAGAATGTGTGGTGCAGGCTGCTCTGTCCCTATGGAGCTTTGCTTGGACTGATCTCTATTTTATCGCCGTTCAAAGTTAAGCGTGATGCGTCCGCATGCGTGGATTGCCGGAAGTGCACAGCCGTATGTCCCAATGATATTCAGGTGCACCAGAAGGGGCGAATTGACAGCCCTGAATGTTTTGGTTGTTTCGACTGTGTTTCAAACAGGCATAATGACGAGTGCCTTAGGGTTACGGGTGGTTTGAAACATTCTTATCTACCTTATATCATTGCCGGACTGCTCGCTGTGACCGTTATTTCCGCCATGTCGGCAGGTTATTGGAAATCATCAGTCAGCAACGAACAGTACAGGCGGTATCTTAATGTTATCAATCAGGTTGGGCATTAAGCGGGATTGATGCCGTTTATGATTAACAGGCTTTTGTTATCCGGCTCTCTGCCTGAGAACTTTTTGAAAAGTTCGATAGGGTCAGCAGAGCCGCCCTTGCTCAGGATGTTACTCAAAAAACTTTCTCCGGTTTTTTTGTCAAAAACGCCGTTTTCAAGAAATATCCTATAGGCGTCGCATGACAATCTCTCAGCCCATTTATAGCTGTAGTATCCGGCTGCGTATCCGCCTCCGAAAATATGGCTGAAGCCGTTCTGGAATTTGTTATATGAAGGTGGTTTGATCATCGATGTTTTTTCGCGTACTTTGTCCAGCTCTTTCTGAACCTGCTCTGCTGTCAGTGCGTCTGCGTGGATGTTCATGTCGAAAAGTCCGAATTCAAGCTGCCGCAGAAGAGCTGTTGCAGACATGAACGTGCGCACACAATCGAGCTTCTCTATCATTTCATCAGGGATGATTTCTCCTGTTTCGTAATGTCTTGCAAACATTTTAAGGACATCAGGATTGTATGCGAAAAGTTCCAGAAATTGTGAAGGAAACTCAATAACATCCCATTCAACACCGTTTGTGCCGCTGACATCAACTTCGTCAATTTCGCTGAGCAGGTGGTGAAGGGCGTGTCCTGTTTCGTGAAAGAGGGTGACAACCTCACGGTGCCCAAGCAGTGAAGGGGAGTCGGCTTTCTCCTGTGGGAAGTTAGCGCAAATCATTGCTGTGGCGGGGTGCATTTTATCATCTTTGTCAAGATGTCTTACCTGCCAGTCGTTCATCCATGCGCCGTCACGTTTGCCTTTGCGAAAGGTCAGGTCTGTGTATATCCTCGCAAATGTTTCTCCGTTTCTGCTTATGTCATATGCTTTGACACTTTCGTGCCATACTGGAACGTCAGTTTTTTTGAAACTGATGCCGAATATCTTTTCGATAAAAGTAAATAGCCCGCTGACTACATTGTTCAGTTCAAAATACGGTCTGTACAGCTGCTCGTCATAACCGCATTTCTGGAGGCGCAGCTTTTCGGAGTAGAAACCTGCATCATATGCCTGAATGTCCTTCAGACCGGACAATGCCCGTAGTTCGTTAGTCTCCTGTTCAGCTTGTTTATACGCTTTTTCTGCGAGATCATTAAGAAAAGCTATGACTGTTTCAGGCGAGTCCGCATTTTTGGTTTCCAGCGAAAGGTCGCTGAATTTTTCGAAGCCCAAAATCTGTGCCTTCTCTTTTTTAAGTTTTAGTGTCTTTTCTATGATTTCACTGTTCTGCGGTGCCCTCGTTGTGTAAGCTTTGTAAAGCTTTTCTCGTATTTCTCTATTGGGGCCGTAAGTCATATAGGCGATATAGCTAGGCATTTTTAGAGTAAACGTCCAGCCGTTCTCACATTTTGCAGCTTTAAGGTCGGGGGCTGGGATGCCTTCGACATCTTCAGGTTTGTCTAAAAATATTTCAAAGCTGTCCGTATCTTTAAGGACATTCTGACTAAAATCCGTACTGAGTCGGCTTAACTCCAGATTGATCTCCATCAGCCTTTTTTTATGGTCTGACGGAAGGTGAACGCCGGAAAGCCGGAATTCTTTCAGCATATCGTCCATGACTTTTTTCTGTGTTTGGTTGAGATGTCCTTTTTCTGTTTCTGCTACAGCCTTCACTGCTTCATAAAGCTCTGTACTCTGCCCCAGTTCTGTCTGATATTCTGTCAGCAGGGGGATACATGCGTTGAATACCTCCTGGGTTTTGTCAGAATTATTTACACTGTTGAGCAGGTATACAGGGGTGAAAAATTCGTTTATATGTGAGCCAAGTTCTGTCAGAGGGCGTATAAATCCTTTGTAGGTTTTGTTATTGCTGTTTAAAAGCTCTTTAATCTTCTGCCTGTTTGTATCAAGCATTCCTTTGAGTTCGGCAACAGCATTTTCCAAAATATCAGTTCTATAGTTTACAAACATGTACAACTCCGAGTATAAAATAAGTTATCTTATATAATATAGGAGCAGTCCGATTTGAAAAGGATTAATTGCAGGAAATGTAAACACTTTTACATCACCTGGGATGAGAATTTCCCTTATGGCTGTAGAGCTTATAACTTTAAAGTAAGGCAGCAGCTCCCATCTTACAGCGTATACCGCAGCTCTGGTATGGAATGCCAGCTATTTGAAGACAAGGGAGTTAAAAAATCATAGTCGGCTCTTTGATGAGCATGCAGTCCTGCTTTATTTTTACTACCCCTTCCAGAGTGAGGATTTTGAGGCATTTTGTGACAGATTCCCTTGATGCACCTATGAGATTCGAAAGCTCCTGATGGGTGTATTTCTTGATTTGGAAATAGCCGTCTTTGGCCTCTGTGCCTTTGACTATGGATTCTATAAGATATTTCGTAATCCTCTCTTTTACATTAAGAAAAGCGAGGGATTCTATGAGTTCATCAGCTTTGCGGAGCCTTTCAGTTAGTGTCTCCAGCAGGTACAATGTCACGTTGAAGTCTTTCTGCATGATCTCGTTGAATGCCTTTCTGGGTATAAGGGCAATTTCAGACTCTACGTCAGCTATCAGTGTTCCTGTTCTCCCGAGCCCGTCTATCATGCTCATTTCACCAACAACTTCACCGGGTTTAACAGGTGCGAGAATAATTTCGTCCCCTTTGTCGTCGATTATTACAACACGAAAAACACCTGAAAGGACAGCGTATAGATCGGTTCCTACATCACCTTTGTGAAACACGACCTCGTCTCTTAAAAACTTTTTGACCTTACAAAAGCTTGCAAGCCTTTCAAGATCACGCTCGTTCGCTGTTTCAAAAATAATCAAATCTGCCAGACGTTCTGCTAGTGTCACTGTTTTCTCCTTGTGCTTATTCGACGTTATCTGTTTTCAAGATACCAAAAAGTTCGTCAATTATCATCTCTTCCGAAACTTTTTTTATGATCTCCCCTTTTTTGAATATGAGTCCTACCCCCCGTCCGCCGGCAATGCCGTAGTCTGCTTCTCTTGCTTCACCGGGGCCATTAACAGCGCAGCCCATGACGGCTATGCTTATTGTGCTTTTGAGGTTTGCAGACCTTCTTTCCACTTCTTCGGCAAGTTTGACAAGCTCTATCTCAGTGCGTCCGCAGGTTGGGCATGATATTATCTCTGGTCCTCTTCGCCTGATGCCGAGAGCATTCAGAAGCTGCCACCCGACACGGATCTCTTCAACAGGGTCACCTGTTAGTGAAATACGGAACGTATCGCCTATGCCTTCCAGAAGAAGAGCTCCTATGCCGGCGGAAGATTTTATACTTCCGGCGAAAAAAGTACCTGCTTCTGTTACGCCTATATGCAGTGGATAGTCAGAGGTTTGGGAAAATTTTTTATAAGCCTGATAAGTTAGCGGAACACTGCTTGCCTTAAGTGATACCTTTATGTCGTTGAATCCGAATGATTCAAGCTGTTTTACATGTTTCTCGGCTGACCTGACAAGTGAATCGGCACATACTCCATATTTTTTCAACAGATCCTTTTCCAGTGAGCCTGCATTAACTCCGATTCTTATGGAGCAGCTATTTGCCTTTGCGCATTCGACTACAGCTTTCACTTTTGCGCTGCTGCCGATGTTGCCGGGGTTTATCCGAACCGCATCCGCTCCGTTTTCCATAGCAGCTATAGCAAGTTTGTGGTCAAAGTGAATGTCTGCAATAACAGGAATCTGCGACATGTCTTTTATAGTTCTGAAAGCCTTTGCTGCCTGCTGATCTATAACCGCACAGCGGACTATTTCGCAGCCTGCATCTGTTAGTGCTTTTATCTGGCTGATGGTTGCTTCTGTGTTTCTGGTGTCTGTATTCGTCATGGACTGTATGCTTACCGGAGCGTTCCCACCGATAGTCACACTGCCAACATTAACCTGTCTGGTCTTTTTTCTGTATATCATATTTAGTTTCTTTAATCTCTCTTTCAACTATTTGTCTTATGTTGTGCAGATCTTTTTTGCTGACAGCCTCATATCTGGTAACGAGAAGGGGTTCTGTGTTGCTTGCTCTTATAAGCGCCCACCCGCTATCAAAGGTTATGCGCAATCCGTCTATGCTGATAATATCTGTTATTTCATAAGTATTGTCACGCAGATATTTTATGAATTTTCTTTCGAGTTCTTTGATAATCTGAAATTTAACTTCATCCTGACACTTTTTTCTTATCTCCGGAGTGTTTATGTATGCGGGGATTATATCTGTCATGTCGGCAGAGCATCTGATTGTCCCGTTTGTGAGCATCTTTACGTATGCTTCGAGGAGTCTGACAGATGCATATATGCCGTCATCGAAGCCAAAATATCTGTCTGCAAAGAAAAAATGGGAGCTCATTTCACCGCCGAGGACAGCTTTCTCCTGTTTCATCTTTTCTTTAATCATAGAATGTCCTGACAGGTACATCACAGGAACCATCCCGATAGCTTCAATGTGCTCATAAAGCCCTTTGCTCGCCTTAACATCAGCGACAATTTTTCTACCCTGATTATGCTGGGCTATATCATGTGCAAATACACCTATGAGCTGGTCTCCCCACATCATACGCCCTTTGTTGTCGAGGGCGCCAAGCCTGTCCGCATCACCGTCAAAGCCGACAGCGAAGTCAGCCCCGATCTTTAACAGAAGCTCTTTTGCTTCTGCCATATTGCTTTCAACAGTGGGGTCGGGGTGATGACCGGGAAATGAACCGTCAGGTGTGCAGTAAAGTTCGTGAACTTCCACTCCCAAATTTTTGAAGATGACCGGAGCGATGTCCGAAGCAGTTCCGCTGCCTGCATCAATTACTATTTTGGGAATGTAAGAAAGTTTTTTGATCTGGTCTTTAAGAGCTTTGAAATGTTCGTTCAGGTAATTTATGTAATCTATTTTTATGTCTGCAATTCGGATAAATCCTTTTTTATCAGTTTTAGGGAAGTTTTTCATTATGATATCTGTGTATATCTGTTCTATCTTTTCTGAGTGATAGACAGTATTTTTGGTGCCGACTTTTATGCCGTTGAACTCCGGCGGGTTATGGCTTCCGGTAATCATTATATAACCGTCTGTCTGTTCGCTGTACATGCTGAAATACGCCAGAGGGGAGGGGCATACACCAAGATCGACAACATTTACCCCCGAAGAGGTAAGCCCGTTGCAGACAGCCTCGAAGAGGTCTGAGGATGACTCTCTTACATCCCGCCCGACAGAGAGAGTTGGGTGTTTTTCCCCGGTTTCGGATATAACCTGAGTAGCAAATGCTTTTGCCGCTGATTCAGCGGTATTGCAATTGAGAGTTTTTCCGTAAACGCCTCGTATGTCATACTTACGAAAAATGTCTTTGCCACGCAACATGATTGACCTGCTGTTAATCTTTGTGTTATAATCTGCTTATGAAAAAACTAACATGTTTTATTAATGATAGCAAGCTTTTAGAGAAGATAAAGGACTTTTGCGCCCGTGAAAAGTTTATAGCTGATATCATCAATAGCGCGCAGCAGTTTGAATATGATGCCGCCTCTGTGGTCTATATTACTGATATGACCTCAGAAATTTCCATTGATGGTCTGAAGGATATTCCGGTGTGTTTTATCGGCTCTGAAAAGCTCAACAGGCGGGACTTGTATAAGCTGCCGAAGGATTTTGAGTACATACATCTACGGTGTCTCGTAGATGCTGTAACTCATTCAGGCTGCTTTGAATTTGCCGCAGTGTCTGCTTTTCCTGTCTGTCTCAGTAAAACTTTTAAAATCAAAAATGATATTTTTAACATTGAAAAGGTTGTTTTTTCACTTACTAAAGATTTTGTTTATTTTCTGGATTTTTCATCTCTGGAAAAAGTGCGTGTGGGGCTGTCTGAAATGCTTACTAATGCCATTGAGCACGGAAATATGGGCATTACAGGTGACGACAAACTTCATGCGACGGAATCAGGAACTTATTACGATCTGGTTAACGAGAAACTGTCAACCCCTTCGATAATGAAAAAACTTGTTACTTTTACCTACACTATCAACAAAGAAGGCATTAATATGTCTATTGAGGATGAAGGGAAAGGGTTCAAGGCTGATAGCCTGCCTGACCCTACTGACCCTGAAAGTCTTCTGAAACTTCATGGCAGAGGTATTCTTATAACCAGAATGTACTTTGATGAAGTTAAATATAATGACAAAGGGAACAAGGTTAATTTATCAAAGAGGTTCTGATGCTCCATTTGCTGGGAACTAGGGGGACTTTGCCTGTTGCCGGACAAAGTTTCGTTAAATACGGCGGCAACACAACTTGCCTAATGGCTCCTATTGACAACGAAAGCTGTCTCGTATTCGACGGAGGAACGGGTCTCTCAAGTCTTAATAACTATAAAAATTTCAATGAATATCATATATTTCTTTCCCATCTCCACTGGGACCATATTGTAGGTATGCCTGTTTTCAAGGCTTTTTACAACTCCTCAAAGCGTATACATATATATCTGGAAAATAAAGTTGAGATGGAATCCACAGATATTCTTGATGTCCTTTTTAAGCCTCCGTTTTTCCCGGTTCCTAAAAGTAAGCTGATGGGTGATATCCGTATCCATCTTGTTGACAGCGGAGATCAGTTCCGGTTTGGCGCAATCAGTGTCCATGCGGCAAATGGAAACCACCCTGACGGTGTGCTGATGCATAAGATTATTTTTCCTGATAAGAAAATACTTTTTACGTCAGATTTTGAACACGGTACTGAAAAAGATGACTTTCTCATTGAGTTTGCCAGAGGGTGCGATTATCTGATATTTGATACGACATATACCCCTGAGGAATATGCCGGTAAATGCGGGCACATGTCTAAGGTAGGGTGGGGACACTCCACATTCAGGCATGGTATTGATTTTGCCAAAAAAGCTGGAGTGGATAATCTCATACTTTTTCATCATAACCCTGAGTATAATGACATTATGCTGGACGAAATAGGGATTCGTGCCCGCAGGGAATTTAAAAACTCTTTTGTCGCTTATGACGGTATGATTATCTGATCTTTCTTCTCCCCCAAGGTTTATAAACAGAGATTACCACTGCAAAGATCAAAGCCGCAGACTGTGCTGCCCCGAATACGAAATGAAGGAGTTGTATTTTTATATACTCTTCATTCCCTGTCACGACAGAATCTCTGGAAATCAATATCATCTTTTGTATCCATGGTCCCAGATAAAATGTTCCGAACAATATTGCAGAAACGGTGATTACCCACTTAACTACAATCCATTTATGCTTTATGAAACCCCAGTTTGTAAGAAGAGAATAAAGGAGTCCTGTTAACAGACAGCCCATTGCACCGGGAATTATGACAACAAGGACGTCAAGGTGATGCATTGTCAGATTTATTCCGTAAACAGCTTCCTGAGATGTCAGCCCTTGCTTAAGAAAATATATTAACCCGAGCGCTACGGAGCCTCCAATCCAGCATGATGCTGATATCAGATGAAAAGTCTTGAGTATTTTAGTGCCTTTGGCTGATATTTTATACATTTTATTCTCCTTTAGTATAGAAGCTATATTGACAGCATATTGTCATTTTGGTATTGTGTTGTCAATAGTAAAGAGGGGTAATATGAAACATACAAAAGCTGGTAAACTATATACAGATATCGTACTTGAGGTATTTAAGCTGAATGGGCTTCTTATTGCAGAAGGTGATAAGCTCGTAAAAGAATTTGGGCTGACCAGTGCACGCTGGAAAGTATTGGGAGCGCTTGCATTGACCGGAGAACCGCTGACAGTCTCCAGAATCGCCGTAAAAATGGGTCAGACAAGACAGGGAGTGCAGAGGATAGCAGATGTGATGGAGACGGAAGGACTCATTACATACGTAAATAATCCTTATCACAAAAAAGCCAGACTTGTTAAACTTACAGAGAAGGGGACAGATTTATACTCTAAGGCAGACGATAAACAGATAGACTGGTCAAATACTCTTGCAGATAACATAGATATTGTGGATGCCGAAACAGCTCTTAAAGTTCTACGTGCTGTCTACTGCGGTCTTCAGGGATAAGTTAGCTGGATACTATTTTATTTCGTCCTGTCTGTTTAGCCTTATAAAGTCTTTCGTCTGCACGCTTTATAACGGATTCCTGTGTGTCATCTTTTTCAAAGAGGGCAATACCAAAACTTGCTGTAACGTTGAAAGAATTTTCTTTCAGACTGAAATTTGTTTCTTTAAGTTTTTTGCGGATTTGCTCGGCTACATGGGTGGCATTCCTTACGTCAACATTTGTAAGCATTATGAGGAACTCCTCACCTCCGTAACGGAAAGCGAAATCAGTTTTTCTTATACTGTCTTTAAGCAGCTTTGCAAGATGCTTTAACACCTGATCCCCTATAAGGTGCCCGTAGTTGTCATTTACATTTTTAAAATAATCAATATCGACAAGCATTATGCAGAATGATGTATTCATTCTCCTGTAACGGTCGATCTCTTCGGTCATCTTTATATCCATGTATTTACGGTTGTAGAGGGAGGTGAGATGATCGGTTATGGATTCTGTTTTATATTTGTTGAGGTCGTTCTGAAGCTTTGACACCTGCTTTTTATAGTCTTCTAGTTCAGAGTTGACTGTTGTGTACTCTTTGTTGATTGTGTCCAGCCGCCCCTTTTTACTTTCAGTTTTGCTGCCGAAAGTGTCAACAAAGTTTGAAAATGATTCCAGCATTTTGGTTCGGAGATATTCGATAGAGTTTTCACTTTTCAGCACTTTGTGCATGTCTTCTGCGTCACCGAGAAGTTTCTGGTCTAATGCCAGGTCTTCTTCGACAAAGTCAATGCTGTTCGAGAAGCTGCTGGTGAGCTCTGCCTGAAGTCCGACAAATTTTGTGAAGACATCTTCGATGAAATTGCTGACTTTGTGCTGGCGTCTTTCAAGGGATATAATGTGATCGCTAAGTGCATTGAGGAGAGTTTTTTGTGCTTCGTCAAATCCTTTGTCCGGATTAAATACGAGATCTTCGACATTTTTAAGTGATGCTTCAGCTACGAATCCTTTTAAGGGGGTTACATAACGGAGCAGGTCAGACTTTTCTCCCCCGCACATTGCATATTTAATGAGGTCTTCAAAGCGTTCATCACTTAAAAGGTGTGATTTGATATTCGCAGATGAAACCTTAACTTTGTTCGCAGCCATGTTTTTAAGCATCTGAGTAACTATTTTGCTAAGTTCTGATGCGATATAGTCTGATCTGTTTGCCATAAGTTGCTACCTTGAGTCTGTTTTGAATAATTATCCTTTATTATTTTATAAAATGATGTCCCTTGCAAGCACTAAATTATGTATTGTCATAGTGGACGTATTATTGTAATGTGAGACCCGATTTAATAAAGGTTTTTTGTAAAGTTGATGTTGACTTATTAGGCTAGTTTTGATAAATATCCATCTAACTTGTACACTGTATACAGAATACTGTTTTAGATACAGAATACCGTTATGAAAAAAACTCATAATTAATTTGGAGGAGCTCCGCATGCTGTATGTAGACTATACATTACTTATTCAGATAGTTCAGTTTCTTGTAATTATCTTTCTCGGTAAGAAGATGATCCTTGATCCTGTCCTTGCTACTATTGAAGGCAGAGATTCTAAAATTGACGGCATGAAGGATGAGGCTGAACAGCTTAAAGAAAAAGTTGAGCAGTACAGGGCAGACTATGCCGAGAAAATGACAGAGATGAGAGTCGAGCTTGCTGAGCATCACAAAAAAATAAAAGATGATGCTTCAAAAGAAGCTGCTGCCAAAGTTCAGGCTGTTAAGGTTGAAATTGACGGCAAAGTTGCTGCTGCAAGAGCAGAGATTACCGTTCAGTCTGCCAAAGCTAAAGATGAGATGAATGCGATGGTTGCTGAAATCTCTGACATGATTGTAGATAGAATAATGCTTTCCGCATAAATAAGTGAGGGATAGATAGTGAAAAAAGTTCTTGCAACACTCACACTGGCTATGGTGTCTTTTACGGCATTCGCAGCCGAACATGGTGGCGAGCACGCAGTCGACATGACGGCACTCTGGAAAAACTTCGGTTACAGAGTCATCGTTTTTGTTGTGCTTGTTGCCATCATAGTCAAACTCGCTAAAAAACCTCTCCTTAATTTCCTTGATAAAAGAACAGCCGACATTGAAAAAGCTATAGCAGATGCAAATGATGCAGCTGAGTATGCTAAGGCTGAGCTTACTAATTATGAAATTAAGATGGAAGGTTTCGAGAAAGACCTTGAAACAATGAAAGAGAAATCTTTGAAAGCCGCAGAAGCTGAAAAAGAGCTCATCCTTGAAGATGCCGCAAGGCAGATCGAAAAGCTTCAGGCATTTGCAGAGAATGCAATCGCATCCGAAACAAAGAAAGCTACTGTTACTCTGAAAAGAGAAGCTGTTCTTGCTGCTATCGAAGCAGCAGAGGCAAAGCTCGGCAGCAAGCTGGATGAAGCAACTCAGAAGAAACTACTTGAGCAGTACATCAAAAAGATGGAGGTGGCAGGATGAAAGAGAACATTATAGCCAGCCGCTACGCTCAGGCACTTTTTTCCGAAGCAAAATCAGACGGTAAGGCGGAAGATGTCATAGCACAGCTTTCAGCTATCAGCGCACTTTACGATGCGTCTGAAGATTTTAAAGTTCTGGTGAAAAACCCGCTTATCAAAAAAGAAGCAAAGCAGTCCGTTATCGACGAACTTAAGAACAGAGGAGCACTGGATGAATTCCTTTATAAGTTTCTTACTCTTCTCGTCAGCAAAAACAGACTTAGCCTGCTTCACCTGATAGCAGAGCAGGTTATAGCTATGGACATGAAGGACAAAGGGAAAGCAGAGGCGTTTGTTACGGTCGCTTCACCTTTGGACGATGCATCTAAAAGCTCGTTGAACGACGTTCTGAGCAAACTTACAGGTAAAAAGATTACCATCAGAGAAACAGTTGATGCCTCCATCCTCGGCGGTGTAATTGCTCAGGTGGAGAGCAGTCTTTACGACGCTAGCGTCAAAGGGCAGCTGAACAAGATAAAAGAACAGTTGATATAAGAATACAAAAGTTAAGGAGATTGGCTGTATGCAGATCAAAGCTGAAGAAATAAGCCAGATCATACGCGATCAGATTAAGAACTTCGACCAGAAAATTGATATGGAAGAAGTCGGTACTATCCTCACCGCGGGTGACGGTATTGCCAAAGTCTATGGTCTTGAAAATGCGATGGCTGGAGAGCTGCTTGAGCTTCCAGGCGGAGTACACGGTATTGTTTTCAACCTTGAGGAAGACAACGTCGGTATCGTTATTATGGGTGAGTACGCTCACATCGGTGAAGGCGATACTGTTAAAAGAACAGGTAAGATTGCTTCTGTACCAGTTGGTGAAGCTCTCATCGGACGTGTTGTTGACGCACTTGGTCAGCCTATTGACGGCAAAGGACCTATCGAAACAAAAGAGTTCGACGTTATCGAGAAAATCGCTCCTGGTATCGTAAAAAGAAAGCCTGTACACGAACCTGTTCAAACAGGTATCAAGGCTATCGACTCTATGATTCCGATCGGTAGAGGTCAGCGTGAGCTTATCATTGGCGACCGTCAGACAGGTAAAACTGCTGTTGCTATCGATGCAATTATTAACCAGAAAGGTCAGAACATGATCTGCGTTTACGTTGCTATTGGTCAGAAGAGATCAACTGTTGCACGTATCGTAGATACACTGGAAAAACACGGAGCTATGGAATACACTATCATAGTTTCCGCTTCTGCATCTGATCCTGCGCCAATGCAGTACATTGCACCTCTTGCAGGTACTACAATGGGTGAGTACTTCAGAGACAGAGGGCAGCACGCACTGCTCATCTATGATGACCTTTCAAAACAGGCTACTGCTTACCGTCAGATGTCACTCCTTCTGAGAAGACCTCCTGGACGTGAAGCTTACCCTGGTGACGTTTTCTATCTTCACTCAAGACTTCTTGAGAGAGCTGCGAAACTTTCCGACGCTGAAGGCGCTGGTTCACTTACAGCTCTTCCTATTATCGAAACACAGGCGAGTGACGTTTCGGCTTATATCCCGACAAACGTTATTTCGATTACTGATGGTCAGATATTCCTTGAGTCAGACCTTTTCCTCTCTGGTATACGTCCGGCGGTTAACGTTGGTATATCTGTATCAAGGGTTGGTGGTTCTGCTCAGATCAAAGCGATGAAGCAGGTTGCCGGTAGTCTCCGTCTGAACCTTGCTCAGTATCGTGAACTTGCTGCATTCTCTCAGTTCGGGTCAGACCTTGATGCTGCCACTCAGGCGCAGCTCAGACGTGGTGCCAAGCTTGTTGAGATTCTTAAACAGGGACAGTACAAACCTGTTAAAGTTGAAGAGCAGGTTGTTATTATTTTTGCAGGTGTTAACGGTCTTCTTGACAGTATAGAAACATCAGCTCTTTTGAAATTCGAATCAGAATTTATCGCATATCTTAAGAGCAACAAAGCTGACATTCTCAGTGAGATAGTTTCAGCAGGTAAAATCTCTGACGAACTTTCAGCTAAAATGAAAGCGGCAACAGAAGAATTTAAAAAGATGTTTACAGCGTAAGGAGCTTTAAATGCCTGGTATAATGGACATAAAACGGAAAATTAAATCCGTTCAGAATACGCAGAAGATCACGAAAGCCATGAAAATGGTTTCCGCAGCCAGAATGAGAAAGGCTGAGGAAGCTATGAATGACGCTCGTGCTTATGCGAATAAAATCTATGAACTCTGCTGCAATATGGCAGAAAAGGTTGACTCTGAGAGCCATCCGTTTCTTGCCCAGAAAGCAGAGGTAAAGAACATATGTCTTGCCATTATTACCAGTGACAAAGGTCTTTGCGGTGCGTTCAACTCAAACGTACTGAAAAAGACCACAGCTTTCATCAAAGAGCATGAAGGCAAAAACATTAAATTTGTAATGGTTGGTAAAAAAGGTAATGATGCTTTCGGAAAGCGCGGATATGAAGTGCTTGAGAAGTATATCACCTTTGGCGGCAGGATAACCTATGAAGAGGCCGGTGAGATAGGCGACAAGCTTGTTGACTACTATCTTAACGAAGAAGTTGATGAGATATATACTATCCACAATGAATTCAAGTCTACCTCTGTACAAGTAGGTAAAGTAACAAAAGTGCTCCCTCTGGCGTTTGAGGCTCCTGAGGTGGCTGCTGCTGACGGTGCTGTAGATTATATCTATGAGCCCAAAGCAGATGTTCTGCTTAAAGAAATAATGCCCAGATACATTAACTTCACGGTATTCTTTGCTGTACTCGAATCCATAGCGGGCGAGCACGGCGCAAGGATGATCGCGATGGATAACGCATCCAGAAACGCAGGTGACCTTGTAAGAAAACTTGAGCTTCAGTTTAACAAAGCTCGTCAGGCTGCTATTACTACTGAAATTCTGGACATTGTTAATGGTGCAGAAGCACTTAATGGATAAAGAATAAACTTAATAAATTGGAGATCAAGGAAATGGCTGAAAACATAGGTAAAGTTGTTCAGGTAATTGGTCCTGTTATCGACGTTAAGTTCGAAACAGGTCAACTTCCAGAGATTTACAACGCTCTTGAAGTTACAATTGGTGACCACACAGTTATTTGTGAAGTTGAGCAGCACCTCGGTGAGAACATCGTAAGAACAGTTGCGATGAGCTCAACAGAAGGTCTGGTCAGAGGCTCACAAGCAAAAGATACAGGTCAGGCTATTACTGCACCTGTTGGTAAAAACGTTCTCGGACGTATTATAAACGTAACCGGCGACCCTGTTGATGAGGCTGGTCCTCTTGAGACAGAAACCCGCTGGCCTATACACAGACCTGCACCTACTCTTGAAGATCAGGATACAGGTACAGAGATACTCGAAACAGGTATTAAAGTTATCGACCTTCTTGAACCCTACACAAAGGGTGGAAAGACAGGTCTCTTCGGTGGTGCTGGTGTTGGTAAAACAGTTCTTATTATGGAGCTTATCAATAATATCGCTCAGGAACACGGCGGCTATTCAGTTTTCGCTGGTGTTGGTGAGCGTACCCGTGAAGGTAAAGACCTTTTGGAAGAGATGGAAGAATCCGGCGTTATCAGTAAAGTTGCGCTGGTGTATGGTCAGATGAACGAACCGCCTGGTGCACGTATGAGAGTTGCACTTACAGGTCTGACAGTCGCTGAATACTTCAGAGATGAAGAAGGTCAGGACGTTCTGCTGTTCGTTGACAACATCTTCCGTTTTTCTCAGGCAGGTTCTGAGGTTTCCGCTCTTCTCGGTCGTATGCCGTCTGCGGTTGGTTACCAGCCTACACTCGGTACAGAGATGGGTGAGCTTCAGGAACGTATTACATCAACATCCAAAGGTTCTATTACATCAGTTCAGGCTGTTTACGTTCCTGCGGATGACCTTACTGACCCTGCTCCTGCTACTACATTCGCACACATTGATGCGACTACAGTTCTTTCACGTCAGATTGCAGAGCTTGGTATTTACCCTGCGGTTGACCCACTTGACTCAACATCACGTATCCTTGACCCTGGTGTTGTAGGTGAGGAACACTATGCAGTTGCTCGTGGTGTTCAGGCTGTACTCCAGAAATATAAAGAACTTCAGGATATTATCGCTATTCTTGGTATGGAAGAGCTTACTGAAGAAGATAAAATGACTGTTGCAAGAGCTAGAAAGATTCAGAGATTCCTCTCTCAGCCTTTCCACGTTGCAGAGCAGTTTACAGGTACTCCTGGTAAATATGTTCCTCTTAAAGAAACTGTTAAGGCTTTTAAAGCTGTTCTTGATGGTGAGGTTGATCATCTCCCAGAGCAGGCATTCTACATGGTGGGTGGTCTTGACGAAGTTTACGAGGCAGCAGAGAAACTTAAAGCAGGTAAATAATAATGGCTGATACAATTAGGCTTGAACTTGTTACACCGGAAAGGATGATCCTTTCTGAAGATGTTGAAGAAGTGATAGCTCCCGGTGTTGAGGGTGACCTTGGCGTTCTCCCTGAACACGCACCGCTTCTCACAGCTCTCAGGGTTGGCGAGATGGCTTACAGAGTTGGCAAACAGATAGACTATATTGCTATTGTCGGAGGCGGCTTCCTTGAAGTCAACAACAACAAGGTGATAGTTCTTGCTGATGATGCCGAACTTGGTCAAGAAATAAATCTTGATGAAGCCATCGAGCGCAAGCTCAAAGCTGAACAGAACCTTGAGCAAGAGCGTAAGGCGGATGAATCTGCTTTCAACTCTGCTCAGGTACAGCTTATGAAAGAACTCACAAGAGTTCAGATAGCTGAGAAGTACAGAGCTAAGTAATTTCATTACTGCTTCTATATTTACATTAGGCAATATATTAAGGGCGTATACTTATGTATGCGCCCTTTTTGTTTTTATAGTATAGTTACATAGAGGGGGCTATGAAAAATAATATCAATCATTTTATAAATGACTTCTATTCAGATATAGACAGTCTTGAAGATACGAAATACATAGTAGAGAAGTATTTTGCACACGAAGCAGCCCTTAGTCACTATGGCGAAATATCAAAAGGCAGAGAAGCTGTTGAGGACTGGTACGACGCTATCAAAGCAGGCTTTTCTGAGTCTATGCATCAGATAAAAAATGTGGAATACAAAGCTTTCGAGGATGTTTATGCTGTAAGGGCTGATGTTGTATGGACTGCTGCATTTCGTAATATCGAAAAGAAGAATATGATACGTTACAAGACAGTGGTCAGGATGGATCTGATAGAATGCAGCGGCAGATTGCAGATAAAAAACTATAAGTCTATTGCTGTAGGATAAAAGAAAAGGTCATGAATGCCTGTTCATAAGGCGGGGTGCTTCTTTGTCTGTAAATTCTGTAGAACAGCCGTTTTTTTATCAGGTAAAAACTGGTTTACATAAGCCTTTATGCTGAAAGTAAATATTTAATGTATTTAATATTTAATGTTCATATTTATAATGCACCGCCATTTTGATTAATAACAGCGTTAACAGCGACTATTACTAAACTATGCCTAACATCAATCTGTCAGTAGAATCGTCTACCTCTCTTCAACATCCCTATGTCTGTTTTCAATTGAATAATAAAATTGATAACATTAAAAATCTCAATTGCTGCTGAATGGGAGTTCACAAAAAAGACTCATAGCCGATTTGCCACAGACAGTAGCCTCAGTTCTGGATTTATAAAACATGCCAGTTTAACACGTCAATAAAATACCAAACTTAATAATCTTCATCTTTGCTTCATTAACAGAGAACATAATAGGTTAGTTTGCTGCGCACCTTTCCATAGCGAGCATGTCTAGCGTTTGAAATAGCTTAACATCAATATGAATGTTTGATCATTTTAATACAGGTGGCTAAATGAATATTTGCTATATCAATTTTAACAAAAACTGGGGTGGAGTCAAAACATGGAGTTTAGATTTTGGTAGGTCATTACAGGATAATGGGCATAGTGTTACTGCTGTGGTGCGACCCGAGACTGGTTTTGATACTGCCTGTAAACGTGCAGGTTTCGACACAAGATGCTTTAACCCAGGTATGAAGTGTAATCCGGTATCTATATTTAAGATAATCAGAATACTTAAAAAGAAAAAAATTGATGTTGCTATAGTGAATATATCAAAGGACCTGAATGTTGGTGCTGTTGCCTGCTTTATAGCGGGGGTGCGCGTTTTTCATAGAATAGGGCTCCCAAGAGATATCCGAAACCGTATGGAAGACAGGCTGATGCACAAAATCGCAGATGGCGTTATTGTTCCGAGTGCTGGTCTGAAGCGTGCTTTACAGTGTTTTGATTTTATGGATGCTAATAAAATTAATGTGCTTTATAACAGTAAAAACAAGGCTGTCTATCTGCCAAAAGAACATGTTCAAAAGCACAAAGTAGTGATAGGTGTGACCAGCCAGCTTACAAGCTCGAAGGGGCATATTTATCTTTTACAGGCTGTTAGGAGGCTAAGAGATGAAGGTTATAACTTTCTTTTGAAGATTGCAGGTCGAGGAAATCTTCATGATAAGCTTAATGAGTATATTACTGGCAGCGGGCTTGAAGATAATGTAGTGCTAAGTGGCTTTCAGAGTGATATACCTGCATTTTTGGATAGTCTCGATATCTACGTACTGCCTAGCCTTATGGAGAATTTTCCTAATTCTCTTCTTGAAGCTATGTTTACAGGGCTTCCGTGTATTGCAACAGACGTTGGAGCAGTTTCTGAGATCTTAGGGGAGGCGGGGATTATTGTTGAACCTGTGAATATTGATGCATTATACACAAACATAAAAAACCTTATTGAAAACGTCAGGCTTCGTGCAGACCTTGGGAGAAAGGCAAGAGCGAGATGTCTTGAAAAATATGATATTGATGTTAATATTATGAAGTTTGAAGATATCCTGAAAGAGGCTGCCAGATGACTGTTGAGAGTTCGATTACGTTTTTTGTTGCTATGTCGCTTTTTGTAGCCAGTCCGGGGCCAGGTGTGATGGGCTGTGTAGCTGTTGCTATGAGGCAAAATATAAAAAATTCTGTTGCTTTTATTGTTGGAATGATCGCAGGAGACCTTGTCTATCTTTTATTTGCTGTCTTTGGGCTGACAGCTCTTGCCAGCAATTTTAACTTTTTATTTCAGGTTGTGAGAATGGCCGGAGGAGCTTACATGCTTTTTCTGGCTTATAAGATGTGGCGGTTTGTACCTGAGCAGCAGCAGATAAAGATGCCTTCACGTAAACGCGGCAACTTTTTTGCGGGTTTGTTCATAACACTTTCGAACCCGAAGGTGATCATCTTTTACTGCGGTTTTCTTCCTAATTTTATGAATCTGGCGTCATTGAGCCATATTGACCTTCTGATTGTGAGCTTGCTCGTGTCTTTTGTAATTGTAGTTGTTATGGGGAGCTATAGTGTTATAGCTGGCAAAACAGGCGGGTTTTTGTCAAGACGTTCCGGAAAGGTTCTAAACAGAAGTGCCGGCACTGCTCTCGCTGCCACCGGCACATATATGATATTCAAACAATGATCAGACTTTAAACCGGTTCACCATCTCCTTCAGCTCTTCTGTCTGCTTGTCCTGTTCGGCAAGTGTCATAGTTACATCGTTTATAGCGTTGGAACTTTGCTCAACACTGGAAGCTATCCCCTGAACCTCAGTCGTGACTGAGTTTAAAGTTGTTATCTGTTCCGATATTGCATTGTTGATAGATGAATTTGCAGTTTCTATCTCTTGAACAGAGCATACGATATTGTCAAATACGCTGCTTGTTTTACCCATGATAGAGACACCTTCGTTTACAGATGTTTCTGCTGATGCCATATTGCGGGATGCAGAGGCTGTCTCTCTTTTAAATTCGCTTATTATTCCGTCTATTTCACTTGTTGCGCTTTGGGTTCTCTCTGCTAGCTTACGTACTTCGTCAGCGACGACAGCGAAGCCCCTGCCTGCTTCTCCTGCTCTTGCTGCCTCTATTGCAGCATTGAGTGCCAGAAGATTTGTCTGGTCTGCAATGTCGTTTATAACGTTAACTATCTCGGCTATCTTAGCAGATGAGCCTGCAAGGTTTGATACGGTTTCCCCTAGCAGTTTTGTCTGTTCCATAATATCTTGTATTTTGCTGACAGATTCCTCAATTTTAACTTTTCCTTCTGCGGTTATATCGCCGGATTCTCTCGCTTTATCCAGAGCGTTCATAGAGCTGTCCGAAATCTCTGTTGTTGTCGAGTTCAGCTCTTCCATGGCGCTTGCAACGCTTGATACGTTTTCGGCCTGCTCGTTGAATGTGAGGTTCAGCTCTTCTGTAGTGGAGGCGAGAGCTGATGTCCCGATCGATACAGAGTCGGCAGATTTCTGGACGTCACGTACAATGTGCTGAACATTTTCAATAAATTGATTAAAGTATTTGCTGAGCTCAGCTATTTCGTCGTGACCTTTTACAGGGATCCTGAGAGTGAGGTCACCTTCACCTGTGGCGATATTTTTCGTAATTTTAGTAAGTTGGTTGATTTTGCTGATTACCATTCTTCTAAGTAAGATAATGGTCAATGCCAAAGCTATAATGGTTATGATACATGAGATCGCAATAATAAGATTGCGAAGCTGCCAGGCTTCTGTGAGCGCTTCTGCATAGTCTTTTTTAACGATAATCCCCCATGTTTGTCCATAGACATCCAGTGGTTTGTAAGCGGTGAATGATTTTTCGCCCATACCGCTTATAATTATCTCTGCGCCTTCTTGTCCTGCGACAGAGTTGCCGGCAGCGCGACTGTTGATTTTTACTATACCAACACTTGTACCGGCTGTTTCAACTTCGGGGTTATCTTTTTTTAATTTATCAAGGAATCTATGATTATTTCTCATGTACATATCTGAGCCGAGAAGAACTGTGAGACCAGTTTTGCCCATGCCTACGGATTCGTACTTTCCTCCGAAATCAGATATTGCGTTGATTATTTCCACAGGGAGCTGGACTATCATATAGCCTGTGATCTTGCCATTTGCCGACACAGGCGTTCCCAGAAATGCTGCGGGGGAGTTGTAACTTGGTTCGTAGGGGCGAAAATCAGCAAAAGCGAGTTCACCTTTTTTCAGAGGCTTAAGCTTTTTGAATACTTCGCCAAGTCCTGATTCTGCATAAATGTCATTTGTAAGGTTAGTTGCAAAATCTTTCTCTTTATATACGGTATAGATTACATTCCCTTCAGTATCTGTCAGAAAAATATCATAGAAATTAAACTCATTCATAACTTCGTATAAAGAATGGTGATAGGTTCTGTGGGCTGTGTTGTAAGGGCTTATAACCTCTGTCTGTGTGAGCTTTTCTTTTGCTCCCACAGGGTTTGGGTTGGAATAGATGTAAGTGTGCTGAAGCAGTCTTCCGTTAATTGCAGAGGGCAGATATTTTTTTATCTCTTTTTTCTGGCTGCTTCTTGGTATGTTATAGTTGACGTTGGGGAGGTATTCGTTATTATAATTTTTCGTAAGATCATTTGTGACCAGAGTGTCACTGATCTGATAGTATTGGTCATAATTGCTGAATGCATCGGCAAATTCTTCGACAGCAGCTACAGTGCTTTCTTGCGCTGCGATTGATTTTAGTGTATCACCAATCATGTCTAGATAGGTTTCTATTGCGAATGACTGTGTCTCTCTGATGGCTTTTAGCTGATCAAAGGTTGCTCTTGTAAGGCTTTTTTTACTTTGAACGACAGCAGTAAGAGTGACCAGACCAGACAAAACAATAAAACTAAAGAGTATAACGCTGATAAGTTTAAGGTTCAATGAAGCAGTTTTTTTGTTCATTATATAAACTCCGACTAAATTGATTGTGCGCTGTATAGGATATTTTTAGCTAAATTAAGCATAACACAATTTGTATTTTGTATTGTTTCAACGTTGTGTTACATGATTACATATATTATGAATTGCAGGGCTGACGTTGTCAATAATATCTGGAATGGTTATTATTATGGTTAATACTAATGATAGTATAGTTGATAAAAATTTGGTGATATGCCAGCCGGCAAAGGGATTCAGGTTCGCAGTGGATGCTGTTTACCTCGCATGGTTTGTTAAGTTTGAAAAGCAAGCCTCGCTTATAGATATAGGCTCTGGGAGCGGGGTTGTGTCTGCTCTGCTTGCTTTTAAAAAGGGGTTTAGCGATGTGTGTGCGGTTGAATATCAGAAGCGGATGTTCAGCTGCCTTAAAACGACAGTTGAGCAAAACAAGCTTGAGGTGGTCACCCCTGTGAATGCCGATATAAGAACCTATAAGCCAGACAGAGAGTTTAATATAGCAGTCTGTAACCCTCCATACAGGCACCCTGACACAGGCAGAGTTCCTGAAGATGAAACAGAGCTGAACGCGCGTTTTACTACGACGCTTTGTGCCGAAGATGTCTTCAGGTTTTGCAGGAGCTATCTGAAAAACTCAGGTAGTTTGTATCTCAGCTATGATGCTGATATGACAGCAGATCTTTTCGAGGCGGGGTTCAAATACGGCTTTGAACCGAAGAGGCTCAGGTCTGTCTGTCCTGACCTGTATGTTAAGCCTAAAATAGTTCTTATGGAGTTTCGTAAGAATGCAGGTAGAGAGATGAGTTTTGAACCTCCTCTTTATCAGAAGATAAATGGTGAGCAGTCCGAAGAGGACAAAAATATTATGCAAGGAAGATGGATTGATAAACAAAACTGAGATTCGCGACACAGCCTATGGCGGCTATGGTGTCGGGACAATGCCTGACGGCAGAGTGATTTTTATTCCCCATACTGTAAAAGGGGATGTTGTGACATTTCAGGTCACAGAAGACAAAACTAACATGCTTTACGGCGAGCTTGTAAAGCTGACGGAGCCTTCCCCACTCAGAGGAGAGCTTTACTGTCCGCATATAGGCAAGTGCGGAGGGTGTGTCTTCGGGCATATTTCTTATGAGAATCAGCTCGAACTTAAGGCTGGATTTCTTAAAAATGCGCTGGAGAGGAACAGAGTGGAATTTCCTGAGCCGGAGATAATTTCGGCTGATTTTAAAGAATTCCGCAACAGAGCAACTTTCCGTATCAGAGACGGGAAGATAGGATTTTATAAATTCAAGACAAATGACTTCATACCTATAGATGAATGTCCCGTAATTAAAAAGTCTATGATTGAAAAGGCTAAAGAGCTTGCAGGAGCAGTTGAGGGGAGATCATACATATACATCACTGAAAATGAAAAAGGTGAAGCCCTTGGCAGAACTGATGCAGCGCTTGACTCCAAATTCAGCTTTGACGGTCTGAAATCAGGAGAAAAAGCGATAGGTAGAAAGCACCTCGGATTTGACACCAGATATGGAACTTTTTATGTAGGCTTTAACTCCTTTTTGCAGGGGAACAGATACATTTCTAACGCTTTGCAGGATTTTGTGCTGGAGCATTCAGAGGGGCGTCTTGGGCTGGAGCTTTATTGCGGCTCAGGATACCTGACACTGCCTATGGCAAGAAAATGCGAGAAAATTGATGCGGTGGAGAGTTATGCCCCATCCATACGGCTCGCTGAAAGAACTAAACTGAAAAATGTGACATGGCATGTCGCCATGAGTGAAAATATGAAAGGTATGGGCAAAAGAAGCCTTGATATGATAGTCGCCGACCCTCCACGTACCGGCATGGAGAAAGAGGTCTGCAATTATATCAAAAACAGTGATGCAGACAGGTTTATCTATATCTCATGCGACCCGAACACTTTTGCAAGGGACGCTGCAAGACTTTCAGAGTTTTACAAGATTGAACATATGGTCATTTGTGACATGTTTCCCGGCTCATATCACCTCGAAACTATGGCTTTGTTAAGAAGGAAAAAGTGAATAAAATCCTTTCCAGTCGGGCTTTAGACAAGTGTTTACGCATAAACTTAATCTTGACTGAATAGTATTATTTCATTATTATAACTGCCTACGTTTGAAAAACTAATATCTAGGGGGAATTAGAATGAGAAAAATTCTATCCGTAATCGCTCTTTCAGCAGTTATGACTGTAGCATCAGTCGCAAACGCTGAAACTATTAAGATTGGTGTTGCCGGAGCTCACTCAGGTGACCTCGCGTCTTATGGTATCCCTTCTGCGAAAGCTGCAGAAATCTATGCGAACGAAGTAAATGCTGCCGGCGGTCTGCTTGGCAAACAAATCGAACTTATCAAAGCCGACGACGTGTGTAAACCTGAAATAGCAGTTAACTCAGCCCATAAACTTGTTACAGACAAAGTTATATTTGTTCTCGGACACATTTGTTCCGGTGCAACAAAAGCTGCTCTCGGTACATACACAGAAGCGGGCATACCAGTTATGTCACCATCTGCAACAAACCCCGGTCTTACCAAAAGCGGGGATTATCCTAACTTTTTCAGAACAATTGCCCCTGACGACGCTCAGGCTAAGCTTGCAGTAGACTTTACAATTGATAAACTTAGTGCGAAAAAGATCGCTGTAATCCACGATAAAGGGGACTACGGTAAAGGTTTTGCTGAGTTTGCTAAAATGTTTATCGAAGATGGCAAAAAAGCTGAAGTTGTACTTTTTGAAGGTGTGACACCTGGTGCTGTGGATTATACTGCTGTTGTTCAGAAAATTAAACGCAGCAAGGCTGATGCGGTTATCTTCGGCGGTTACCACCCTGAAGCTTCTAAAATCATCACAGCTATGAAAAAGAAAAAAGTTAAAGCTGCTTTCGTCTCTGATGATGGTGTGAAAGATGATACATTTATCAAAGTTGCCGGAGAATACGCAGAAGGCGGATATGCCACCGGACCTAAAGATAACTCTATGAATCCGCTTAATAAACAAGCTATAGCAAACCACAAAGCTGCTTATAACGAAGATCCAGGTGCATTTTACATAGAAGCATATTCTGCTATGGTTGCCATAACAGAAGCTATCAAAGCTGCCGGAAGCACAGATTACGATAAAGTAACTGCTGCTCTCAGAAGCAACTGGGTTGACACTCCTATCGGAAAAATCAAGTTCGATGAAAGAGGCGACGCTATCGGTGCCGGTTTTGCTGTTTATCAGGTACAAAACGGACAATACGTCGAAGTTAAGTAAATTTCGTATCAAACACATATCAAAAATGTCAGAGGGGTGCATTTATGTACCCCTCTGCTTATTACGGGATAAAATAATATGGAATACTTCCTTGAACTTTTCCTCGGCGGGCTGACCAGAGGGAGCATTTATGCTCTTATAGCTTTGGGATATACCATGGTTTACGGTATTATCCAGCTCATAAACTTTGCCCACGGGGAAATATACATGATAGGGGCTTTTACAGCCCTGATATTTGCCAGTGTCTTTTCCATACTCGGCTGGCCTGTTGCAGCTATATTTATCATAGCAACACTTGCCGCGGTTGTTTACTCGTCCGCATACGGGTATACGATAGAGAAGATAGCTTATAAGCCTCTTCGTAACGCGCCCAGACTATCTCCGCTTATCAGTGCAATAGGCATGTCACTTTTTTTACAGAATTATGTGCTTCTTGCTCAGACATCAGACTTTCTGCCTTTTCCACAGCTTATCCCCGACTTCGAGTTTATGGAGCCGATTTCACATATATTCAGTTCAGCCGAACTGGCAATCGTTTCGACAACCATTATTGTGATGCTGCTGCTGACTTTCTTTATCAAGTTTACGAATATGGGCAAGGCTATGCGTGCGACAGCGCAGGATAAAACCATGGCTCTTCTCATAGGTATAAATGTTGACAGGGTAATCTCTGTGACTTTTATAATCGGTTCGGCTCTTGCTGCCCTTGGTGGTGTGCTGATTGCGAACCATATCGGGCAGGTGAACTTTTATATCGGCTTTATTGCTGGGATAAAGGCATTCACGGCTGCTGTTCTCGGCGGTATCGGGAGTATCCCCGGTGCAGTGCTCGGTGCACTGATACTTGGCTGGACAGAGAGCTTTGCAACCGGATATATCTCCAGTGACTATGAAGACGTTTTTGCATTTGCACTGCTCGTTCTGATACTCATATTCAGACCTGCCGGACTTCTCGGCAGATCAGAAACGAAGAAGGTGTGATATGAGCTATATGATCAAATCACTTAAAGTCGCCATATGGTTTATGTTTCTGACTTTTCCTATTATCGTTATCAAAGTCAACACTATAGAAAATCTCGTGATGTGGCGATGGAAAAACATGTTTTACATGGGAGTAGGTGTCTTTTTTGTCTCTATGCTCTGGAGATACCTTCTGGAGCGAAAGGAGCGTGCCGGAAAGTCGGATGTTCAGGATAAAAAAACCATCACTCAGACAGTTATGGAAAATCCGAAGATCCTTCGTATTGTTGTTTTCTCACTTCTCGCTATCCTCTGTATATTCCCATTTGTAACAGATGCTTATCAGATAAATATTTTAACAGTTGCGTTGATGTATGTTGTGCTGGGACTTGGTCTTAACATCGTTGTGGGACTTGCCGGACTTCTCGATCTTGGTTTCGTAGCATTTTATGCAGTTGGTGCTTATACATATGCTCTGCTGAACCATTATTTCGGCTTATCCTTCTGGCTCCTGCTGCCTGTGGGCGGTCTTATGGGGGCGGTATTTGGTGTGCTTCTTGGTTTTCCTGTGCTTCGTCTCCGTGGTGACTATCTCGCTATTGTAACCCTTGGTTTTGGGGAAATCATCAGACTTGTTCTTGAAAACTGGAATGATTTTTCAATGGGACCAAGCGGTATTGCCAATATCGACAGACCTTCATTTTTTGGTATAGATTTTTCTTTGGAACAGTCAACAATTTTTATATATTTTCTTATGGTGCTATTTACGCTGTTTACCATATTTTTTGTAAACAGACTCCAAAACAGCCGCATAGGTCGTGCATGGCTCGCCCTGCGAGAGGATGAAATTGCCTGCCAGGCTATGGGGGTCGGACGCACCAGAACAAAGCTGATGGCTTTTGCTTTGGGAGCTACCTGGGCTGGGCTCATGGGGGTTGTATTTGCAGCGAAAACTACATTTATTAATCCTGCGAGTTTCACATTTCTTGAGTCAGCAATCATACTTTCTGTTGTAGTTCTCGGTGGAATGGGGTCTATTCCGGGGGTGATCCTTGGTGCGCTGATTATGATACTTCTGCCTGAATACCTCAGAGCATTTTCTGAATACCGTATGCTCGTTTTTGGCGGTGCGATGGTGGTTATGATGGTTTTCCGTCCGCAGGGGCTTGTGAGCAACTTCCGGCGAAAATATTCGTTTCACGCAGAAGATGAAAGGTTTGGGCAGTAAATATGGAACATATATTAAACGTTAACGGACTTACAATGGACTTCGGTGGGCTGCGTGCAGTGGACTCCGTTGATCTTTACGTGGATAAACAGGAGATTGTGGCTCTCATCGGACCCAATGGTGCGGGGAAGACCACTTTTTTTAACTGCATCACCGGAATATATAACCCTTCAAAGGGGGACATCAAGGCTTTGACGCATTCCGGTGCAGTAGCCAGGCTGAACGGTCTTAAACCAAATCGTGTAACAGAGAGAGGTCTTGCCAGAACCTTTCAGAATATACGGTTATTTCCTAATATGACAGTGTTGGAAAACGTGATGATAGGTAAGCACTGCCGTATGAAAGCAAAGGTTCTCGGTGCACTTTTCCGCGATAAAAAAACCAGAGCAGAAGAGCTGAAAGCAGCTACCGAAAGCTATGAAATACTTGAAAAGATGGGACTTGAGAAGTTCAGTGATGAGATGGCGTGCAACCTGCCGTATGGCGACCAGAGAAAACTTGAGATAGCTCGTGCGCTCGCCACAGAACCTTCGCTTCTGCTTCTGGATGAACCCGCTGCCGGTATGAACCCATTTGAAACAGTCGAACTGACCAATCTTATTCGTCAGATACGCGATCAGGAAAAGATTTCAATCCTGCTCATAGAACACGACATGAAACTTGTTATGAACCTCTCTGAACGGATTTACGTTATGGATCACGGACAGAAAATCGCTGAGGGGACACCCATTGAGATAAGAAATAATCCTGAAGTTATTAAGGCTTATCTCGGGGAGGATATGGATGCTTGAAATAAATAATATAGATACATATTACGGTAATATACAGGCTCTGCATGATGTATCAATCAGTGTTAAAGAGGGTGAGATAATCACTCTGATCGGTGCTAACGGTGCAGGTAAAACAACAACTCTGATGTCTATCAGCGGAATTGTGACTCCTAAAAGGGGTACGATCTCTTTCAACGGTGAAGTTATCAGTGATAAGAAACCAGATGATATTGTTAAGATGGGACTTTCACATGTTCCGGAAGGGAGGCACATCTTCCCTTATCTGACTGTTATGGAAAACCTTGACCTCGGTGCGTTTCTTCGTAAGGATAAGGCAGGGATTAAGAAAGACCTTAAGCATGTTTTTGAGCTTTTTCCAAGGCTTCATGAGAGGCGTAATCAGCAGGGGGGGACACTTTCCGGCGGTGAACAGCAGATGCTTGCAATATCCAGAGCACTAATGGCAAAGCCTAAACTTCTGCTTCTGGATGAGCCGTCACTTGGGCTTGCGCCCATCATCGTACGTCAGATTTTTGACATAATCAGGCTGATCAACAAAGAGGATAAGACTACAATATTTCTTGTGGAGCAGAACGCCAACCTTGCACTGAAAGTCGCAAACAGAGGTTATGTTATGGAAAACGGACGCATAACTCTGGAAGACTCAGCACAGAATCTTTTGGTGAATGAAGAAGTTAAAAAGGCATATTTGGGGATATAAAAATAACGTATAACGTATAACGTCACTGCGAGGGTTTGTCCCGAAGCAGTCTTATTTTATTGAGTCTGATACTGTTTAGTAATCAGACATCGTTGTAAGATTGCTTCACGTTCGTTCGCAATGACGGAACGGGAAATAAAGCACACATATACGTCACTGCGAGGGTTAATCTCGAAGCAGTCTTATTTTATTGAGTCTGATACTATTTAGTAATCAGACATCGTTGTAAGATTGCTTCACATACGTTCGCAATGACATTTCTGTATATAAACGTCACTGCGAGGGTTAATCCCGAAGCAGTCTTATTTTATTGAGCCTGATACTGTTTAGTAATCAGACATCGTTGTAAGATTGCTTCACATACGTTTGTAATGACGGAGCAGGGGGATTGTTTTTTACCCTTGTTTTTTACTACTTTTCGCAAATACTGTAGTGAAGAGCCAGCCGGCGATAACTGCCGTGACAGGTGCAACCATCACAAGCCCGATGCTGCCCACCAGTGTACGGAATATCTCTGCTGCAACCATCTTCATATTCAATATGCGTATGAAAGATGAATTTTTAGCAACAAAAAGCATCAGCATTGTCAGGTAACCTCCGGAATAGGCGAGAAGCAGTGTTGTAGTCATCGTTCCCACAACTGTCCTGCCAACATTCAGCCCTGATTTTATGAGCTGACCTGCGGGTATGTCAGGGCTCTGCTCTTTAACCTCATACATTGCCGCAGAAACGTCCATAGCGATGTCCATTGCGGCTCCGGATGCGCCGATAATAACAGCTGCGTAAAATATACCCCGCATATCAAGTCCGATATATCCTGAAAAGAGCAGTGTGCTTGCAAAAGGTGCCGTGTGACCGAACAGCATCATCCTTTCACCAAATATAAGTGTAAGCGATATGGCTATTGCTAGCCCCGTGAGTGTCCCAAGTACAGCAGCCAGAGCCTTTCTGTTAAACCCAGCGACCGAATATATTATTACCACGGTTAGCAGAGTCAGGGTTATGATTGTATATAGAAGCGGGTCTTCCCCCCGCAAAAGCGCAGGTATCAGAAAACGCCAGAGTATAAACAGGGATGCCACAAAAGAGAACATCGCTTTTAGTCCGGTGAATCCTGCGTAAATTAGCAGAAGAGCCAGAAATATTCCGAAAAGAAGACTTTCGTTCCCTTGCCTGTTCCTGTTGAGGGTTTTTGATTCGTGTATTATGTCGTCCATAACGTGCATGACAAGTACGATGTTATCCCCTTTTCTATAAACCTCGTCAACATCAAGCTGCCCCAGCAGATCATTTTTCGCTGTAACAGATTTGCCTTTATGATCGCCCTCTGTTAAAAGTACATCAACGAGCTGGAAGCCTATGCTGGATATGCCTACTGTGGTGATGTCGTCGTTATCAACATTAGTCACAACTCCTTTGGAATAAAGCAAATTTTCATCCTGTTTTTTCAGAGGATGGTTGTATAGAGTTAAAATTATAAATGTCGCAATAAGTGCAGAAACTATGATCCATGCTGTCAGTCTTTTCATGATTACCCTGATGAAAAATAAAGGGCACACCATAAAGGCGTACCCTGTATAATTTTCTTAATAATTACTTGGAAGCAACTTTAACATCGGCGAGTCTGAAATTAAGCAGAGAAGCAAGGGTCTGCGCTATCTCTGTGTTATCCTTGAACCCTACGAACTGCTCTGCACCAACACCTACGGCAGACATAGGGATCTGTGTACCTGTGTGTGCAAAGGTTGTCCACTGGATATTTGCACGTTCAGACAGAATGTGTGCAACGGCTATCTGTGTTGGTGTGTAACCGCCATATGACGATGCTTCGTTTGCTCCTTTATCCTGAGCTTCCATAGCAAGCAGAAGCTTAACACGCTCGTCTGTCGTCATGTCGGCGAGTCCGTAATACTGTTCCACAAACTTCACAAATGACTCTTTATCACCGGTGTATGCTTTTGCCATACTGTCATCGATGGAGCGTCTTACTTTGTCGAGTTTTTCAATTTTAAGGAAATAGTTTTTAGCAAAGCCGAGTCCGAGACCGCCTGTTTCGTGGTCGCCTACAACAACGATAAGTGTCTCATCAGGGTGCTGGTTGTAGAAAGCGAGTGCCTCACCTATCGCTTTGTCAAAAGCAACTGTGTCCATTATTGACCCGAGAACATCGTTTGCATGGCAGGCGTGGTCAATACGTCCGCCTTCGACCATCATAAAGAAAGGTTTATCGTGACCTGCGAGAACCTGAATCCCTTTCTCTGTCATCTCAGCTATGGAAGGGGTAGAGCTCATGTCTTTATATATTCTGTCAACTTCATATGGTGCGTGGCTGTAAGAGAAAGCTGCGAAAACTTTGTCACCCTTGGCAGGTACATAGTTGCGGAAGTATGACGGTTCGTTCTTCTCGCCTACGAAAGTTTTGTAGCCCATCTGAGCCAGCTCTTTTACGAGGTCTTTGTCATCTTTACGTTTTGATTTGAGGCTGCCGTCTTTTGGTACGAAGTGTCTGTAACCGCCGCCTGCTATATATTCTGCACCGCTTTGTGTCATTTCGGCTGCGATTTCATTTTCGTTGTCACGGGATATGTTGTGGGATGCAAAAACAGCAGGAGTGGCATGTGTGAGCCTTGTTGTTGTGACTATGCCTGTCACCCAGCCTTTGCTTTCTGCGATTTCCATGAGAGAATCAACTTTTGTCCCATCAGGGAGCATGGATATCATACCGTTATTTGTTTTGTATCCTGTGGCGAGGGCTGTTCCTGCCGCTGCTGAGTCTGTTACTAACGTATCTGCGGAATACGTGGTGTTGATGCCAACCGCAGGCATTTTGTCCATATGCAGTTTGTATGCTTTATTTCCGGTTTTTTGCTGCATGTAGTATTCGGCAACCTGTCTTTGTGATGATCCAAGACCGTCACCGATGAAATAGAATACATACTTTGGAACCTGAGCAAATGAGCTGACAGCGAAGACTGCAACAAGCAGTGCCGTCATGAAAATTTTCATAGTGAAGTTACGCATGGCTTAATCCTCCATAAATAATTTTTGGGCTGGATTAAGTTTAGATTGTGCGTGTTATGAAACTTATAGGTCTATGTTCGAATTTTGAGTGTGATTTTTATGATAAAAGTTACAAAACTAAATAATTATTATTTGGATAATGTGAAATAAAGCTAGTCGACAATTCCGTTAAGATGTTTAGCTATTTTCACTGCATAGTTGTCTGTCATTCCGGAGATATAGTCCGTAACTTTCTGATAAGCAGAGTAAAGAGAGTCGGAAGATGACGGTGAATTTTCCCCCATAAGCTTCAGAAGGCGGGTTGAGTTGCCTGATGGTTTTTTGTTGTTTATAACTTCGTATGCCGCGCCGCAGAAGTGATCCAGCAAGGTTGATAGTGTAGTGTTTGCAGAAATTTCCAGAAGAGTTTTGCGGTCTGTGGTGAAAACTTTATCGTGAGAAAGCCTTTTTGCCTCTTTCATAGTATCCGCTATTTTGGGGTTGCAGTTTTCTATAAGATTGTGACTGTGGGGGAGGTCGCCTCTGAGGATTTCACTGTATTTGTCAAAGAATTCTTCCACAACAGCGTTGACACATTCAGAGACAGCCATGGCACGCAGATGAGAAATCGACTGTTTGCTCTTGGGTGAAAGGTATTTGTCTGCATCAAAATTCTTCCGGTTTTGGAAGAAGCCGAGGAACACGTCAGTAACTTCATTGAAATTTAATATATGAAGTTCGTAAGCATCTTCCAGATCCATAAGGTTATAACAGATGTCGTCTGCTGCTTCAGACAGAAATGCAAAAGGGTGTCTGCTGTACGAGTTTGGTGTTTTATCCGATGATTTTAAACCGCATGTTTCCGCCAGTGTTTTAAGCTCTGGTATTTCGCTGGTGAAGGCACAGAATTTACTTTTCGTAAGTGTTTTAGAGAAAGCCCAAGGGTATTTCAGCATGCTGCCGACAACTGCGCTGGTTGCCTGAATGCCACCTTTGTTTCTGCTCATGGCAAGCTTAGTTAAAACCCTGAATGCCTGTGCGTTCCCTTCGAAATTCATCAGGTCGTCTTTCTCTGTTTCTTCAAGGTTTTCATTACCGTTTGCGATAAAATATTTCCTGAACCACTCTTGAATAAGTTCTTCCCCTGCGTGTCCGAAGGGAGGGTTGCCTATGTCGTGCGCAAGGCATGCCGACTGAACGATCTGCCCTGTAAGTATGGGTACAACAGAGTCGTGAATATCTCCAAATGGATTCATTTTGTAATCGTTTACAAGTCTTTTACCTACTTCGGAACCGAGGGATCTGCCAACGCATGAGACCTCCAGACTGTGCGGGAGCCTTGAGTGGACATGGTCATTGTCTTTGAGCGGGTGAACCTGAGTTTTTTTGTCCAGCCTTCTGAAATTTTCAGAAAATATTATTCTGTCAAAATCCCTTTGGAACGGCGATCTGCTCAGGTCTATGTCGCTTCGTTTGTTTTCATTAAAGAAATCATTTGAAGACAAAAGTTTAGTCCAGTCCATGGTATCTCCTGAGGGTTTTGAGTAATTATAAACGAGTCGATGATATTTTAAAAGGAGTAAAGAAAATGGGCAGCGTCATATCTGGAGCATCCCTCAAAATATCTAACGCATACAAAAATATTATTGCGAACCACGGGCGAAACAATCTCCCTCTCTGTCATTGCGAATGTATGTGAAGCAATCTTACAACGATGTCTAATTACTAACCAGCATCAGGCTTAATAACATATAAGACTGCTTCGGGATAGACCCTCGCAGTGACATTTCTGTTGTAGCAGATAATGCTGAAAGATCGCGAACCCTCTAAAGAGGGTTCGCGATGACTTCCTTCTTTATGCTATCTGTCCCTTTAAATATATGTTACTTAACGTTTTCAGTCATAACCTTTGTCAGAAGCTGTGTGAAGCGGTTGGTGTCTTCCGGCATGCTCCCTTCCAGTATAAGTGCCTGATTATAGAGAAGCTCCCCTATGTCTGCAACTTTTTGGCTTTCAGCATCTTTATCAAACTCGGTGTTAAGTGCTGTGACTAGAGCGTGTGTCGGGTTGAGCTCGAGAATTTTCTGTCTCGGCGGCACTGCCTGCCCCATAGCTTTCAGCATCATTTCCATCTGCATGTCTATGTCTCCGTCACCGGAAACAAGTACACACGGAGAGTTTTTCAGCCTGGCACTGAGGCGGACTTCACTGACTTTATCCCCGAGGATGTCTTTTATCTTGTCTGTGAGCTTACCGAAGTTTTCTTTGCTCTCTTTCTTCTCTTCCTCTGTCTGGAGATTGATGTCGCCTTTCAGGATGGACTTGAAGTTTTTGTCCTTATATTTCATCAGGCTTGAGATGATAATGTCGTCTATTTCGTCTGTCATAAAGAGGACTTCGTAGTCTTTCTCTTTCAGAGCTTCGAGGTAAGGGCTGTTTTCAAGCTCTTTTCTGTTTTTACCTGTGATGTAGTATATTTCGTTCTGTTCGGTCTTCATTCTGGATACATAGTCAGCGAGAGTTGTGTATTTACCGCTTTCTGTTGATGTGGACTGAACAAGCAGAAGGTCGGCTATCTCCTCTTTTCTGGCGAAATCGAAGTGGATCCCTTCTTTGATTACCCTGCCGAACTCTTCAAAAAAACCGACGTATGTTTCGTACTCGTTCTGTTTCATGTCTTTTATGGTTTCCAGAACTTTTTTAGTTATATTTTTACGGATGATATCCATCATCTTATTTTTTTGCAGCAGCTCACGTGAGACGTTCAGCGGAAGATCCGATGAGTCAACTATACCTTTTACGAACCTGAGCCATACAGGTACGAGGTCTTCGCAGTTTTCCATGATCTGAACCCTGCGGACATAAAGTGCAGGACCTGATTTATACTCAGGGTAGAGGATGTTCATCGGAGCCTTTTTAGGCAGGTAAACCAGAACATTGAACTCTGTTGTCCCCTCGGCTCTGTAGTGTATAGTTTTAAGAGGGTCACCGAAGTCGTGTGTGATGTGTTTGTAGAACTCGTTATACTCTTCCTGAGTTACATCTGATTTATCTTTCAGCCAGATAGCCTTCATAGAGTTAAGAGTTTCCTCTTCGGTGACGTCTTTATCTTCAACTTTTTTTGTTGTGTCCATCACAACCGGGTAGCTTATATAATCGGAATATTTCTTGACAACTTCTTTTATTTCCCATTCGTCCAGATAGTTTTTATCTTCCTCTTTCATATACAGAACAACGTCCGTACCTTTTGTCTCTTTTTCGCATTGTTCAATGGTGAAAGAACCGTCGGCGTTGGATTCCCATTTGATCCCGACAGATTTGTCCTCGCCTGCTTTACGGGATGTAACAGTGACTTTGTCCGCAACCATGAACGCAGAGTAAAACCCCACACCGAACTGACCGATGAGCTCCGGGTTGTCTTTGACCTCTTTACTTTCGAGCAGTTTCATGAATTCTTTTGTGCCGGAGTGAGCTATAGTTCCGAGTGAGTTTACAGCCTCATCTTTTGTCATACCGATGCCGTTGTCTGATATTGTGAGGGTGCCGGCTTCTTTGTCTGCTGTCAGCTTAATTTTGTAGTTTGCGTCCCCCTCTGTGAGGGCGTCATTCTTGATAGCTTCGAATCTGAGTTTGTCGATGGCGTCAGACCCGTTTGATATCAGCTCTCTGAGGAAAATTTCCTTGTGAGAGTATAGTGAGTGAATCATCAGCTCCAGAAGTTTGTTCACTTCCGTTTTGAACTGCATCTTTTCCTGTGCCATAGTTAGTCCTCCTTAAAAGGCAAATAGTTATAGTTATTTTGATTTAATGATTAATTCGTATGATTTATACGATTTTAATAATATACATCCGGACGAAAAAATCAAGAGGGTTGAGCGTGTTTCACTCAAAAACTTTACGAAGATGCACTTCATGTCATCGAAAAGCAAATAGGTGATTTATTTTCACCCGACTTATGTAGTATAATGCACTTCTGCAAAGAATGGAGGAGATATTTTGGACGGACTCAGCATCACAAAAGCAGTTAATATTCTGAAAAATAGATATGAGGGGAATAAAGTTACGAAGGTTACTGTCACGGAAGACAGCCTCTGCGTAGGGGTTTATTCTGATGATCGTGCTTCTGTCATGGTGCAGATCACAGGAGGGAAACCTTCTGTTCATACTGTCTTTTCCCATGAAGGGGTTGCAGACAAAAGTCTAGACAGGCTTAACGGCGGGCAGATAGTTAGCATTGGATGTCGCAGGTATGACCGCGTGTTTTATCTTGATATTAAAAAACGCCGCCCAAGCGGAAAGATAGAGTCGCACAGGCTTGTTTTTGAGCTGATAGGTAAGATGTCTAATGCCATGCTGGTAAACGAAGACGGTATGGTTATATGGACTTTTTGTAAGAATAATCCTGACGCCGACCGTGAAATAGGTATAGGCAAACAGTATCAGATGCCGAAGAGCAACAAAAGTCGGAATCTGGATAGATATGATACTGACAACTTTGCAGACCTGCTTGGCTTTTACCCTGTTACAGTCAAACATGCCATAAAATATATGGAGAACAACTACTCATTTGACGAAACCGCTGTTTTTATAAAAGAATCCATTGATGATGATATCTTCTATCTGGACGAAGCAGGCAAGCTCATACCTTTTAAACCTTTTACCGGCGGGCAGGAGGTCAGGTTTGATGATATCTTTACCCTGACAGATGTTAAGCAGGAAGCGAAGAGGGATATCAGTATTAGAAAGAAGCTGATGCGTTATTTCGAAAAGCAGGGAGAAAAATATATAACTCTGAAAGCTAAGCTGGAAAAGGAACTTGTTCAGGCTGAACAATATGACAAGCTGTTATCATCCGCAGAACTTCTAAAAAGTAATATATATAAATTAAAAAATGTAAGAGGCTCGGTTGAGCTGGACGAATACACAGAAAATGGTGTAAATAAGATATTGTACGAAATACCGGAAGCGTTTGATGTTAACAGAGAAGTTGAAAAACTTTATAAGAGGTCTGATAAACTTAAACGTTCTGTGCCTATTCTTAAGGCACGTATAGAAGAGATCGACAATAACATAGACTCTGCACTGGAACAGCTCTATTTCATAGAGATTTCCGCTGATGATGACGAACTGCGTGAACTCGCCCTCGAGATGAAGAGGAAAGCTCCGAAACAACAGAAGCGTCAGATTAACCAGAAACAGTTTGATAAAATAGAGATAGGCGAAGGCACTGCCTACATTGGAAGAAATTCCGTGAGTAACCACAGGCTCGTGTTTCAGTTTGCGAATCCGTCTGACTGGTGGTTTCATGCCCAGAAGATACCGTCAGCTCACCTTGTTTTCCGCAAAGACGGAATAGTGACAGATGTGGAGATTGAAAAATGTGCGGCGATAGTTGCCGGGCTGAGCAAGGCGAAGGATGATCTGAAAGTTACAGTAGATTATACCCAGAAGAAACATGTGAAAAAACCTAAAAATACTCCCCCGGGGTTTGTGATATACCACAGATTTTCTTCGGTGACAGTTGAACCTGAAAGTGTGTAAATATTAATTGTATGGAGATATGCTATGGATAAAATTGAAATGCTGAAAAAGAAGGCGATATTTCAGGCTGCAAGGCGTGCGATGCTCGAAAACGAGATATTCCTCAGAGAATACGTTACTAATTTTCTTCCGGAAAGTTATGGTGAAGAGGAGCTTGTGAGGCTTAATGTCCTTCTTGAGAAGATCTTCGATAATGATCTTTTTGATGTTGTTATGGGGAATAAGATGCCGGAGCAGTTCGAGGGGCTTTATGATCTTGATCTTCTTCAGGACATATCTGCTTTTGCGTGGAAACACAGAGAGCTGATCAAAGAGCGTGATAACAAAAAGCTCTGATCATATTTCAAATTTCGCCGGTGCTTTGGGCAGAGTTAGTATGAATTCTGCTCCTCCATTTATGTTTTCCGCCCTTAGTCTGCCGCCGAAGTGGTCATCTACTATTACTTTAGAGATGTAGAGTCCTATACCTGTCCCTTTCCCTTCGTCTTTCGTTGTGAAATAGGGGTCAAATATTTTAGGCAGAACATCTTCCGGTATGCCCCCGGCATTATCTCTGAATGTAAGAATGACACTGGTTTTGGTCACATCCAGAATAATAGTAATGGCAGGGCTTGGTGTTTCATGGTCCATGAATGCGTCTCTTGCGTTAGATATAATATTCTGAAGAACCTGTTTGAATTCTCCTGAGTGTCCGAGAATTTCAATTTCCGTATTTTTACATATCAGATCCATACTGTTCACATCATATATGTGCCTGTTGTCGCAGGCTTTGCATTCTATGCTGTATTTGATGTTGCTGCTGTCCAGCTGTGCACTTGTCAGTTTTAAAAAGTCTTTGAGTGCATGGACAACATTGAACCTGTCTTTTTGCTTATTTGCTGAGAAGAAAGTTCTGAAGTCGTCTATTGTCGCTGACATGTTCTGAACAATGCTTATTAGTGATTGTGAGTATGAATCGAACTCCTCCACAGTCATTTTTTTGCTGTGAAAGCCCTCATGTAAATATTGCTGAATAAGACCTATGTTGTTGAGGGGCTGCCGCCACTGATGAGCGATGGCGTTTATCATCTGTCCCATGTCGGCGAACTTCTTCTGTTCAAACAGCAGTTGTTCCATTTTCCTTGTTTTCTGTATTTCAGTAGAGATTTTCTTTTGCAGCCCTATATTGAATTCCTGCAATTGCATATTATTGTCTTTCAGTTTTTTAGTCATTCTATTAAATGCTTCTGACATTTCGCCTATTTCGTCATGAGATATTATATCTACGGTTTTGTTCAAGTTACCGCCTTCTATCTCTTTTGCCACTGCGGCGAGGTGTTTTATAGGGTTAACAATGCATTTAATGTTGTATGTCATTAGTAGGATGCACATAGCAATAGTTGATGCCACAACAAGGAATATGATGAAGGCAATGTAGTTCAGCAGTTTGAATGCCTCGGTGATTTTATGTTCAGAAACTATGGTGAACAGCTGATTTCCCAAGTCGATCTTTGTGTAACATATATAGGCAAGGTCTCCGGTGATCCCTTTTGTGATAGTTTCGTCAGATACCTTATATATAGTATTTCTTAACACCATAGAGGGGTTAGGGTGTGCGACCAGCCGTCCGTCGGAGTCCAGAATATATATTTGCTGACCTGGCTGGACACTGATATTCGCAAGCAGATTCCATATGGGTTTCAGGCGGAGAGATGTTATCATAACTCCTTTGAACTCTTTACTGACCAGGTCTCTTACGTCAAACGATATATCAGCAATAGGTTCGCCTGTCTCAGGAGCAAAGCTGACATCACCGAAGTACATACTTTTATTAAGTTTGGGATAAAGATATTCCATCTCTTTTGCATATTTCTTATCCTGATGTATGGGTAAGATTTTAAACCTGTGTACGTGAGCAATTTCGTTTCCTTCGGCATCAATAAAGATAAGCTGATCGAAATTGTTATTGAACATAATCTGAGCGGTGAGCTTGTCTTTCAGGTTTGCCGGGGTGTTGAAGGGCATATTATGGAGGTCTGTCAGGTGTTTTAATTGTGACATGTTATTGTTCACGTAGTTTTCAAATTCAGATGCTACTCTTTTTGTCATTTGGGTATGAATGATGTTAAGCTGATTCATCTCAGTGTTTTTTATTTGTGTGAGTATTACGGTAGCTCCGATTAGAATAGGTATTATCACCAGCAGGATGAAAGACCCGACTACCTTAGCTCTGAGAGTTTTAAACATGGTTTACTGCCTTATAATAAAAGCATTACTGCTTAAATAGTCTGGTATAGTCAGCCCTATCTGCTCTGCTGTTGCTATGTTTATGGAGAGTGTGAATTCTGAAAGCTCAACAGGAATCTCCACGGCAGGAGTGCCGCTTAAAATCATATGAACTATCCTTGACGCTTGAACACCGACATTTTCCAGACTGAAGCCATATGAAAACAGTGCACCAGCTTTAACCCCTTCTTTTTGCGGGCAGGTGTAAGGTAGTTTTCTTTGTATTGCAAAATTTGCTATAGCCTTAGCGTAAGAAACCTGCATGGAGTCAGTGGGCGAAAAGACAGCATCGATGTCAAGTGGTGCATTCGTAAGCTGTTTGCTGAAGTTGCCTTCATATGTGAGGACGATAGGAATAATCTCCAGTCCGAGAGTTTCGGCGACCAGTTGAATCTTTTTAAGACTTATGACCGGGCTTTTGTCATTAGGGTTGTAGGGAACCAGAATTCTTTTGATCTCTGGAACAAAACGGGTGAGCATCTCTAGTCTACGCGGTTCCTGCGGTCCGAATGTCACCCCTGTGATATTTTCGTCAGGATGTTTGAGGCTTGTGACTATTCCAGACTCCAGTGGAGAATTTACGGGGCCGAAAACTATAGGTATGCCTGTTTTTATTCCAACTTCTTTAGCTGCGAGTGTTGCAGGTGTGGATATGGAGTATATCAGGTCAGGGTTCAGAGCTGCCAGCTCTGCCGCTTCCTTTGGGAGTTGTTTTTTGTCACTTATGCATCCGTGGTATATAATAGTCAGATTGCCCCCTTCGATGTATCCCTGTTTTTCAAGACCCTTACGAAGCCCTTTTAATGCACATTCAGCAGCAGGACTGTAATTCAGAACAGCGATCTTATATTTCCTGTTATGGGGTTTCAAAAAAATGCTATATATAGTGAAAGCCAAGACCGCTAATAAGGTTATTGCGATTATTGACAGCTTTTTCATGGTTTGGCCTCATTGTGAATTTATACTGTATAATTATAAACTAATTTGCTACTGTGAAAAACATTAATTTCTATTATGTTGAATAAAGAATCGATAAGAAACAGTATGTAAACAATAATATTTATAGCAATTTAGATTTATATAAAAAGGAAAGGTGAAAGATGGAACATCGGTGGATGCTTGTCTCTGAAGATATGACATGGCAGGAAGTTGACCTTCATTGTGAACCTGAAAACTGCGAAGTCTATGTTTATAAAGACAAGAAAAAGATTCAAGGCAGAAAGATAAAAGAGAATGACGTGACGAAAGTTGTACGGGTTAAAGATAAGGTAACCGGGGACTATATGGACATAGTTGACTTTAATGAAATGGATAGGTTTTTTGAGTTAAATAAAGTTATTTTTAAAAACAGAGTAGGACTGCATAAAGAAGTCAGAAGATATATAGACTTTAGCCTTAAATAGCTAAGTGTATTATGTGAAAAATATTTCTTCTGAAATGTTTTTTATATTTTAAGAGTATATTTCCTCTATATATAGGATGTGGGCTTTGAGTTATGGTTGAGCGCTAATTCATTATTGCTGTAAACCCCCGTTATAAAAGAGGTTTCGTGAGTGTTAAAAACAAATGAAATCTTACTGAATATTCAAAATTCCCTTGCGGGAATGCACCAATGATGCAATGATATAACAAAACACAGGTGCGTGTTTCAATATCGTGAGGTGAATCGGGAGATGATCGAACAACAGGAATACGGTGTCGGTGATATTTTTAAAATATACGACAGGGGACTCCAGAAAGACAAGTTTGTTGTACTTTCTCGGTTCGTTTTTAAAGCGGAACACTTTGTACTTCTAAGTTTCAGCACATTTGAGCGCTGGACGGACAGAGAACTCACTTTCAAAAACGAATTTGAAAAAACAAGACTTTCAAAAGAGGAGGTCCTCTATCTTTCTGGTGACGAAGAGATGACCTATATGGGAAATATTAATACTATCAGATGGGATCTCTTTGACTTTATAAACGAGAAGCTTTCACCTGTTGACTAAGGTGTCTGCACAATCAAAATAAAAGTGGGGTGCTTGTTTAAGGCACCCCTTTTTTATTATCTGATTACAGTGTCAATTCTGCGGTTTTTACGCATGTTTTCAGGTGAGTCGTTTGGAGCAATTGGTTTTGTTTCTCCGTAGCCTATTACGGAGATTCTGTTTTCGGCAATACCGTATTTTTCTGTCAGCATTTTAGCGACAGATTTTGCACGCTTTTCAGAGAGCACCATATTATAGTCATCAGTACCTCTGCTGTCGGCATGCCCCTGAATTTCTATATTTATAGCGGGGCTGTCTTTCATGAATTTAACAAAGAGGATTATGTCATCCACATATGATTCATCAATTTCTGAGCTGTTGGTTTTAAACCTGACATCCAGTGTACGTGCGGTGAAACATCCGGCAGAATTGACTTTTACGCCTTTTATAGTGTTCGGGCATCTGTCCTCAAAGTCGTATACGCCATCACCGTCAGTGTCTGGAGTGCAGCCCATGGCATTGACAGGATATCCGTCAGGTGTGTCCGGGCATTGGTCTTCATCGTCAAACACCCCGTCACCATCACTATCTTTTTTAACCACAGCCGCAGCCTCTTTCTTTTGTACTTTAGCTTCTGCCAGTTCTTCTTTTACTACAGTTTTTGCCGGTTCAGCTTTCGGAGCCATAGGCTTAGGAGCTTTACCGAAGTAGTAGTTCAGACCGATAGAAGGGATTATGTCGTTTCTGCCTGTTGAATGATACATGTCTTTGACTCTGAAATCAAAGCTCACAAAGTCGTTGATATCGTATTTTGCACCGAGACCGCCCACAAGTGATGCCATGTTGTCATCCTGAAAGAGCCCCCCGACCCCTAAGAATATAAAAGGCTGGAAATTACTTGTGACATTGAAAAATTTCAGACCTGACAGCGACACTGAAGTTGCTCCCTGTGAGCCTTCTTTGTCGTGGTCTGTGTTGGTGTAATCCACTTCTGCCTCTACAGAGTGGTCTTCCATGAAGAAGTATCCGAGCCTGGCACCTATTTCAGCTTTGTCGTCAAGCCTTTGGTCATCATCAAAAAAGTGGTAGCCAAGAACAGGACCGGCGTAGATTGATCCGATCTGTTCCGCTGTTGCTGGGAGAGAAATCAGCGCTATTAGCACTGCAATAATAGTTTTTTTCATACAAATCCTCCGATGATGTATTATATCACACATAAAGGAGTTATAGTAAAAGTTGATTTGGCATTTTTACCATTAGTTTAGAAATGTTCAGTAATCTCGACGGGAGTATTGAATATCCGAACTGCGTCTTTAAGCTCATCAGGGCTTCCAAAACCGTATGAAACACCGTAAGGAGTGACTTTGTTATTGCAGGCACCCTGTATGTCATAGCGTCTGTCACCTATCATAGAAGAGTTAACAGACAACAGATTTTCTTTTTGGAGGATGTGGCTTATAAGGTGTGATTTGTCCACAAGGCTTCCGTCGAGATTGCTCCCGTATATCCCTTTGAAGTAATGATCGAACCCGAAATATTCGGCAATCTGTTTTGCAAATACCTGTGGTTTGGAAGTGCATATGTAAAGAGCATATCCCTTGTTATTAAGGTAGCTGAGAGCAGTGTCGATACCATCATAGGGCTGATTTTCAAAGAGCCCTTTTGTGGAAAATCTCTCACGATAGAGCATAACGCCTTTGTTGGCTTCTGCGTCGCTGTCGGTATTAAGCATCTCTTTAAAACTTTCCCAAAGAGGTGGACCGATGTATTTTTTAAGCTTATTGTGAGACGGTATTGGCGCATTTAATTTGTCCAGAGCGTACTTTATTGATTTGATAATCCCTTCATGAGGATCTGTGAGTGTTCCGTCAAGGTCGAATAATATGTTTTTCATTATGAAGTTATATAATACAAAATCAGATTTGAAAACAGTATTGTGCAGAATTTTCACATCTGTGCAAAATCAGCACAATAGCTTTAATTTCTTTTTCATGATTAATAGATACTTATGAGCATATGCTATTTGGCACCGACATTGCATGGTGCTATATGGTAATATTATACAGTTCTTGCAACTGTTAAATAATGAATATGGGGTGTAACACATGAGCAGGAGTATTTTGCGTAAAGCTGTTTCTATGACGGCACTGTTTTCTTTTATTTATCTGACGTTCAGCGGGGTAGTGATGTACATTACGCCACCGGGGCGTATAGCATACTGGGCTGACTGGAGCATTTTTGGTATGGATAAAACCATGTATAATCAGACACATACAACCATGTCTATGCTGTTTATTGCTGTTATGGTTCTGCACATATGGCTGAACTGGAAACCCTTATTCAGCTATATGAAAAACCGTGCAGGCAAAGTGGTAGTGTTTACGAGAGAAACTGTTTTCGGCTTATTGCTTTCAGTGGTTTTTATCGTCGGTACTCTGACCTTGACCCCGCCTTTCGGTACTGTTGTTAATTCCCTTGATAGTGTGAAAGAAGGTTATGAAGAATCCTTAGGCAATCCTCCGTATCCTCATGCAGAACTCACAACTCTGTCTGCCTTTATAAAACGAATGAAATTTGATGAGAACCAGGCTGTTGAGGTATTGCAGAATGCAAAAATAAGGTTTACCATGGAACAGAATTTGAAAACAGTGGCAGAGTATAATAATACTGATCCTGCTCATATCTATGAAATTCTGAAACCAACCAGAAAAGAAGGGGCGGAAGATGAGCCTATTCAGATGTATGACGGTGTTCAGAATGGCGTGGATATGTCAAAGTATGAATCTATGACAGGATCCGGTATGGGGAAAAAGAATGTTGCTGATGTCGCTGAAAGCCTTGGTTTAACACTTGAGGAGGCCATTGAGAGGCTGAACCATTATGATATTAAGGCGGAAGGGGCAGACACTCTGAAAGATGTAGGTGCATCCGCAGGGGTAATGCCTATGGATATTTATATAATCATCGACTCAGGTGTGAAACCGGAGTAGGTCTTTATATAAAACATTTTTGAATAAGACTGGCTCTCAATGCCTTGATAGATAAGAGATTATGTTTGCGGTTGGACGTTTGCGTCCTTCCGCAAATTTTTTTTTACACTGTAAATGTTGGTATTTTAAACAATTGTACTCGTTTTTATAAATGTTTTGTATATACCTGTTTAGCGATACTGTACTGCGATTTGCTTTTCAAACAATTTAAACTACTTATAAACAAGATTATTATGACAAATCTATAGTTTTTAGATATATATAGTGCGGTACTATTTGTTTTCTGAATAGCTATGGTTTTTAGAAAGTTATAGAAATAAAACATAGTGCTGTAAACTGGTGTTAATACTGCATTAATGAAACAAAAATAACGCTTGTTTTATTATTTTAGAGGTATATTGTTTCAATAAATACAAGAGAGCAATAATTTGTTTATGAGGTGCATTATGTACGCAATAGCTTTAGGAACCGCATGTGTTTTGGCAATCGCTGCCTATTGGGGATTTGTCTGGCATCACGGCAAGTAATATAACAAAAACACCCTGAACATATCAGGGATAATCCAAGTAGTAAACTTTTCATAGAACCCCCTTAGTAAAAAGACCGCCCTGAGCAAGCGGTCTTTTTCTTTTTCAAAGATATGTATAGTTCCTATACTATGCATACAGAAGCCTATTATTGTTCACTTTTTCAGTGGCAAATCTTATAAAACATATTGACATAATGTCATGATAATGATAGTCAAAATCAAATACATGCTGCATTTGATTTTAAGAGGCTTATATGTCCGATGTTAAGACCGGAATTAATCTACGAAGTATCGTAAACGCAATTTCCAGCACAGTGGATCTTGTAAACGATAATGTTACCAGACATCATCAGAGGGTTGCCTACATCTCTCATATGATAGGGCAGGAGATGCATATAGGGGATGTCAGAGGTTATGATCTTATCGTTGCCGCAGCTATGCATGACATAGGTACTTTATCCGATCAGGAGGTTACCTGTTTTCTGCATAATGTTATAGACGAAAATGTTGAAGAACATGCTGAGATAGGTTATCTGCTGTTAAAGGATTTTAAACCCCTGTCAAAAGTCGCAAATATCATTAAATATCATCATCACCAGTGGAACGGCGGCAGAGGGCACGTTGCGCATAATGAAATAGTTCCTTTTGAGGGACATATAGTCCATCTTGCTGATACCATCGAGACCCTGATTGATAAAGAGAAACACGTATTAACTCAGAAACACAACCTTATTGAAATAGTCAGATCCCAATCAGGGAGTATGTTTGCTCCTGACGCGGTTGACGCTTTTCTTCGTGCTTTTGAGAATGATTATTCATGGCTTGCTTTAGATGATATAAATTTCAGAACACTTATAGATAAAGAGTTTGGGGAAGAGCGGCAGGAACTGTCTCTTGACGAACTATCACAGTTCTCGAAAATTATCTCCTATATCATAGATTTCAGAAGTCCTTATACTGCTTCGCACTCTTCCGGAGTTGCTGCGGTTGCTTATGCCCTCGGCAGGCTGGAAGGTTTCGGTGACGAAGACTGTAAGCTGTTGAAAATAGCAGGATATTTTCATGATCTGGGTAAGATTGCAATACAGCCGGAAATCCTCGAAAAAGAGGGTAAGCTTAGTGAAGCTGAATACGCTGTAATGAGATCCCACAGTTACCACACTTTCAGGATTCTTTCCGAGATCAAAGGCTTTGAAAAAGTCACTGAGTGGGCATCTTTTCATCATGAAAGGCTGGATGGTTCCGGATATCCTTTTGGACTGACAGGGAAATCTATTTCAAAAGGTGCGAAGATTCTTGCTGTTGCAGATGTCTTCTCAGCTCTTATAGAAGAACGTCCTTACCGTACAGGGATGTCTGTTACGGAAGCACAAACGGTTATGGAAGAGCTTGCCCATGCAAATAAATTAGACAAATCACTGGTTGATACACTCATCAGCAACATCACGGACATATATAAAATAAGAAAAATTTCTCAGGCAAAAGCTCTGGAGGAGTATGTCAAAATTAATAAAAGCGACAGCAAAAGAACAAATGGTATTGTGCTTTCAGGAGAAAAAAGCATATAATTCTTTTGATAAAAATTATTACAAGAAAAACTGCCTTATAAATTGCAGAGAATTTCAACTTGTGCTAGTATGTTTTAATAATTAACACAAGGAGGCTATTACAATGGCTAAAAGTCTTAAAGGAACTGCAACATTAGAAAACCTTATGAAATCATTCGCTGGTGAATCTCAGGCGCGTAACAGATACGATTATTATGCAGGAGTTGCTGGCAAAGAAGGATTCAAACAGATACAGAACATTTTCCTGGAAACATCTATCAACGAAAGAATGCATGCAAAACGTTTTTTTCAGTATGCCTGCGACGGGGTTGATGAGATGCCTCTTATGGTAAACATCAACGCCGACTATCCGGTTGCCTTTTCAAGCACTCTGGACAACCTTAAATATGCTGCTGACGGCGAACATGAAGAGTGGGAAATTCTTTATCCCAACTTTGCTAAGATAGCTGCTGAGGAAGGTTTCCCACATATAGAAGCTCTTTTTAACAAAATTGCTGCGATAGAAGCTCACCACGAAGCTAGATATCTTAAACTTGCTCAGAATATGAAAGATGGGCTGATCTTCAAAAAGAATGAAGTTGTTCAATGGAAATGTCTCGTCTGCGGACATGTTCATTCCGGTATAGAAGCTCCGACAGTCTGCCCTGTCTGCGCACACAAACAAGAGCACTTCGAGCTTTTCATCGAAACATACTAAGGTTTTCAGAGCTATTCTCCTGAGCATTAGGTTCAGATATTGAAAACTAATAAGCATGTTCAGGCAGATAACTTAAAATAATTCAGTCCCCGGTATTAGTGATAATATCGGGGACTCTCCGTTTCAGAATAAGTCTTTTAACAATGTATCTATGGGTTTATTTTTTCCAGGCTAACTGTATTTTCCAATCTTTATGTAAGTCATTCTTAAAAATACATTATATTCTATACCTCATAGCAGATACCACATACCGGAATCCTTGCCAGATATTTTCATAGAGTTCGATAAGTTTTTGTGACAGAACAGATTTCGTTTAAGTCATTTAATCAGTATAGATTTATTATTGAAATTCGATAAAAAATTATTGAATTTTGAGAAAAATCTATTATGATGCAAATATGAATAATCTAAGAGGTGTAATTATGGGAAATATCGCAAAGATAAAAAAAGTGAGTGAAGTATTTTATAAAATACTTACTGCGATACTTTTTTTGATACCAATTTTCTATATTATTTTTTGGTGGCGGATAAATGACCTGCCAACAAGCTTTATAAATGTTAATATGACACCGGAAAATATCATACAGAACAAACTTTCTCCGTCATTGCAGCTAATCGGCTTTGGTGTCAGTTTGCTGCCTATGGGGGTTCTTATGTATGGTTTTTATTATATAAGGCGTTTGTTTGGCTTATACAGAGAAGGGATGGTTTTTACATCAGATCATTCATTGTTTTTCAAAAGACTGGCAAAAGCTTTTATATTATGGATATTTTCATCTATTGTATATGAATCTGCCACAAGTGTGATCTTTTCTATAGGTAATCCTCCGGGGAGCAGGGTGTTAACAGTCGGAGTGAGCAGCAGTGAGATGCTCACTCTCCTTATAGCATGTGTGATCTGGGTTATCTCATGGGTTGTGGATGAGGGGCGGATTCTGGCAGAAGAAAATAAATTCACAGTTTAATTTCTGGAGTTGTAATGCCTATTATTATTAAATTAGACGTTTTACTTGCAGAACGAAAAATGAAATCTGTTGAGCTCGCCGGGCTGATAGGGATAACTGAGCAAAATCTATCTATCCTTAAAACCGGAAAGGCTAAAGCTATAAGAGTGTCCACTATTGAGGCTATATGCAGGCATCTTCACTGCCAGCCAGGAGATATCCTTGTTTATGAGGAATAGGGCGGGGGTTTTTGTTTAAAGATTTGGGAAAGAGGATACTATGCCAGCAATTAGAAAACAGAACCTAAAGGTTGCCGGGGTTCTGTTTTTATTGTGCAGTAAATTTGCATAACTGACCGAAGATGTACTTAATATCATAAACAATTCCCATCAGCACAGATATCAGGAAAAGGATTATTACAGTGGCGAAAAGCTCACCAAAAGCTAGCGACACAGCCGTAGGGTATTGTGTCTGCTCGGATGTTGAAAGCATCATAGGGATAAGTCCGCACACAGTGGTTGCAGTTGTCAGAAGGATAACTCTGAATCTGCTTGAACCTGCTTCGGACAATGCATTTTGTACACTGCACCTGCAAGCAGGTCGTTGAAGCGTGTCAACATCACCAGGCTGTCATTAACGACTATGCCGGCAAGAGCAAGCATTCCGCTCTGGGGTATAAAAGACCTATTTTTCTATTGAGTTGTAAGGTTGTGCAGAGCTAGTTAAGATTAAACGACACGGGCAGAACCAGTCTGATCGGCTGGTCACCTGATGGGAATGGAGCGGCATCCCGTACAGCTTTAACTGCTTTTTCATCGAGCAGGTCATAGCCGCTTGACTGCTGAACATTCACGTTGCGGACACTCCCCTCCCGTTCTATAAGGAAAGAGACGATGACCCTGCCTGTCCACCCCTTTCTGCGGGCATAAAGAGGGTATTGAAGAACCTTTTTTATTGATAAAAATATCTGCTTCTGATTCTGCATGATGTACGCTTTCCTCGCCTGCTCTTCATACTCCTGTTGCGAGGGGCTTGTTTTGACAGGAACATTTTTATGCATAGGTGTAATCACATCTTCATTCCGGCTCGTCGGCATAGGTGCGGTTGCTGGGGCTGAAACTGTTGGCTGCATTTCTCTTCTGGCTGGAACTTTCGGCTTTGGTACGGGCGTTGGTATTGGCTGAGGTTTTACAGTTTTCGCCTTTTTTTGTAAGGGGAGAGGCTTTGGTTTCTTCTTTACATAAGCAGGAGCCTTGTCCGGCAGCGTTTTTGATTTTTCAATTGTTTTAACAGTCGTTTGCTCTTTCTTTGCAGGCTTTGGCTTTTGAACTATGAAAGTTGAAAGCGTTATAATTTCATTTTTCGCAGGCACTTCCTTGTTACCCATAAGAGGTAAAAACCAGAGCAGAGTTGCAAACATAAGTAGATGTATAATTGCTGATTCAGCCAGAGACCTGAACATTTTACTCGTGTATCTCTGTGGAAAGGCTGACACGTTGAAAGTTGTTCTTGTTCAGCAGAGACATAAGAGACGCAAATGGCTGTATTGTCGCATTTTTGTCAGCGGCAACGCTAACAAGGGTATTTTTGTCAAGAGTGACCAGCAGGTCAGACAGGTCCTCAAGCGTAACAGGCTTGTCTTTGATATAATACTTTCCGCTATCTGTAAGAGTGATCAGAACCGGCTCTGTATGTGCGGCGGCGGAACTGACTTTCGGCAGGTCAACTTTGATCATACCTGTTGTCATAAAAGTCGCTGTTGCAAGCACAATCGTAAGTAAAACAAGCATAATGTCTATAAACGGAACGACATTTATAGAGTCAAACGGTTTCTCCCTCATTTTCAGCCTCTTTCAACAGTATTAATTCATTCGCTCTTCTGTTGAGAATGTTGTACAGAATAATTGCAGGGATAGCGGTTACAAGCCCTGCTGCTGTGGCCTTCAGTGAAAGCGCCAGACCGGTCATAATCATGTTCACATCTGTTGTGCCTTTTGCGCCTATTGCATAAAAAGTATGCATAATACCCAATACTGTGCCGAGCAGACCGACATAAGGTGCGTTGCTGCCAACAGTTGCAACGATGTACATCCTTTTTGTGAGGACAGCTTCATAAGCCTGAACAGTTTTATAATCAGCGGGTACGATCTTTCTGAAAGTTCTCAGACGCTCAATGTAAACTGCCACAGCGAGAATGCTCATGAGAACAAGTACACCTATGATTCCGTAATCGATAATGTATTTCATCGACGGCATTAGCCACTCCTTATACTCAGATGCTGAACTTGATCCGGATGATTCTAACACCCGCTATTTTCAAAATCAATGGCAAAGTAATACTTTTTTAAAAAAAGTATTATTCTTTTATTGACAGTTAATTTAGGCTGTGGTACTCCTCAGTTTAATGAGTTTCAATGTTATCAGAGTTCTGAAAATATTGAACGGAGGGTGAGTGTGAAGAAAATTAGTTTAATGATATTTGTTTTACTGTCGGCAGGTTTTGCCTACTGTGTCGATGATCTTATGCTGGATACAATCTACCTGGACGAGATAAACGTTAACGAAAGGGCATATACCGATGACACAGGTAAAAAGCTGGATACGTCGGAAGTGAAAGTTATAGAAAAAAACAGAAGCAACAACATTGCTGACTTCCTCGTAAAAGAACCCGAAATTTCACTTAAAAGAAAGGCGGCGTTCGGTGACAGCGGCGACATTTTGTCTATAAGAGGGCAGGGGAGCAAGCGTATCCTCATGAACCTCGACGGCAGAGCCATCAACTCAACTGGAACAGTGGGCGGTAATTACATAGATTTCGGAACAATACCGCTCGACAATATAGACAAGATAGAAATTATCAAAGGGGGCAGTTCTGTTGAATATGGTAATAATGCTCTCGGTGGTGTTATTAACGCATATACTGCCCGTCCGGACAAAAATGCACGCTTCAGCGCATACGGCACAGCCGGCGGCTGGGGATCGCAAAAGGATTATCATAACATCCGCGGCAGCTACTCAAAACAGCTAGGAGAGCTTGGCATCAGTGTTGGAGTCAGTCATCAGGCCGCTGACGAATATCTCAGAAACAACGACTATTCATCATTCCATCTTGCACCGAAATTTTTCATAGGTACTCCCGGAGGCGGTGAGTTGATTTTCGGTTATAATTACAGCGAAACCAGAAGGGGGCTGATACGGTCTAATCGTAATGACGGTGACCCTACCAGCGACTCAAATCCGGATGTTGCGGGGTATAACAGCAAAATAGACGGTGATTTCCCACTTTCAAGCGGTGAATACTTTGCAGGCGGAAGTCCGACGCCCTCTATGACTGTTATCGGCGACAACGCACACTGGAAAAAAACAAAACATATGCTGGATGTCCAATTCACTCAACCGATCAGCGATAACGCTTACGCAGAAATTTCAGCTTATAAAAATATTGAAGACAGACATGAGAAAAACTACGCTGATGTCGAGGCGAGACTTCAGGCACAGAATAGTCCTATGGACACATTTGACCCCGCCCTTACGGATGACGGTGACCTTGTGCTGGACAGGAAGGTTGTTGTTGACAGAAGCTACGGCGGTAAAGCCAAAGCAGAGATCGAAACCGCCAGACATAAACTTCTGTTCGGAGTGGAAACAAAGCACCTTAAATCCGGCGGTATCTTTGTGAAGCATATAGACGAAAACTACAACATAGGCGGTCCTAATGGATGGACAGGTAAAATGGCGTCTTCTAACGACGGCTCTTATGCTGTCAATAACAGTGCTTTCATATCAGAGAAATACAAACTTAATGACGTAGTGAGTTTTAATCTGGGAGTACGCTATGACAACTTTTCCGCCAATCAGGTGACAAAAGACTATGACGATGATGTTTTTACTCCCAAGCTGGGTGTTTCGTTAAATTTAACGGATGATGATCAGATAGCTTTCTATGCATACCGTAACTTCAGGACACCTACGATACCTGAGCTATACTGGAACTCTAATTCCATTTCCGGTGAGATTGAATATCTGGAGGGGAGGAGTTTTAAAGGTGAAACAGCTAACGCTCTAGACGTTGTACTGAAGCACACTTTCCCCGGAGCCGGATATGTGCGTCTTTCCGGTTTTTACTATGATGTTGAAGATTACATTATGCATAAGCCTGTGCCGGTCAGCTACTCAACATCCAAGACACGCTTCGCCGCTTATAATGCCGATGCTAAATTTATGGGAGTTACTGCTGATACCAGCTATGACATTGTAAAAGACCTCAGCGTCCGGGCGGGTGTTACGTATCAAAAGACTAAAAAAGAGAACGATCCGGCTGATCCTGACGGGATACTGGAGAAAGTTGACTATATACCGGACTATAAAATTGTGTTAGGCACAACATGGCAAGCGGTTAAAAATGTTACTGTTGATTTTGGTGTGAACTACATAGGTAAAAGGTACTATGCGCGGAGCTCAACGGATGTCGAAAATTTAGGAAGCTATACAACTCTCGATGGGAGTGTAAAGGTTAAGATAAGTGACAGCGTCACATGGGAACTTTACGCTGAAAATATAACCGATACAGACTATGAAGAGAGCTGGGGGTATCCGTCAATGGGATTTAATATGGGGACTAGTTTAAGATGGAGCATGTAGCAATAAAACAGAAAGAATTCTGGAACGGCAAAGCACAGGTCTTCCCGAGGTATGAACCATGTGAAAATAACTATGAAGCGCGGATGCTCAACATAGCGAAGAAACACGGGGTGGATTTTACCGGACAGAAAATACTGGATGTCGGATGCGGAACCGGGATGTATACGATACGTCTTGCTCAGGAGGCTGCCTCTGTTCTGGGAACAGATATTTCGGAAGAGATGCTGGATATCCTGAACACTGATGCAAAGAGAGAGAATATAACAAATTTACGCACAGTTCTGACAGATTGGAAGGATTTTGAGACAGATGAAAGGTTTGACCTTATATTTTGTTCAATGACTCCGGCTGTTCATGATAATTATACCCGTGAAAAGCTTTTTAAATATACGGATAGATGGCTGATATTTATGGGGTTTGCTGGGGTGATGCAGTCTGATGTAATGGCAGAGGTCTACAGACACCACGGTGTGACTCAGAGAAAGTTCAATAACGGTAAGGATATGGAAGACTGGCTTGTAGAAAACAAACGGGAATTCACCGCCTACCCCGTGGAGGGTGAGTGGGTTCAGAACAGACATGCGGAAGGGATGGCGGTTTGTTGCAGAAATATGCTTAGCAGTTATGACGTTGAGATGGACGAAAGCTTTATTCTCAGCCATATAGAAAACTTCAAAAACAGCGACGGCTCATATACCGAGAGAATAAAATATAAAATAGAGATGATCATATGCGAAATCTGATAACTGCTCTTCTTGTTGTTCTCCTCATCACGGCGGCATCCGCTTCCGCAGGAACGGTTACTGATGCTTTTGGCAGAAATGTCGTAGTGCCAGACAAAATAGAGAGGCTCGTTGCTATAGGCAGCAGTATGAGCTTTGTTGCGTGCCTTGGTGCTCAGGATCTGGCGGTGGGCGCGGAAGACATCGAGCAGAAAAAGTTTCTCACAAAACCTTATATCTACGCGAATAGCGAAATGCTGACCAAGCTACCCACAATAGGGAAAGGTGGCCCGATAAGGATTCCCTCCTATGAGATGCTTATAAAGCTTAAGCCGGATGTGATATTTATTGTGTCTGTGGAGAAGTCAGAACCGGAACTTATCCAGCGCAAATTAAACATCCCTGTTGTAGCCCTCAGCTACGGAATTCCGTCTTTTGCCCCTGACGTGTTTTACAAGTCATTCAGGACAGCGGGGAAAGTTCTGGGCAGAGAGAGCAGGGCTGAAGAGCTGATCAGTTTTACAGAAAACCTGATAGAAGAGCTGGACTATCGACCGGAAGAGCCTGTCAGTGCATACATCGGAGGCATCTCCTATAAAGGTATGCAGGGACTTGAGAGCACATCTGCTGATTTTCTGCCTATGCAGATCGCTGGGATAAAGAACACTGCTGATTCTTTCGGCAGAAAGGGACAGATTTTTATAAACAGAGAATACATTCTGATCAGTAATCCTTCTTTGCTTTTCATAGACGGAAACGGGTTTTCAATTATTAAGGAGAAGATGAGGAGCGATCCCGGCTTTTTCCAGAGGTTAGTTGCGTTCAGAGAGGGGAGAGTTTATCTCCTTTTGCCTGACACCTCATATTTTGTGAATCCAGAGGTTATGATTGCGAATGCTTTTATGATGGCAAAGGCGGCTTATCCGGAGCGTTATGCTTTGCTGGATCCGGTGAAAAAGGCTGACGAGATATTTACTTTTTACTACGGAAAGCCTCTGTATGAATATTTTAAAAGAGACACCGGCGGGTATGCAAAACTTAAAATGAGTGGCGGAACGCTTATTACGGAAGAAATCAATGGCGTTGAGTAAAACCGCTTTCTGTACGGCACTGGCAGCTTTGATGTTTGCGCTTATTCTTTACGCTGTCAAGCACGGGGCTTTGGATGTCTCTTGGAGAGAGGTTATTCAGGCTATTTTCGGTTACGGACAGAATGATGATCTGAAATATATAATATGGAACCTGCGTCTGCCGAGGATAATAGCTGCGGTGGTTGTGGGTGCTTGTCTGGCTGTAACAGGAGTTGTACTTCAGAATATACTGAACAATCCCCTTGCCTCATCATTTACACTGGGGATATCCCACGGAGCGGCTTTCGGAGCTTCATTCGCCATACTTGTAATGGGTGCTGGCGGACTGTCACACATAGGGTCAGGAGTTGTTCTGAGCAAGCTCCACAGCATAGCTGCAGGAGCCTTTGCAGGTTCGCTGGCAGCATCTGGTGTAATACTGCTGTTTTCATTTTTCAGTGGTATTACAGCGCAGGGGCTTATTCTGGTGGGGATAGCAATGTCTTCATTCTTTAACGCCTGTACAATGCTGTTGCAGTTTTTTTCCACAGATAGCCAACTTGCCGCTGCGGTATTCTGGACATTCGGAGATCTGGGGAAGGGCGGATGGACAGAAGCCTTTATAATCACAGGCGTTCTGATTGCCGGGTGTCTTGCGCTTATAAAATTCAGCTGGGATTATGATGTGATAAGGTGGGGGCAGGCAACGGCAGAGGGGCTTGGTGTTGATGTGAAAAAGGTTAGGCTTATATCCCTGCTGATAACATCTCTGATGGCTGCCACGGCGACAGCATATTACGGTGTCATAGGTTTTGTAGGATTGATCGCACCGCATATGGTCAGGCTTGTGTTCAGGCATAGCGGGCATCTTTTTCTTATCACTGCTTCCGGTCTTCTGGGGGGTGTGTTTCTCCTTTTTGCGGATATATTGGGGCAGAGTATTGTTTCCCCTCTGAGCCTTCCTGTTGGGATACTTACAGCCTTTACGGGGGTGCCTGTGTTCCTGTTTCTCCTTTTGAAGAGGTCGGTGAAAGATGCTTAAAGTTGACAATATTTCATATAGACGAAACGACAGAAACATATTGCGGTCTGTGAGCTTTGAAACCTGCAAAGGTCAGCTATACGCTGTGATCGGTCCGAATGGAGCGGGTAAAAGCACTCTGTTGAATATTATTTCAGGACGGATCAGACCTTCCCACGGCAGCGTTTTTATCGGTGAAATGAATGTCGCAGAGCAGAACCGCAGGAGTATCGCAACATATGTTTCCTATCTCACTCAGGCAAATCAGGCTGTTCCGTGTTCTGTGGAAGATTCAGTTATGATAGGACGCAAACCCTATATAAGCTGGCGGGTTTCAAAGGATGATTTAATAAAAACTGATAAAGTTATTGAGGAACTTAACTTAGGCTATATCAGAAAAAAATGTGTTACGCAGATATCCGGCGGAGAATTTCAGAAAAGCCTTATAGCCAGGGCACTTGTACAGGAGACTGATGTCGTTTTGATGGACGAGCCTATTAATCATCTGGATATACGGAATCAAATTGAGATTATGGATATAATCAGGCACGTTACCCAAACAAAAGCTCTTAATACTGTTGTGGTCATGCACGACATAAATCTGGCTATGAGATATGCAGATAAAATTCTGCTGCTTGACAAAGGGGAAGTCAGGAGGTTTTGTTCGCCTGACGAGTTTGATGAGAAAGATGTGTCATCGGTTTACAATGTCCCGTTTTTTACAAAAGGGATAAATGACAGAAAATATCTCCTTTACTGATAGTATTTAAAACGGGTCTGTTAAGGTGTTTGCTGCACCTGGGTTTTCAGGGAGGCTGCAGAGCTAGGCTTTTGTTGAGGGTTCAATCAAACCCTTGTTTTTCTTGCAATGCATCAATATCATATATATGTACAGAATATATTTATTGAGGTAAGCTGAAGCATGGGGAAATACGTTTTTTTTATACTATCCATCATTCTGGTTTGTGTGGCATCTTTTGCAGAGCCGCTCCATATAGGCATCGCATCTATAGTTTCTCCAGATGAGTCGCTGGCTCTTTACTATGATTTTAATAACTATATTGGAAATAAGCTTGGTATGGAGGTGGAAACCATTATCAAGCGTGATTATGACGTTATGAACCGGATGATAAAAGATAGTGCGGTTGATGTTGCTTTCATATGCACGGGAGCCATAGCTGCTTTGGATGAGTCCGAAGTGCGCATACTGGCAGTGCCGGAAGTTGCTGGTAAACAATCTTATAGATCTTATATAATCACGAATAAATCATTTGATATTAAAAATATCTCTGATCTGGAAGGGCGGAGTTTTGCATTCACCGACAGACTTTCCAACAGCGGGACAATCTATCCGTCTTACCTGCTGATTCAGCATTTCAATAAATCGCCGGAAAAAATACTGCGCAAGATTTACTATACAAAAAGCCACGATAAATCAATTTTTTTAATAAACAAAGGAGTAGTTGAAGCTGCCGCAGTAGACAGCCTTATTTTTGAATTTATAAAAAAGAAACAGCCTGAGAAAGTTGAGAATATAAAAATCATTTATACCCTGCCTGAAATGACCTCTCCGCCGGTTGTAGCATCTTCTCACATTAGTGACGAGATATTTAATAAAATACGTTACTTACTGTTGAACATGGATAAAGATCCAGACGGAGTAAAAATTCTGAAATTTCTGAATATCGATAGATTTGTTGAGGCAGAAATGGAAGATTTCAATGTAATAAGGAAAATCAGTGAAACGGTTGAAGAATTTAATTCTAAGAATAACCCCCAAAAGCTTCAGTAAACGGATAGCCCTACTTGTTGCGGTTCTTGCTTTTTTTACGATGCTGATAAATATTCTGATCGTATTTCTGTTCGAATATTCAAACGATTCAAAAAACGCACAATACAGCATTGATTCGCAGTTTAGCATAATGAAAAAAGATGTTTCTGAGGCTATTATTACTGATGATATATACAGTCTTTATACAATGATCAGTGAGGTCTCAAAAAATATAGACCACATTGATAATATTATAGTTTTTGATCCTCAGGGCAACTACATTACAGACGCGAAAGTGCTGAGGAAACCCCCGCAGGAAGACAACAGACTTACAAAAATAGAAAAAGAAGTAAATGCAGGTGTCAGCCCGGTGGGAGTGATAGCCTTTTATATTGATAAGAGGTCAATACTCATTGATGTTTTAGGAAAAGTTGAATATCTGGCAATTTCTAATACCATCATAATCCTGTTAGGTGCGCTTGCAGGTATTTATCTGAGTAAGATGCTTACAAGTCCGCTTACGACTCTCCATGCGCAGCTATCACAAGTTAATGTTCTGGATCTGCCGTTTAAATTCTCTCTGCCGGCATACAGCTCTTCAGAAACATGCCAGCTCAAAGAGATAATAGAGGATCTGTCCTGCCGTCTGAAGGAGTCACTGGAAAAAATCTCTCATCAGCAGAAAGAGATGTCGCGTTCTGAAAGACTTGCATACCTTGGCACGATGTCTG